>DASYZS010000222.1:0-10935 GCA_035945895.1 Candidatus Dormiibacterota bacterium | reverse complement strand
CTTCTGCCACGCCAGCACCACCGACGCGAAGGCTTCGTTGACCTCGAACAGGTCGATGCTGCTCAGCTCGAGCCCGGCTTTCTTCAGCACCGCCGCGGTCCCGGGGATGGGACCTTCGAGCATCAGCACCGGGTCCGTGCCCACGACCGCCTGCGCGCGGATCCGAGCCCGCGGCCGCAGCCCAAGCTCCTTGGCCTTATCCAGCGACATCAACAGCACGGCCGCCGCGCCGTCCGAGATCTGGCTCGAGTTTCCTGCGGTGATGTGGTGCTCGGGGTTGAACGCGGGTTGAAGCGCCGCGGTTGCTTCGTAGTTGGCGTTCGCGCGGATGCCTTCGTCCTTCGAGAAGATCTCGACCTGGCCGTTGGAGATGTCCACCGGCATGATCTGAGACATGAAGTAACCCTTCTCGGTTGCCTGGGCCGCACGGTGGTGGCTCTCCACGCTGAACTCGTCCATCGCTTTGCGCGAAATTCCGTACTTGCGCGCCATCAGCTCAGCGGAGATGCCCTGGGGCACGAGGTCGTAAAGCTCGGTGAGCTCTGGCGGAAAGGGCACGCCGGGCTGCATCGCGTTGGAGCCCATGGGGACGCGGCTCATTGACTCGACGCCGCCCGCGATGGTGATGTCGCACACGCCCGCCTGGATGAGGTTCGCCGCGAAATGAATCGCCTGCTGGCTGGAACCGCACTGCCGGTCGACCGTGGTCGCGGGTGTGGTCACCGGAAAGCCGGCCGTGAGCCACGCGTTGCGTCCGATGTTGAGGCTCTGTTCGCCGACCTGTGTCACGCATCCGAACACGACGTCATCGACCTGGTCGGGCTTGATGCCGGCGCGATCCACGGTTTCTTTGAGGACGAGCGAGCCGAGAACGACGGGATGGACGTCCTTCAGCTTGCCGTTGCGCCGTCCGATCGCTGTGCGGACTGCTTCGACGATCACGACTTCGCGCATCAATCAGATCCCTCCTCTAACGATTCTCATGTCTCTGTGTCAAGCCACCAACATTTGCCTGGCGAGCCGATTTTTTTCTTTGTTGACGTGCCCTTAGAGGCCTGTTAACTTTCGCGTCGCCCCAAGCGGCTGAGTACGGTAAACCTGAGGATACCGAACGTCGAGTAGGTGGAAGGTCCGGGGCAACCCGGGATGGAAACCGAAAAACGCATAGGGGACTTCAGGGTAAACAGGAAGGTCTCTTGGGGCATTACTTTTCCCCAGAAGCTCCACATGGGCTGACTAGTTCGGATAGCCCAGTTTTGCCGCCTCAGCGCAGGCTTTGTCCACAGCCCCAGCGTCGAAGCGCGCTCCATTTTTCCCCAGCCGCCTGACCGCGTCAACGAGCCGCGTAACCGGCTCGGGATCCTCGTAGTGCATCCAGTGATAAGCCTCGGGTCGCGAGGCGCCGCGATGTGATGCGAGATACGCCATCACGACGATCTCTTCCACGTCCGTTAACAATCCGGCTGAGACCAGGACGCCGAAATCCTGCCTGGCCATCCAGGCCAGCAGCCTACTCAGACGCGCGGATGTCGTAGACGCTGGTCCGAAGGGTGCAGATGAACGGAAGGTTGCGGTACAGCTCGCGGTAGTCGAGCCCGTAGCCGACGACGTAGTCGTTGGGGATCTGAAAGCCGACGTAACGGATGGGCACCTTGACCATGCGCCGGAGCGGTCGGTCCAGCAAGGTGACGATCTCCAGCGATGCAGGTGACCGCCGCCGCAGCTCCGAGACGACGTAGTCGATCGTGAAGCCGGTGTTGATGATGTCCTCCACCAGCAGGACGTGGCGCCCTTCGATCGGGTAGTCGAGGTCGCGGACGATGCGCACCCGATCCTGGGGCTGGGCGCCGGCGTAGCGCTGCAGGTCCAGGTAGTCGACGACGAACGGCACTTTGATCTGCCGCGCAAGGTCGGCGAGAAAGAAGGTGACGCCCTTCAGCACGCCGACGAGCACGAGCGACTGCCCGCGATAGTCGCGGGAGATCTTCCGGCCGAGCGCACGGAGGCGCGACTCGAGCTCCACGGGGGAGATGAGGATCTGGCCGATGTCCTCTTTGCGCAGGTGCTGCACCTCGAGCGCGCCGTAGCCCGCTTTGGTGAGCAGCTGCTGGTAGTCGCGGCGGTAGAGAAGGCGAACGTTTAGCTCGGGGTAGAGCTCACGGACCATGCGCAGCTTGCGGTTCTTCGGCGTGACGAGCGACTGCTTCATCGTCGTCAGTTCGACGTAGAGGTCGTGCTCCGGCAGGTAGAAGTCGGGGGTGAACATCTCAGCCACTCGCGTCCCCTCCCATGCGATGGGAAACGACATGGGCTCGTACTGCCAGCGGATGCGGTAGTAGTCGAGGAAGCGTGCGAACTCCTGCTCGGAAGGGTGCGCAAATTCCACGCGCGAGTGAGCGGGGCCGGTGCGTCTGACCAGGCGCGAGCGCTGCCGGACGGGGCGGCGCCATTTCTGAGGCACGTTGTTGAGCGACGACGCCAATGGGACGAGGCAGATTCTACTCCCGGGTTTAGGCTCATCTTGAGGCGCAACCGTGAGATGCCAGCCGGATCCTTGAAGCCCGTGCAGCCCAATCCGTGCGTTAGGGTGCCCGGCCCCACGTCGTCGTGCACCTCTAGTGCACTCCTCCTTGGGCCACCCCTGCCTTCGGCTTGGGCTGCCCGGATCTTCAATTCTCTCGGCCGGCCCTCGCGGTTGCGCCTCTGATGGACACGCCCGCCCAGAAGATGGTCGCCGAGCAGCTCCGTCCCCACGGAGTCACCGACGAGCGGGTGCTGCAGGCGATGGCCTCAGTGCCGCGCGAGGAGTTTCTGGCGCCGCGCATGCGCCGCCACGCCTATGAGGATCGAGCGCTTGCGATCGAGTGCGGCCAGACGATCTCCCAACCGCTGGTCGTCGCGCTGATGACGCAGGCGTCCGCACCGCAGCCCGAGGAGGTCGCGCTCGAGGTCGGCACCGGTTCCGGCTACGCCGCGGCGGTGCTCAGCCGCCTGTGCCGCAAGGTGATCACGATCGAGCGCGAGCCGGCGCTCGCCGAGCACGCATCTGAAGTCCTGCGCCGTCTCGGCTTCGACAACGTGGAGGTTGCGGTCGGGGACGGGAGCCTCGGCTGGCCGGCGGGAGCGCCCTACGACGTGATCATGGTCGCGGCGGCGGCGCGGGATGTGCCGTCAGCACTCATCGACCAGCTTGCGGATGCAGGACGCATGGTGATCCCGGTCGCCGTGATCCGAGAAGAACCCCAGGACCTGCGCGTGTACGTGCGCCACGGGGACGAGGTCAGCTTCCGATCGCTTTTTCCGGTCCTCTTCGTTCCGCTACGGACGGGGTGAAGGCGATGGCGAGGCGCTCGCCGCCGGGGTAGACGAAGCCCCGGAAATTGCCTGCAGCTGCTGCAGGATCTGACCGACGGTCTGCATCTCCGTCGCGAACGTCGTGAAATCTCCTCGGGCCAGCGCGGTGTAGGCGGCTTTGTAGTGCTGGTTGGCCTGGGAGATCAAGCTCTGGATCTGGGCGACTTGCGCCGCCGTGTAGGTGCTGGGCGGCGGCCCGTTATTTACCGGCGGTGGCGCGGCCCCGACGAGCTGCTGGATCGACTGGTCGAGCGAGCCCGTGTACACGACCTGGTCCTGGTCGGCGAGGATCACTTTCTTCAGCTCCGGCAGAGCCGACGTCTCCTTGGCGCGCAGGTAAACAGGCTCGAAATAGAGGAAGGAATTCCCGATCGGCACCACCAGGAGGTTGCCCTGCTGCACCTCGGATCCGGCCTGACTGAACAGCGTGAAATCGGCCGAGATCGTGGTGTTCTGATTGATGCGGTTGGCGACCAGCTGCGGCCCGTCGATCACCTTGCCCTTGGGCAGCAGGTATGCGGTGTACTCGCCATAGTGCGACCCGTCGCTCCGGGCCGCCAGCCACGACACGAGGTTGTTCTTGTTGAGCGGGGTGAAGGGCATGATCAGCAAGAACTCAGCCTGCTGCTCTCCCGGGAGCCTGAACAGAACGTAGTAGGGCGTCACGGGCGCGGCTGCGGTGGTCGGCGAATTCTGCGCTGTCGGGATCGACCACACGTCCTCTCGCGCGAACAGGACCTTGGCGCCGGAGGCGTCGGGGTTGACGTGGTAGATGGCGTAGACGGTGACCTGCGCGTTGAACATGTCCTCGGGGACGCGGAGGTGTGCGCGCAGTCCTGACTGCATGGCGTCGAGGGGCTTGAACATCGAGGGGAACGTCGCCTGGTATGCCTTGATCAGCGGGTCCTTCGCGTCGACCACGTAGAAGGTCGGAGTGCCTTCGTAGGCGTCGACGACGACCTTCACCGAGTTTCTTATGTAGTTGATGTTGTTCTCGCCGAACTGCTGCGCCTGCGAGTACGGGTAGGTGGACGCGGTCGTGTACGCGTCGAGTATCCAGTAGAGCTTGCCGTCGACCACGACGAGGTAGGGGTCGCCGTCGAAGGTCAGGAAGGGCGCGATTGCCGAGGCGCGATCTTTGATGTTGCGGCGGTACAGCATCATCGACTTGTCGGTCACCTGCCCGGAGACCAGGAGGTTGAAGTCGCTCAGGCGCAGCGACCAGAGTGCCTTGTTGACGCCGGTCATCGGCACACCGTGCGAGCCCTTGTAGTTGTTGAACACGTCCTGGCCGCCCTGCGGGAAGTCAAACTCGTTGGTCTTCGACGGCGCGATCACGTAGTCGTTGGTGGTCTCCCCGAAGTAGATCGCCGGCTGCGTGATGCCGAGCGGTCCGGTTGGCGGCACGTCGCTCACCACGTACTGGGGCAAGCCCTCTGGCCCCACCCCATTCACGGGACTGCCTGCCGCGCCGTACCCGTGCGTGTACTGCAGGTGGATGTTCACCCACTGCTGAGCCTGTGCGGCGAGCTTGGCGGTGTCCATCTCGCGGGCGCTGATCTCGATCTGCTGGTACTGCCCGTTGATGATGTAGCGGTCGATGTCGATGTCGTTGAAGCTGTAGTACGTGCGCAGCGTCTGCTGCTGCGTGTAGGTGTCCTTTAGTTCCGGGTAGTCCCACAGACGAAGGTTGTTGACGGTCACCTGGTCGTTTTGCACGTCCTGCGCGGTGAGCGGCTGGTCGCCCGAGAAGTTGCTCTGCGCGACGTTGGACAGGCCATATGCGGCCCGCGTGCCGGCGATCTCGCGCTGGATGTACGGGAGCTCGTACGTCTGGGCGTTCGGTGTGACCTGGACTCCTTGCACGAAGGAAGGGACGGCGGCCGAGATGATCGACAGGACGATCCAGGCCCCGATCGCGGCGACCGGCAGCCACAGGCGCCGGACCCATGCGTTGGCGATCAGGGCGCCGGCCAGGACGATCCCCGCGGCGGCCTGGAAAGTGAAGATGGGCAGCCGGGCGTTCACGTCCGTGTACGCCGCGCCCCACACCACCCCGCTGTTGTGCGCTGAGAGCAGGTCGTAGCGGCTCAGCCACGTGGCGACCGCCAGTGAGATGCCAAAGAACGCGATGAGCACCGACACGTGAGCAAGTGAGCGTGGCGTCGGTCGGAAGTCGAAGCTGTCGCCGCGCCATGCGTACACGGCGCCGATCAGCAAGATCGTCAGGAAGTCGAGGCCCAGCGACCAGTTGGTCGCGGCGTGCAGGAAGGGAAGCGTCAGGAGATAAAAGGAGATGTCCTGGCCGAGCACCGGGTCCGTGGCCCCGGTCGGTGACGAGTGCAGGAAGAGCGCCAGGGAGGTCCACTGCCCGAACATCCCGGCAGCGAGGATCAGGGAGATGACCGCGGAGAGGCCAAGCGTCACGTAGCCGGCAGGCCCGCGAAAGATCGAGCTCCGGATGCCCACCGCGCGCAGCGCAGCCCCGGTGCGGCCGCGCAACGCAATACCGACATTGACAGCGAGGTAGACGAAGGCGAGGAGGAACGAGCCAAGGCCAAGCGTCCACTCGAGCGTCAGGCGGGTCGTGTAGATGTCTCGGTAGCCCAGGGCGTCATACCACTGCAGCTCGGTGATGAACCCGACGATCGGATTTGCAGCGAGGAAGATGAAGACCGCCACTACGAAGAGCGCCACGCCGCCCCAGAATCGGCGCGGGATCTGCGGGACGCGAATTTCCCTCCCCGCCTGGAAAGGGCTTCCGCGTTCGAACGGATCAAAAGGCCGGTACTGCCGCCCCACGCTGGTAAAGACTCTAGAGGGAAGCTAGAGCGCGGTCGTCGGCGGAGAAGTCCTGGCTGGCGTTGTCGGGCGGGTGGTCGAGGTGCCAGCGCACGGTGGCTTGGAGGCTCGCCCACGGGTCTGACGTCGACCAGCCGAGCAACGTCCGGGCTTTGTTGGCGCTGGCAGCGATGTGCTGCGGAAGAGAGCCGGTCTCCTCGAGGTCTGCGGGCAGCCGGTCGTCCGGCACGCGCACCAGCTCGGCGTCGGATCCTGCGGCCTCGAGGATCATCCTCGCCCAGAGCCCGACCGAGTAAGTGCGGTCCTCGCAGACGTTGAGCACGCCCGTGACCTCGGGCTTGCTCAACGCCAAGCGGATGGCGCGCGCGACGTCGCGCACGTAGACCCGGCAGGTGAGCCACGAACCCGCGCCGAATGGAATTCGTTTTCTGTCGGCACGGACGCGGCGCAGGATGAACTCCTCGCGCCTCTGGTAGTCGTGCTCCCCGTAGACCATCGGCAAGCGCACCACAAGCGCCCCCAGCGGCAGGTAGACGTCCTCGACATCGAGCTTGTCGTAGTTCTCGCGGCCAGGAACCTTTCCGCGGAACGGGTAGCGGTCGTCGCGCACCGGCGACTCTTCTGTGAGCGGCACAGCGTCGGTCTCATGGCCGCTCAACAGAGCACCGAACGCGCGATAGACGTCGACGCTGGAGATCACGATCCAGCGCCTTACATTGGGCAGCGCCTGCAGCGCGCCCTCCGCGTCAGCGCGAGTCAGCGCGAAACAGTCGACCACAGCCTCAGGCGCAAACGCGGTCAGATCCTTTTTGTGCGAGGCCAGGTCGGAGCGCTCGCAGTGCAGATGCTCGACCTGCGACATGTCGACGGGCTCGAGCTGGCCCCGATGGACGATCAGCAGCTCATGGCCCGCCGCCGCCAGCTCCTCGACGGCAGCGCGGCCGATGAACCGCGTGCCGCCGAGAACGGCGACCTTCACTTCGTCGCTGCTGCGGTCACCACGTGCGGATTCTTTTCGACGATCAGGTCGATGAGTCCCCAATCTTTCGCCTGCTCCGGGCTCATGAAGAAGTCGCGCTCCATCGCGCGCTCGACGTCCTCGATCTCGCGTTTGCAGTGCTTCGCATAGATGCGGGCGAGCTGCTCGCGCTGGCGCAGGATCTCCTGCGCGTGGATCTGGATGTCGGTCGCCTGGCCCTGGATACCCTGCGTGAACGGTTGGTGGATGAGGATCTGGGCGTGGGGCAGGGCCATACGCATCCCGGCGCCGCCTCCGGCCAGGAGGAGCGACGCGCCGCTCGCCGCCAGACCGGTGCACAGGGTCGCGACCTTCGGGCCGACGTACTGCATGGCGTCGTAGATCGACAGCGCCGCGGTCAGAGATCCACCCGGGCTGTTGATGTAGATCTGGATGTCCTGGTCCGGCGCTTCGTTCTCGAGGAAGAGCAGCTGCGCCGTCACGGTGCTCGCCATGTCGTCATCGATGACGCCGCGGACGAAGATGACGCCGTCTTTGAGCAGCCGCGAGTAGATGTCATAGGCGCGTTCGCCGCGCCCGTCGTTGGTGATCACGGTGGGTATCAGATGCATCTATTTCACCTCCTGCGCAAGAAACCGATGGGGTCTTTGGGTTTGGGCGGTGGGTTGGCCATCGCCAGGTAAGCGCTGAAGTCGGCGACGCTTCGCAGCGCCTCGAGCGGCAGCGAGGCGGTCGCGAGCCGAAGCTTGACGGGCGGATCCTCCGGCCAGGCGCGTTGGTCGGGCTCGGCGCCGAGGAGGCGCGCCAGGTCGGCGTAGATCTGTGCCGGCGGCACGCCCAGCGCGTGGGTCACGGCGACGAGGCGCTCGGTCGACACCTCCTTGAGACCGCGCTCGACCTCAGACAGATGGGCCGGCGATAGGCCGGCCTCGGCCGCAACCTCACTGAGAGTTCGTCCGACCGCAACCCGCCGGGTGCGCAAAACGGAGCCGAGCGCCCCACGGATCATCCGCGCGCTTTCGCTGTAAGCGAAAACCATTTGTTTACGGCAAACGATACGCCGGTCGCTGCTGAAATCGTCAGTCCTTCAGGTTGGTCGGGTCCAGCAGCTCCTGCTTCGGACGCTCGATCTTCTGGCGCGAGCGCATGATCTCGATCAGCTTCTTGCGGCCCTTTGGCGGGCCGATCATGATCGCGCCGACCAGCCGTTCGTCCTTGAAAAAGAGCTTGCGGTAGAACTTCTCCTCGAAGCTGAAGGTGCGCACCGACTCGAGGCCGGGCTGGACGTCGGGCGTCACGCCCATCACGGCAAGGGTGGAGCCGAACATCGTCGTCGTGTAGGTCGGCACGTCGAAGAAGTCCTCGTCGGCACCCGCCATGTTGCGCGCTGCCACCTTGCCGTGCGCCTCGGCGTTGTCCCACGTGCCCATCTGGTTGTGCCGCTCGACCATCAGGTCGTAGAACACCGCGATGTCGCCGGCCGCGTAGGCATCGGGGGCAGAGGTGCGTAGCTTGGCGTCCGTGACGATCCCGTTGTCGAGCTTGACGCCGTCGCGCGCGGGCTCGGTGTAGTAGTCAAGTCCGACGCCGTAGGTCAAAAGGTCGAACTCGACCTTCTTGCCGTTCACGGTCTCGGCCAGGAACCTGCCGTTGAGCCGGCTGAACTTCTGCACTTCGTCCGAGGTGATGAACTCCACGCCCTGCGCTTCACCAAGCTGGCGGCAGAGCTGCCCACCTTCCTCGTCGAGGACGTAGCGGAGGAACCATGGCCCGCGCATGATCCACGTGACCTGCGCCTTATGTCGAAAGCTCACGCCTTCGGCGAGCTCGTAGCCGATGAAGCTGCCGCCCATCACCAGCACGCGCTCGCTCGCGTCCGCCCTCTCGATGATCGCGTCCGTGTCGTCGAGAGTCTGGAAGCCCAGGCAGGCTGAGACTTCCGTCGAACCGGACCAGGGCGGCGGCTTGGGCCGGCCACCCGTGGCGATCAGGATCGCGTCGTACCGAAACTCCTGGTCGCGATTCGTGCGCACGACCTTCTCGCGAAAGTCGATTTCTGTCGCCCACGTCTCGAAATGGATCTCGATGTTCTGCGCCGCCGACTGCTCGACAGTCCGCATGAAAACCTTCTCGCGTCGAACCTGTCCGCGGAGGTATCGCGGCAGCGCGACCCGGTTGTAGAGCGGGTGCCGCTCCGCGGCGATGACCGTGATCGAGGCCTCAGCGTCCGCCTTACGCAGGTCTTCGGCACAGGTCTGGCCCGCGATGCCGTTGCCGAGGATGACGTAGCGGCGCGTCAACTACGAAAGCGTGAGCGCGTACACATAGGCGCTGGCTTCGACATCGGCGAAATCGTATCCGCTCGCTCGCAGGTCCTCTTCGGCCGGGTGATTGGGAGGCAGGTTGACCGTCACGTGCGTCAGGCCGTCGGCGTCCGCTTCGAACCGCAGCGCCATCAGCAGCTCGCGCAGCGCGCCACCGGAGCCCGCCAGCATGGCCACCGCGATGTTCTGACTCCACGGCTCACGCAGAAGCGCGATCGAGCGGCCACCCGGTCCAACCCGAATCAATCCATCGCGAGCGACCCGTTCCAGCTCCTCGGCGTTGACGTCGCGTGAGCCGTTCAGGTCGGGGACGACGCCGCCATAAAGCTCGAAGCCCGGGCTTGCCGCCACCACCGGCCACAGCCGCTTCGCCTCAGGCGCGTCGGGGATGCGCGCGGGCTCGCCACCCTCGACCCGATTCCCGCGCCACCATTTCACTTCGACCAGCCTGCGAAATCCCGCTGACTCGAAGAGGCCCACTGCAGGCGCGTCGCGTGTCGCGAGACGCATCTCGCGGAAGTTCTGCTCGCGTGCTTCGGCGATCGCGGCTTCGAGCATCGCGCGCGCGATTCCCTGGCGCCGGTGTTCCTCCGCTACCCGCAACCCCTCGTACCAGATGAGCCCCGGGGCGTAGGGCCGCATGCGCTGCACGCCGACGACCACGCCTTCGAGCTCCGCCGCCTCGAATGCTGCGCCGGCGTCGGAGACCCAGCGGTCGAAGACCTTGGGGATGTAATCGCGCCCACCCCAAACCTCGCTCGTGATTTCGAGGATGCGGTCGCGATCCGCCGGCCGAACGGGCCTTATGGTCAGCTCTTCTGTGGCTGCCAATGCGCAACTCCAGACAGCGCAAGCCCGCCGTCGAAGACGAGCTCGCCGTCCTCAGGACGAAGAATCTCGTCGAGCACCGCGCGCCCGATGGACTCGTCCCAGCCATCTCCCACCAGGGCGCGCGCATCGACGATCGCTTCGTCCATGTCGGCGTACCGGGTGACGATCGGATAGCGCAGGAAATCGACATCGGGTGCGATGCCCATCTGCACCAAAAGCATGAACAGGTCGCTGAAGCGCGGAAGCCGGGGTCCGGCGTCACCGAACAGTCGCCTGCGCACCTCCGCGGCAGGATGCGGAAGGTCGGTCTGGCGCAGCATCACGAAGACACGCTCGCGGGCCGACCGCTCGAGCTTGGTGATAAACGGCACTGGGTCGGCGACTCCGTAAAGCACGTGGCTGCAGATGACGAGATCCGCGGGAGCGACCTCCGCGTCTTCCCAGGTGCTCGCGACCACGGTGATGTTGTCGCGCGGGGCGATGTGCGAGCGCATGCCCTCCGAAGGCTCGACCGCGGTGACCCATTCGAGACGTTGAGCGAGCGCGACGGTGTGGCGACCGGTGCCGGCCCCGACGTCGATCAGCGTTTTGCGCGGTAAGAGGTACGGTTCGAGGACTTGCAGAAACTCGTCGACACGGTGATGG
>DASYZS010000221.1:0-2184 GCA_035945895.1 Candidatus Dormiibacterota bacterium | reverse complement strand
CCGGGTCTCGGCCTCCCGCAGCGAGACGTCACGCGAGGCGTTGATCTTGATCTGCTGGGCTTCGGCTTCCCGCACCGCCGCTTCCTGGTCGGTCGAAGCCTGCGCCATCCGGGCGTCGCGGCTCACGGTTGCAACGCTCTGTTTGCCCAGCAGCTCGATGTAGTTGGACTCATCGGAAAAGCTCTGAATGGTGAAGGCATCGATCTGCAGGCCGCTGGTGGCGAGGTCGCCCTTGGCTGCGTCCTGGACCTGCTGCAGGAGCTTCTGCCGGTCGCGGATCAGCTCCTCGATGGTCAGCGTGCCCACGATCGACCTCAGCGATCCCTCGAGCACGTTCTTGACGATCGAGTCGACCTGCTCCGGTTTGGCGTCCAGAAAACGCTCGGCCGCGTTGCGCAGCGACTCGACGTCGCGGCCGATCTTGAACGTCGCCACGCCCTGCACCTGGACCTTGATGCCCTGGCTGGTCACGGCGTCGGCCAGCTGCACGCTGATCTGCCGCGCCGTGAGCTTGAGCTTCCCGACGCGGTTGATCAGCGGCATGATGAAAGTGCCGCCGCCGACCACGACCTTGACTCCCTTGTCGCCATGCGCGGAGACGGGCTGGCCGCGCTCGTCGCGGACCTTGGCCCCGCGCGAGCCGGCGACGATCAAAGCCTCGTTGGCGCCCGCCACGTGGTAGCGGCTCGCGACGAACGCGATGAGGAGAAGGAGGATGACAACGACCGCCACGCCAAGAAACGGGCTGGACGTCAGGAACTCAGGCATTGGTGCGTGCTCCTTCACTGGTGACCGGTGATTCCGGAGTGACTACGAGGTTGCTGCCGGCGATGGCGACCACCTTCACCACCTTGCCCGCCGCGATGTCGGCGTCGGCGGTGGCGGTCATGTTGTGCGAAGCGCCGGCGAAGCTGATCAAGACGGTGCCAAAACGGTTGGCCGGGATGGCGACCGAGACCCTGCCGCTCGAGCCGACCATGTCCTCGAGGCTGAAGGCCTCGGTCGACTGGGCGGAGCCAAGTACTTTGAAGGCGCCCAGCACCACCGCGGCGCCAACGACTCCTGCTCCCCCACCGACCAGCGTCGCCAGCCCTGCGCCCAGGCCCAGGCTGTGCAGGCCGAAAAGGCCGCCGATGCCGAACATGGCAATGAAGCCGAGAAGAACTGGGGTTGGGGACACGCCGCCCAGGTCGAATCCGAGGTGAATTGCGTTGAGGACCCCGCCGAACAGGTCGTCGAAGATCAACGTCAACAGGAGCAGCCCACCACCGACCAGGAGGCACCCTCCAAAAACGAGGTCCGCAGTGGTCATTCCCCTTCTTCCACCAGCGACTGCATCTTAGGACGAGTCGAGAAAGGCAGCGATCGCCCTGGCGGCCTCGGGATTCATCCCCACGGTGTAGTGGTTGGCCTCGATCTCGACGCCCTGGGCCCGGGGAACCTCGCGCAGGAATCGCGCGTAGTCCTCGGGCGTGATCAGGTAGCCGAAGCTGGGCGGTATCTGCTGCGCAGCCCGAACGAGCAGGACGGGCATGGTCAGCGCCGCCCAGAGCTCGTAGGGGTCCTGGCGCAAGCGGTACTGCTCGTCCTCCCACGGCGCCTCTTTCTGGGTGCGAAAGCCGACGCCGCCGCCCTGTTCAGGAAAGCGGTCGACCAGCTCGTAATTGAAGAGCCGCTCCCATGGAGCGAACGGCTGGTAGTGGGGCAGGTTGCGAACGATGGACAGGAAGGCTTCGCGTGACGGATAGACGTCGGCGAGACGGTCCAGCCCCGCGTAGACGGGGACCTTGACCGATTCCTCAGGGAGCCCCGCCGCGTCGACCAGAACGACCCGGCGCACCCTTTTCGGCGCGATCTTCGCCACGATCATCGCTATCCAGGCCCCCATCGACCAGCCGATGACGTCAAGAGTGCCGGCACCAAGCTGGTCCGCTATCTCGACGACGTCCCTGGCATGCGCGGGCCATCCGTACGTGCCGGCGGGCGTCTTCTCGCTCAGGCCGCGACCGCGGGGATCGAAAGCGATCTTGCGGTGCCGCGCGTCGTCCAGCTGGTCGTAGATGACGTCGAAGCTGCGCAGGTTGGCGCTCAGGCCTGGGATTCCGATGACCGGCCGGCCTCCCTCATCGCCCGAGATCTCGCATGCCACGGTGCCCGAGCTGAGCTCGAGCGTGCGCGATTCCA
>DASYZS010000220.1:0-1725 GCA_035945895.1 Candidatus Dormiibacterota bacterium | reverse complement strand
TGCCCATACGAGGGCCGGCACGACATCAGGACGCGCACGGGTCAGATCATGCGGCCAGAGCTGGGTTTGCCGACGAACTTTGGCACCAGCCTGGGCCTGGGTTTACGATTCCTGACAATGGCCAGTCTCATCAAGGCGGCTGTAAAGAATCCCCAGGCATTGGGCGCCGTTGTCGGCGCCGTCATCGGTTTGATCGTGGGCTTGGTCGTCGACTTCGTTGTCTTTCACCACGAGCTGCGAGGGATCGTGATCGGGGCCGTGATCGGGGGCGCGCTCGGCTGGTGGCAGTACAAGCTCATCGCCGGCCGCGTGACGAAATTCCTCCTCGGACGGTTGTCGCCGCTGTAACGAGCGCCTGCAACCGCAGGGTGTTGTCAGGAATCGATGGTTATTCGGAGCGGGACGCCGCGCTGGGCAAGTGCGACGGGCTTGGCGTTCGTTGTCTTGTTTGGCGTCGCGGCAACTCTGTACGCCAGCGGCGCCGGTTCGTCACAGCCTGACGTAAGCGCGTACTACTCGGATCCGGGCCAGTGGTCCCAGCAGATCGAGGGCTTCGGTGTTCTGACGGTTGCAAGCATCGCTCTGATGATCTTCGTGGTCACGCTGTGCCACACCCTCATTCGGCAGGTCTGGTGGCGAGACGTCGCGCTGCTAAGCGGAACGGCAGGAGTTGTTTTTCTCATGCTCGCAAACATGCTCTGGTCGGCAACCGCGTTCACAGTCTTGATCCAGCACCACTATCAGGTGCTCGCCACCACTCATCTGCTGGTGGAGGACGCCGCCTTCGTCGGCCTGGTTGTTGCGATGGCGGCAGCTATTCCATGGGTCTTGATTGTTTCGTGGTCCGGAGCTCGACAAGGTGTTGTGCCGATCTGGTTTGGAGCACTGGGAGGAGCGGCTTCAGCTTTGGGACAGGCTCTCTCGTACTGGTACTTTCCGCTCGCAATCTTCCTGTTGTGGGTTGTCGTCGCAAGCCTGTTGCTCGCAGTTCGATGGCGCGCGCTATCCGAACCGCAGCCCGAACCTCTCGCAGAGGTGCGGAATCGACCTCGGGTCGAGCTCTAGGCCGTAGCGTCCGGCGATCGGACCGATCTTGTCAGGCTCGGGCTTGCCGTCACCAAAGAGCTGGATCAACTCCTCGAAGTACTTCTCAAAGCCCGCGGGGGAAATGATCTCCAGGAGGCTCGCGGAGACGTCCCCAGCGTTCCAGAACGTGTGCCATTGGCCACGCGGCTTCCAGATCAGGTCGCCCGGTTCGCCGTAGACCACATCGTCGCCGAGCAGGGCGCCAACGCGGCCGCTAACAATCAAGCTGTATTCGTCTTCACGGCTGTGGCGGTGGAGAGGAGCTGCGAGGGCTCGCGGCTGCAACGGATGCTCGACCAGGGAGAAGCCTCCACTCGAATCCGCGCCCGGAATCATGAACCGGACACCTAAGCCGCCCAGCCATCCATGGCTTCCATCACCAGCCTTCAGAACTCGTGCGCTTGTCTGCTGCACCTGTTTCCTCCCATCGTTGAACGCCGTGTATATCGAATTGCGGCTAGGCTAGCATTTAGGTGAACGCCATGTCAACTCATCGAACGTACCAGTTGCGTGTCCGTGCGGACCGTCAGCGGGAAACGAGGGAGCGGATAGTCGCCGCGACCGAGGCCCTCCACGCTGAGGTCGGCCCTGCACGCACGACGATTGCGGACATCGCGCGGCGGGCGGGGGTCGAGCGCC
>DASYZS010000219.1:0-5798 GCA_035945895.1 Candidatus Dormiibacterota bacterium | reverse complement strand
ACCAGTTCGCCTCCCAGGGACGGAACACGCCCAGGCGGAATGCGTTCGGGTGGACTTTGTGGCCCAAGCTTTCCTACTTCTCTCCCTTCGGACGGTCTTCGACGACCGCCGTGATGTGACAGGTGCGGTGGAAGTACTCGTGTGCCATGCTGCGGCTGACGGGACGGCGCCGGCGATAGGTCGGGCCCTCATCGATAAGCAGTTGCTTGAGCACGAGATCATCGCGATTGAGGTTGAAGTTGTGCTCGGCATTGGCCGCGGCGGACTTGATCGCCTTGGCGACGTCTCGCGCGGTGTGCTTCGGGGAGAACTCGAGATAGTTCAGCGCGTCCGTCACCTTCATGCCTTTGACAGAGTCGGCCACCAGCCGCGCCTTGCGGGGCGCCCTGCGGACGAACTTCTGCACCGCGGAAACTTCCATCGTCGCCACTACTTGCCTATGCCGGACCCGGGCCCTTGACGGTGGTGGTCTTCTCGGTGTGGGTGCCATGGCCGCGGAAGTGACGGGTTGGCGCAAACTCGCCTAGCCGGTGGCCGACCATGTTCTCGCTTATGAACACGGGTACGTGCTTGCGGCCGTCGTGGACGGCGATGGTGTGCCCGACCATGTCGGGATAGATGACCGACGCGCGCGCCCAGGTGCGGATCACCTTCTTGTCGCGGGTCTGGTTCATCTTCTCGATCTTGTCCCTCAGCGGGCCGCTGATGAACGGACCTTTCTTGGTCGACCGTGACAACTACTTAGTTCTCCTCTTCTTCTCGCGGCGGCGAATGATCAACTTGTCGCTCGCCTTCTTCGGCTTGCGCGTGCGATAGCCCAGCGCAGGCTTGCCCCACGGCGTCTTGGGGTTGCCACCGGTTCCCGTCTTGCCCTCGCCACCACCATGGGGATGGTCGCGGGGGTTCATCGTCGAGCCACGCACCTCGGGGCGCTGGCCCAACCAGCGGCTGCGGCCGGCCTTGCCGCCGGACTCGTTCTCGTGCTCGATATTACCGACCTGGCCGATGGTGGCCTGGCAGCGGACGTGCACGCGTCGCAGCTCGCCGCTCGGCATGCGGATGACCGCGTAGTCGCCTTCCTTGGCGAGGAGCTGCGCCGATGCGCCGGCGCTCCTTACGAGCTGGCCGCCCCTGCCCAGGGTGAGCTCGAGGTTGTGGATGGTCGAGCCGACCGGGATGTTCTGGAGAGGCATCGCGTTGCCGATGCGGACCGGAGCGTCGGGGCCCGACTCGATGGGATCTCCGACCTTGAGCCCAACGGGCGCGAGGATGTAGCGCTTCTCGCCGTCCTTGTAGTGGATCAGCGCGATGCGGGCGCTGCGGTTCGGGTCGTACTCGATGGTCGCGACCTTGCCGGCCACGCCGAACTTGTCGCGCTTGAAGTCGATCTTGCGGTAGAGCTTGCGGTAGCCGCCGCCCTGGTGCCGCGTCGTGATCCGGCCCTGGTTGTTGCGCCCTGCATGCGTCGGTATGGACTCGAGGAGAGTCTTCTCCGGCTTCTTGGCCGTTATCTCGTCGAAACCGGAGATCGTCATGAAGCGGCGTCCGGAGCTGGTGGGCTTGAACTTCCTAACCGGCATCTCTAGACGCTCCCGAAGAGGCCTTCAATCTTCTGGCCCTCTCCAAGCGTGACGATCGCCTTCTTCCAATCGGAGGTGCTGCCGATGTTGCGCGCGCCGGTGCGTCGCCAGGCTCGGCGCTGCTTGCCGCGCATGGTCACGGTGTTGATCTCCTTGACCTCGATGCCCTGCGATTCGTACTGCTCCTCGAGCGCCTTCTTGATCTCGGTCTTGCTCGCCGAGGCGAGGACTTTGAAGGTGTATCGGCCCTGCGAGTAGAGCAGGTACGAGCGCTCGGTGATGACCGGGCCGATCACGATCTCGCTCGCGGCCTTAGTCGCCATTGTTCTTGCTCCTCGGTCCGAAGTTCTCTTCGAGCAGCTCGATCGTGTCCTTGCTGAGGAGCAGGTAGGTGTGCGAGAAGAGATCGCGAATGTTGAGGTTTCGGGCCAGGACGATCTTCGCGCCGGCGAGGTTCTCGAACGACCTCGCCACCGTGTAGTTCGGTGCGGGCAGCACCACGAGCGCGGTGCTGTCGAAGCCCATGTTCTCCATCAGCTCCGCGGCCTGGCTGGTCTTGGGCTCGTCGAAGATGAACTGCTCGATGACCCTGACCTGGCCGTCGCTGGCCTTCTGGCTGAGCGCGCTTCTGAGCGCGAGCCTTCGCATCTGCCGCGGCATCTTCTGCGAGTAGTCGCGGGGCTTGGGGCCGAAGACCTTCCCGCCGCCCTTCATGCTCGGCTCTCGGGTGCTTCCGTGTCGTGCGCGCCCGGTGCCCTTCTGACGGTACGGCTTGGCGCCTCCACCTCGGACGTTGGCTCGCGTTTTCGTGCTCGCGTTTCCCTGTCGGGCGTTGGCAAGCTGCCTCAAGTAGGCCTGGTGCATGACGGGGATGTTGGGTTTCTCCTCGAAGATCACGCTCGGGAGGTCGACCTCGCCGTTGCGCTCGCCGAGCGCGTCGTAGTAGGGGGCTTGGACAGGCATCGGTTGGTTAGACCTTCCTCGGGTTCGGTTTGCCCGCCGGACCCTTGAGCTTGATCTTCTTGGTCGACTCCTTGACGAGGACGAGCGCGCCCTTGGCGCCGGGGACGCCGCCCTTGACCATGAGCAGGTTTCTCTCGGCGTCGACTCGCACGACTTTGTAGGCGCGGGCGGTGCTGCGCTCGTTGCCCATCTGCCCGGACATGCGGACGCCCTTGAAGACGCGTGCCGCGTCGGTGGCGCCGATCGCGCCGGGCTGACGGACGTTCATGCTGCCGTGCGATTCGGGGCCGCGGCTGAACTTGTGGCGCTTGACCAGGCCCTGGAAACCCTTGCCCTTGCTGGTGGCCGTCACGTCGACCAGCTCACCGGCTTTGAACATCTCCGCAGTCAGCTCCTGACCCTGCTCCACGCCGTCGTAGTTGCGGATCTCGACCACGTGGCGGTGAGGATCGAGGTTCGACTTCTTGAACTCTCCGAGCTGCGGCTGAGTGAGCCTGTCTTCTTTGACGGGCTTGAAGACCAGCCGAACGGCCTGGTACCCATCTTTGTCAGTGGTGCGCAGGCCCAGCACCTTGCATGGGCCGGCTTCGAGCACGGTCACGGCGCTGGTCGTGCCGTCGGGGTTGAAGAGCTGGGTCATCCCCAGCTTCTTGGCGAGCAGACCCTTCATCAGCTCTTGATCTCGATGCTGACGCCGGCGGGGAGGCTGAGACGCATGAGCGCGTCGACCACACGCGGGTTGGGGTCGAGGATGTCGACGATGCGCTTGTGAGTCCGCATCTCGAACTGCTCGCGCGAATCCTTGTCGATGAAAGGGCTGCGGATCACGGTCAGCTTGGAGATCTCGGTCGGAAGCGGGATCGGGCCGGCAGTGCGCGCGTTCGTGCGGCGGGCGGTGTCGACGATCTTGTCCGCCGCCTGGTCCAGGACCCGATGGTCGTAGGCCTTCAATCGGATCCGAATCTTCTGCGCCACTGCCTAACCCTCTACCTCTTTACTTGAGGACCTCGGTCACCACGCCTGCGCCGACGGTCTTGCCGCCTTCGCGGATGGCGAAACGAAGTCCCTGCTCCATACCGATCGGCTCACCCAGCGTGATCTCCATGACCACGTTGTCGCCCGGCATCGTCATCTCAACGCCGTCGGGCAGCTTGACCTCGCCCGTGACGTCGGTGGTACGCATGTAGAACTGCGGGCGGTAGCCGGTGAGGAACGGCGTATGCCTTCCACCCTCTTCCTTGCTCAGGACGTAGACCTGGGCGTTGAACTTGGTGTGGGGCGTGATCGTACCGGGCTTGGCGAGCACCTGCCCGCGAACGACGTCTTCGCGCTTGATGCCACGCAGCAACGTCCCGACGTTGTCGCCGGCCTGGCACTCGTCCATGTCCTTGTGAAACATCTCGATGCCGGTCACCACGGTCTTGGTGCTCGCCGGCTTGATGCCCACGATCTCGATTTCCTCGTTCTTCTTGAGCTTGCCGCGCTCGACCCGACCAGTGGTCACGGTGCCGCGACCTTCGATCGTGAACACGTCCTCGATGGGCATTAGGAACGGCTTGTCGACAGGCCGCTCGGGCTCCGGGATGTAGGTGTCGACCGCGTTCATCAGCTCGAGGATCTTCGGCGTCCACTCGGGGTCGCCCTCGAGCGCCTTCAGGGCCGAGATGCGGATGATCGGAATGTCGTCGCCCGGGAACTCGTAGCGATTCAGGAGCTCGCGCAGGTCCAGCTCGACCAGCTCGATGAACTCCTTGTCGTCGACCATGTCGCACTTGTTGAGCGCGACGACGAGGAACGGGACGTTCACCTGACGCGCGAGGATGATGTGCTCGCGGGTCTGGGGCATCGCGCCGTCGTTGGCGGCCACGACAAGGATCGCGCCGTCCATCTGGGCGGCGCCCGTGATCATGTTTTTGATGTAGTCCTGGTGGCCCGGGCAGTCGACGTGCGCGTAGTGCCGCTTCTCGGTCTCGTACTCCACATGCGTGATCGAGATCGTGATGCCGCGCGCCTTCTCCTCCGGGGCCTTGTCGATTCTGTCAAACGGTGTGAACTCGGCCAGGCCCTTCTCTGACAGCACCTTGGTGATGGCGGCCGTCAGCGTCGTCTTCCCATGGTCGATGTGACCGATGGTCCCGACGTTCAGGTGGGGCTTGGTCCGCTCGAACTTCTTCTTCGCCACTGTCTCCTCCTAACTAACTCCGACTCGTGGTTCGCTTGCCAACTGCCTCGGCGAGGTTGCCGGGCATCTCCGCGTAATGACTGAATTCCATCGAATATGTCGCCCGCCCCGAGGTCATCGACCGAAGTTCGGTAGCGTAGCCGAACATCTCGGCCAGGGGCACGTTGGCCCGGACGTTCTGCGAGGTGCCGCGGCCTTCCATCCCGAGGATGTGACCGCGCCGCGACGCCAGGTCGCCCATCACGTCGCCGAGGTATTCCTCGGGCATGACGACGTCGACCTTCATGATCGGCTCGAGCAAGTACGGCTGCGCCTTGTGCATGCCATCCTTCACCGCCATCGAACCCGCGACGTGAAACGCCATCTCCGACGAGTCGACGGGGTGATAGGACCCATCCACCAGGGTGACGGCGATGTCGACCACCGGGTAGCCCGCGGACACGCCAGTCTGCAGCGCCTCGCGAATCCCCTTCTCGATCGCGGGGATGTATTCGCGCGGGATGCGTCCCTGCGTGATCTTGTCCTCGAACACGAATCCGGACCCACTCTCGCCCGGCCGCACGTCGACCTCGGCGTGGCCGAACTGGCCCTTGCCTCCGGTCTGGCGGATGAACCGCCCGACACCGTGCGCTGGCCGGCGGATCGCCTCCTTGTAGGCGACCTGGGGCTTGCCCTGGTTCGCGTCGACGCGGAACTCGCGCAGCAAGCGGTCGATGATGATCTCGAGGTGGAGCTCGCCCATGCCTTCGATGATCGTCTGGCCCGTCTCGTCGTCGGTATGCACCTTGAACGTCGGGTCCTCTTCCGACAGCCGCTGCAGCGCCATCCCGAGCTTTTCCTGGTCGGCCTTGGTCTTGGGCTCGATCGCAACCGAGATAACAGGCTCTGGGAAAGTGATCGACTCGAGGACGATCGGCGACGACTCGTCGCTCAGCGTGTCGCCGGTCGTGGTCGCCTTCAACCCGACCGCGGCCACGATGTCGCCCGTGTACACGTCGTCGACGTCCTCGCGCCGGATCGCGTGCATGCGCAGGATCCGCCCGATGCGCTCGCGCTTGCCCGTCGATGCGTTC
>DASYZS010000218.1:0-9060 GCA_035945895.1 Candidatus Dormiibacterota bacterium | reverse complement strand
GTTCAACCAGGCGATCCCTATGACCGGCCTCGTCCTCGCCAAGCTCGACGGGACTGCGAAGGGCGGCGCCGTGATCGCGATCGAGGCCGAGCTGGACGTACCCGTCAAGCTCGCGGGCGTGGGGGAGGCCATCGACGACCTCGCGCCTTTCGACCCCGCTGCTTTCATCCGTGCGATCTTCGTCTGATGGCACGAGCGGATCCCCACTGCCACACCCTCGCGTCCGACGGCATGGTCACCGCCGAGCAGCTCGTCGCAGCCGCCGTGGCGGCTCGCCTTGACCTCATCGCCATCACCGACCACGACACCATGGCCCAGGCATGGGGCGACTACGCGGGGATCACGGTCGTGCGCGGCGAGGAGATCACCACCAGGTGGCCGGCGCAGACGCACGTGCTCGGTTGGTTCTTGCGCGAACCCGTTCCCAGTGGGATGTCGGTCGAGGACACCGTGGCCGCCATCCACGACCAGGGTGGGCTGGCCGTGATCCCGCACCCGTTCATGCCCACCTACTTCGGCTCCATCCAGCCGTCGATGCTGCGGCGGCTGATCGAGAAGCACGCGGTCGACGCGATCGAGACGATGTCGACCGTCCCGATGGGCCGGCGGCGGCGCGAACAGCTTGAGGATTTCTACGCGGCAAACCAGGAGCGGCTTGGCGCTGCCGTAGGAGCGAGCGACTGCCACTTCGGCGCGCACGACCTCGGAGTCGTGGTCACGAACTACGAGGGCGATTTCCGGACCGCGATCGAGCAGCGGGCTACCAGGCCGGAACGCCTCCGCAGCAGGCACGTGCCGGCGGGCGTCGCCCTGCGCCAGCAGTGGCGATCTCTGGTCGAGCTACCTGTCCGGCGCCTTCGCCGCCAGCTCTAGCAGTGCTTCATGCACTGCCGGTGACGCTGCCAGGATGTTGCCGGTTTCGATCCAACCGTCGCCCCCTGACCAGTCGGTGACAACGCCACCGACCTCGAGGACAAGTCCCGCGCCCGCAGCGACGTCCCACGTGTTGAGGCCGAGCTCGAAGAACCCGTCGAAGGTGCTCGACGACGTCAAGGCAAGGTCGAGGGCGGCCGCGCCGGCCCTTCGCAGGTCCTCGAACCGTGCGAGTGCCCGCTCGAACATCGACAGGTACCGAGGGAGCAGCTGCTTGTTGCGGAACGGAAAGCCGGTCGCAACCACAGCGCTCGATGGCTCGACGATGCGGTGCTGTGGAAGCCGCTCGCCATTGCGAAAAGCTCCCCCGCCACGCGCCATCGAGAACTCGAGGTCGAGGTAGGGCGCGAGCACGACTCCGACGACGGGCCGGCCTTGCTCCAAAAGCGCCACCGAGATTCCGACGACCGGGAACCCGCGCGTGAAGTTGGTCGTGCCGTCGAGCGGGTCGACCGCCCACATCGTCCCCGAACGCGCGCCGCCTTCTTCTTCCGCCAGCACCGCAACGCCTGGCGCTTCACGCGCGAGCACCTCGAGGATGGCCGACTCGGAGTTGCGGTCCGTCGCGGTCACGTAGTCGCCCCGGCCCTTGAGCTCAGCGGCCGAACCTGGCGCGGCAAGACCATGGGAGAGAAGAACGGCCGCTCCCGCTCGCGCCGCGCGCAGGGCGACCGGTAGGAGGTCGCTCAGGCCTGCTTGTCTTCCAGGCCGAGACCGAACATCGCCTCGAGGTCGTGGGCCGAGAACTGCTGGAAGGCGACCATCGTCTGTGTCTTCTCGATGTCGCGCAGCCGGGTCAGGTGCTGCGTGACCACCTTCGCGAGGTCGTCGTGTTCACGCACGCGCACGATGGCCACGAAGTCCCACTCGCCGGTGACGGTGTAGACCTCGGCCACGCCCTCGACGTCGGCCAGGGCGGCGCCGAGGTGGGTGAGCCCTTCGCGTGTCGACTTGACCAGGAGGAACGCCGTCAACACTTGACGTAACCGCCGTCTGTTTCGGCGAATGCCCAGACGTCCAGGCCGCCGTAGTCGATGCTGTTCTGACCCAGGATCGTGCAGATGTGGGTGCGGTGATCGTTGCCGTGATGCATCGCCTGGGTCATCGCAACCCACTGCTTTACCGCCCACTCGTCGCCCCGTTGGGTCGTGCCATCCGGATCGAACTTGCCGACCGCATCGATCAGCGCCTTGCCGCTTCGCTCCGCGTGCTCCTTGAGCTTGGCGATCCCTGGAAACTCGTCCTTCTCTGAAAGCTGGGGCCCGAAGTCGACAAGCCTTCTCAGGTAGCGCTGTTCGGCCGCCAGCAAATGCATGAAGGTCGCCGCAATCGAGCCGTACGTGCCAGGTGACGACAGTTGCAGCTGCTCCTCGGACAGTGCCGAGCAAACGTCGAGCAGGCGAAGGTTGGCCCACCGGTTGTAGCGGAGCGCCTGGTGCAGCACGTCACTGGTCACGCCGCTAGCTTAGCCGCTGGTAGACTGTCAAGGCATGCCACTTGACACCCTACAGGCTCGCGGACGCCTTCTTGCGCTTTTCGAGCGCTACTCGGCGCTGCTCACGGAGCACCAGATCGAGGTCCTGGACCTCTACCTCCGAAGCGACTGGTCTCTCGCCGAGATCGCCCAACACGAGGGCACGTCGCGCGCAGCGGTGCACGACATCGTCCGGCGCTCGACGCATGCGCTGCAGGACTACGAGAAAAGGCTTGGCCTGCTCGCTGAGCAGGCGCGCCGGCGGCGGGAGATCGAGGCGTTGAAGCGCCAGATCGCGCGCCTCGAGGGGACCGCGTAGGTGTTCGAGGCCCTGGGCGCGCGGCTCGCCGCCGCCCTGAAGAAGATCACCGGACGGGGCGTCTTGCGCCCGGAGGACATCGACTCCGCGCTGCGCGAGGTGCGCCTGGCGCTGCTCGAAGCGGACGTCAACTTCAGGGTGGTCAAGGATTTCATCGAGAGGGTGCGCGCCCGCCTCGTCGGCGCCGAGATCTCGCCGGGACTGACAGCCCCACAGACGGTGGTGAAAGCGGTGAGCGACGAGCTCGTAGAGCTCCTCGGCGGGAATCGGGAGGCCCTTCGCTACGCCTCCCAGCCGCCGACGGTGATCATGCTGGTCGGCCTGCAGGGCTCGGGCAAGACGACGACCGCGGTCAAGCTCGCGCTCCTCGCCAAGCGTGACGGCCACCGCCCGGTCGTGGTCGGACTGGATCGTCGCCGCCCGGCCGCCGCGGAGCAGCTGAAGATCCTCGCCGAGCGCAATCAGGTTGCGTTTGCGACAGACATCCCGATAGACGGCGTGGCGGACGTCGTCATCCTCGACACCGCCGGTCGCCTACACGTCGACAACGAGCTCATGCATGAGCTCAAGGACCTGAAGTCCGGCGTCCGTGTCACCGAAACGCTCCTGGTAGCGGACTCGATGACCGGGCAGGAGGCGGTCAAGGTCGGTGAGGCGTTTGCCACCAAGGTCGGGCTCGACGGCGTGATCCTGACCAAGCTGGACGGTGACGCGCGAGGCGGCGCCGCTCTGTCCCTGCGCGTGGCCACAGGTCAGCAGATCCGCTTCGCCGGCACGGGCGAGAAGCCGCAGGACCTCGAGGTGTTTCTCGCCGAGCGCATGGCCTCGCGGATCCTCGGCATGGGCGATGTTCTGAGCTTGATCGAGAAGGCCGAGCGCAGCCTCGATCAGGACAGTGCCGCAGAGGTCGAACGCCATCTCCGGGCGGGTCAGCTGAGCTTCGACGACTTCCTCGCCCAGATCCGCCAGCTGCGCTCGATGGGACCGCTGGAGGGCATGCTCGACCTGGTTCCCGGTGGCGGCGCAATCAAGGGCCAGATCGCGCAGGCCGACCCGGAGAGAGAGATGCGGAGGATGGAGGCGATGATCCTTTCCATGACCCCGCAGGAGCGGGCGCGGCCTGACGTGATCGACGGCAGGCGGAAGCGTAGGATCGCGCGGGGCAGCGGGCTGGAGCCCGCCGACGTCAATCGGCTGCTCAAGGCAAGGGACGCGATGCAGGAGCTGGCCAAGCAGTTCGGCCCGCTCGGCCGCAAAGGCCGGACGGCCGGAATCCCACGAATGTATGGACAAGGAGGCGCAGGTTGGTAAAGATCAGGCTGAGGCGGATGGGGGCGAAGAAGCATCCCTTTTACCGCCTCGTGGTGGCGGACGCACGCTCGCCGCGTGACGGCCGCTTTATCGAGCACCTGGGGTACTACGACCCGATGACCGAACCGGTCCAGGTCAAGATCGACGTGGACAAAGTCAAGAAGTGGCTGCAACAGGGCGCGCAGCCCAGCGAAGCGGCGCGCAGCCTTTTGAAGCGGGAGGGAATCCTTGAGCGACGTGCAGAGAAGTCGACCCCCACGGCGTGATTTTCGGCGCGGCGGATTCAACCGCGGCGGAGGTTTCCGTGACCGCCGGCCGATGCCGAGCGGACCGGGCATCGACTACCGCGCGTTGGTCGAGTTCGTGGCCAAATCCCTGGCCGAGAAGCCGGAGGACGTCTCCGTCGAGGCGTTCGAGCGCGGCGGCGGCACCGTCGCCATCAAAGTCAAGCTCGCCGACGAAGACGTCGGCAGGTTCATCGGCAAGGCAGGCCGCAACATCGAGGCCCTTCGGACGCTCGTCCGGGTCGCCTCGTCGCGCGACCGCAAGCGCGTATTCGTAGATCTCGCGAACGCCTCGCTCGCAACTCCACCCGCGCCAAATCGTGGGCGGCGGACAAGCGACGAGGTCTCGGCATGATTCGAGTGGGACAGGTGACGGGGGCTTATGGCCTCGAGGGAGCTGTCAAGGTGCAACCCTTGACAGACTTCGCGGACCGCTTCGACCCGGGCGTCAATTTGATGCTGGACGGGACAGCCCGCCAGGTGGAGTGGAGCCGTGCCGGCCAGCCGGGGCTGGTGGTCAAGCTCCAGGGGATCGACAGCCGCACCTTCGCGGAATTGCTCCGCGGCCAATACCTCGAGCTTCCCGACGAAGAGGTGAGGACGCTCGAGCCAGGCCGGTTCTATCACCGCCAGGTGGTGGGACTTGTCGCGGTGACGAGCTCGGGCAAGCGGCTCGGTGTGATCGAAGAGATCCTGGAGCGACCGGCCAATGACGTCTGGGTGAGTCGCGATGGGTCCATCGAATACCTGATCCCGTCGATTGGTGACGCGATTGTGGAGGTCGACCTCGGCGGCGGTCGCGTGGTCATCGCCGACTGGCTCCTGAACGTCGAGGACGCCACAGAGACGAACTGAATGAGATTCGACGTCGTCACCATATTTCCGGCCATGTTCGACCCTGTGTTTCAGCAGGGAGTCGTGGGCCGGGCGCGCGAGCGCGGCGTGGTCGAGCTTCACGCGCATGACCTGCGCGCCTTCACGCATGACCGCCACCGTCAGGTCGACGACACGCCGTTTGGCGGCGGTCCGGGGATGGTGATGAAACCGGAGCCGGTGATCGAGGCGGTCGAGACCATCCGGCGCGAGAACCCAGGCCCGGTGATCATCACCGAGCCGTGGGGAGAGCGGCTGAGCCAGCAGCTCGCGGCCGAGCTCTCCGCACAGCCAGGCCTGATCATCGTGTGCGGCCGCTACGAGGGCATCGACGACCGGGTTCGCACTGCGCTCGGCGCGCGAGAGATCTCGATCGGCGATTACGTTTTGAGCGGGGGTGAGATTCCAGCGATGGTTCTCATCGACGCTGTCGCGAGGCTTGTCCCAGGCGTGGTCGGAGATCCCGGCTCGCTGGCACAGGACAGCTTCTCGGAGGAGTCGACAGGCTGGCCGCAGTACACGCGCCCGGCCGAGTACCGAGGCATGAAAGTCCCAGACGTGCTTCTGTCGGGTGACCACAGGCGGATAAAGCTGTGGCGCCGGCAGCAGGCCGCGCAGAGAAGGAGCTAGAAACGAATGACGAACGTGATTCAGCAGCTGGAAAAGGAACAGCAGAAACCCAAGGTGCCGGCTCTTCGCCCCGGCGACCAGGTGCGCGTCCACGCCAAGGTCGTCGAGGGCACCAGGGAGCGCATCCAGGTATTCGAAGGCACGGTTATCCGCGTGACCGGTGGCGGGTTGCGCCAGAACTTCACGGTGCGCCGCGTGACCCACGGCGTTGGCGTCGAGCGGACTTTCATGATCCACTCACCGCGGATCGACAAGATCGACGTGCTGCGTCACGGTGACGTCCGGCAGGGCCGGCTGTACTACCTGCGCGGCAAGGTCGGGCGTGAGGCGCGCATTCGCGAGCGGCGCCGTCTGATCGCCGAAGAGGGGGAAGCCGAAGAGGCAGAAGAGACCGAGCCGGAAGGCGACGAGTCAGAAGAGTCCTGACACCGCACGGCTCGGGGTTGTTCGAGGCGCGGCCCTCTACGTAGGCGCGCTTCTCGGCCCGGGCTTGCTGCTCGTGCCGGCGCTCGGCGTGCAGGCTGCGGGACCCGCGTCGATCATCGCCTGGGCGGGACTGCTCGTCCTCTCCGTCCCGGTGGCGGCGACCTTCGCGGTTCTCGGCATGACTTACCCCGTGGCGGGAGGGGTTTCGGAGTACGCACGCGCAGGCTTCGGCGGCGCGGCCGCGGCGGTGACCGGTGGGTGGTTCGTGGCAGCGGTCATCATCGGCGGGCCGGCGGTCGCGCTGATCGGCGGCTACTACGTCGCCGACCTCACCGGCACCGGCACGACTGTGGCCGTGATCGTCGGGCTCCTCATGGCTGGTGTGGTCCTAGGCATGAACGGGCTGGGACTTCGGCTCTCGTCCTCCGTCCAGCTCGGCCTTTCGGCATTGCTTGTCCTGGTGGTTGCCGTCGCCATCGCCGTCGCCCTGCCAGCGCGCGCCGGCAACAACTGGACCCCGTTCGCGCCGCATGGGTGGTGGGCGATAGGAACCGCCGCCAACATCCTGGTGTGGCAGTTCTTCGGATGGGAAGGCGTGGCGCAGCTGGCCGGCGACTTCCGGCGGCCCAAAGTCGACCTGCCGCGCGCGATGGCGATCGCATTTGCCGTCATCTCCGTCCTCTACATCTCGCTCGCGGTGGCGACGATCGGCGTCAGTGATGGCTCGAGCTCGCGGGTGCCCCTGGCCGACCTCGTCTCGGTGGGATTTGGCCGCGCCGGTCGGGACGCGACCGCATTGCTCGCCGTCGTGTTGACCATGGGCACGATGAACGTCTACATCGGCGGCTCGGCCAAGCTCGTGCGCGAGCTTGCGCGCGAGGGCGCCCTGCCGGCGTGGCTCGGCGTCGGAGAGCGATCGGTGCCGATCCGGCCGCTGATCATGTTCGGCTCGACGTTGGTGGTCTTGTTGCTTGCGCTGGCGGCCGGCTGGCTGAATGCCACGGACCTGGTGCGCGCCGTCTCGAGCCTGTTCGTCGCCGTCTACGTGCTCACGATCGCTTCCGCGATTCGCATCCTCCACGGCCGGCAGCAGGCGCTGGCGATCGCCGCGATCGTGCTCGTATCCATGGTGTTCGTCTTCTCCGGCAAGTACTTACTCGTGCCCGCGGCAGCAGCGGCCTTATCCCTGCTCTTCTATTTGCGTTATCGAACCGAGCACACAGGATCAGTGCGCTAGCGACATGCCGCGTCACGCGCGGCGGCTGCTTGCGCCTCCGACCAGTTGAACGCCCAGAGCGTCGGGGAATAGGAACGACTACCGCCACACGCGACACGCGCAACCTGTTGGCTCAGGCCCGTGTCGAAAGCCGGCAGCGACGCGATCAGCGCAGGTGTCGCGTCGCTCGACAGTTCACTCAGATAGCCGGCGTCCACCTCATGCGCTGACCTCGCATGGCTCACGTTGAGGGAGACGATCAGGGCTTCGGGGTTCACCAGATTCAACGAGAGCAAGACCGCCAGGGCGGTGCACAGGGTCGCACCGACGAACCATCGCCTCCGCCGCGAGGCTCCAAGAAGCTCGGCGGCAAGGAGGAGAAAGACGGCGGCCATCCATCCCGCGAACACGTGACTGTAGAGGCGGAGCATCGTGAAGCCGTACGCGTCCTCGTAGAGGCTCAGCCGGCGAAACGCCACCAACACGATCAGCAGGGTGAGGGAGACTCCAATTTCCGCGAGTACCAGGAATGCCACCCTGTGCTCCGGCGTCGACAGGCCGGTGATCCGGCTGAAAAGAATCAAGAGCACGAGCGTTATCCCGCCGGCCCATAGCAGCTGGAAGAAACCTGAACGGGCGTACTCCGAATAGGTCACGCCCGCGCTTCTCAGCGTCTCCGCGGCGGCTCCGGTCGCCGCCAGGACTTGAGCGGCGGCAAAGGCCGCGAATACCGCGTCGAGAAGCGCGAGCACGACAAGTGCCTCCGTGGAGCCAAGCCGCCAAACAGGTCCTTCGATCCTTTCGACCGGCTCGGCAGAAGCTAGGCGCAAAAGTCCGGCCATCGCCAGGCCCGCCCAGCACGACCAACGATGCGTGCAGCAGCAGGTCGCCCAGGTCGATGTTCAGATTGAAGAAGGACGCGAACACGGGGTCGGCGGAGGCGAGAAGCACGGAAAGCAAGACGCAGATCGGTGCCGCAATCAAAACGCCCCGGGCCACGGGCGCCAGCGTCGAGAGCCGTTCTCGGGACGCGGCCACCGGCCTGCCAACGAAGGTGATCCCAGCCACGAGATGGGCGACCGCATGAAGACTGCGGGCGATCAGCTCCGCTGAACCGATGTCGAACAGTGATCCGGTCTCGGCCAGCGAGGCGGCAAGGAGGAGGAGGCCTATCCCCGCGACGAGGTCCGGCCATACCAGCCACGGGCTCGCTCGCAGGACGAGCCACAGGCCAAAGAGCGCCGCGACGCCGGCCACGACGAGTGCCTGCGGGCGGCGAAGACGTCCGGCCGCCACAAGCAGCGCCGCACCAACGATCACCGTGGCTGCAGCGCCGAATCCGAACGCACCGGCGTGGAGAGCTTGATCGGCCAGCCCCCCAATTACGGCTGCGGACGCGAGCATCCACCAGGTTGCTTGTTTCCTCAGGCCCAGCTTCAGCCACGCCGGGAGTTGCGCCGAACCGGCCTGCCTTTCGACCGCTCGGTCAGGTTGGAGCGCGCCGACGTCCGACATGCGAACGTTGAACGGCCCTGCCGTCGAAATGGTTGCTCGGGGACGTGTAAAGGAGCTAGAGGTCCCGCGGAGTGGCGAA
>DASYZS010000217.1:0-20586 GCA_035945895.1 Candidatus Dormiibacterota bacterium | reverse complement strand
TCCGCGAGGATGCGAGAGAACGAGATGACGCCCTGCGGCAGCTCCGACAGCCCGAAGTCCACGCCGTCGCCGGAGAGCGGCCGGGCGTAGATCCTTCCGTAGCGCAGCGCCGGCAAAGCATTGCGGACCGCGGTGAGCTGCTTGATCGGTTCGAAGAACGGTCCGCGACGACTCAAACCGGGACCGCCCCACAACGCTTCGCGAACCGCGGCATCGCTTCCGCTGCCGTGCAGGCCCTGCTCGGTCCCGTAATAGACGGCCGGTATTCCAGGCATCGTGAACAGGCACGCAAGCCCCAGGGTCACCTGGTCGTCGTAGGGATGCGAGCCGTCGCTCTCGACATAACGCAATCTCTGCTTGACGTCGTGATTGTCGAGAAAGGTCACAAAGAATCGGGTGGGATCGCCGTGCGAGCTGCTCACGCCTTCTTCCACACGTCTGCGCTCATCGAACATCGCGTACAGGTGGGCCGGGCTCTCGAATCCCTTCACGACCGGCGGTAGGGCGAAGTACAGGGGGTAGTCGAGGGCCGCGTCGACGCCCACCATGTCGTCTGTGTCGGTCGCCCGGCGACCGATGAAGTTGGCGATGTCCTCCTCCGCCTGCGGATCGAAGACTTCACCAAAGGTGAAGAAGTTCTTCTTGCGGACGGTTTCCGCAAACTCCCGCATCGCGTTCCCGAAAACCTTGGGTAAGCCGCCATGCAGATAGCGCAGCGTGTCGATGCGGAACCCATCGACGTCCCACCGCGCGATCACGTATGCGTAAACCTCGACGAGTGCGCGCTGCAATTCAGGATCCTCGGTGCGCATCTGCTTCAGCGAAACGAAGTCGCCGAAAGTGTCGGGAAGGCCCGCACCGGGCACTCCCTGCCGGCGGAAAAAGAAGTTGCGCTGCAGCTCCGACGGCCAGACGACCGCATCGCGCGAGGGACTGGCGAGGGCGGAGACGTCGAGCGCGGCCGGCGCCGGACTCCCGGAAGCGTCACGCCAGTGCACCTCCAGCGGTGTCGGTGAGAAGGAGTGCTGTGCTCCACCCGACGTTCGCGCGAGCTCATCGCCGTCGCCGCCGTCGTATGCGAACACGTTGCCGACGTGGTTCAGGACAATGTCGAAGATCACGTACAGACCATTCGCATGGGCGGCGTCAACGAGCGAACGCAGCTCCCGATCGGCATTTGCAGGAACCTCGGCGAAGCGGGGCTCTGCGTGCAGGAAATCGTGGATGCCGTAGCCGTGGTAGCTGAAGGCATCGAACGGCAGGTTCTTCAGAACGGGACTGAGCCAGATTGCGCCGGCGCCGAGGTCCTTGATGTACTGCAGGCCGGCCTGCACGCCGGCGAACGTGCCTCCCTGATAGCCGTCGAAATTCGGGTCGTCCCATGGCTGGTGCCTAGGGGGCGCATCGGGATGGTTGAATCGGTCGACCATGAGGAAGTAGATCCAGACGTCCCGCCAGTCGGCGGGCGAGGGTGTGAGCCCTGAGGCGCGGGCGTCGCCGATCACGCGCTTCACTTCCGCGTCCGTCAGGGATGCAGCGCCAGGACTAGACATTCCCGATTCCACGTTAGGCCGGCAGTTCGCCTGCTCGCATCAGTGGAATCCCTAGTCGTCCCAGACTGACTTGACCGCCGAGGCGGCGAGCTCCGCCTGGCGCCTCCCGGCGCGCGCCGCGGCGGCGCGGTGAGCGGGGTCGAGCACGCTCCGGCCAATCGCCTTTCGGGCCGCTGCGTCTGGGCTGACGACGATCGAGTGCACGTCCGCTCCAAGGCCGGCCAGTTGGGTCGAGATGCGGCCGCTGCGCCTGACCGCGGCCGTGACCGGCGCCAGGACCACAACGCGGTCGCAACCTGCGGCCAGGTCGGCGTTGGCGATCGAGCGGACACCGCCGTCCATGTACCGATGTCCGTCGACTGTCATCGGTGGCCAGACGAGAGGCACGGCGCAGCTGGACGCCACTGCGTCGACGAGGGAGATCCCGCTGCTGGAATCGAAGACGCGGGATGCACCGCTCTCGGCGTCGACAGCGACGATGAGCACGCGCTGCTGCGGCCAGGTCTTGAGCTTCAACCGGCTCTCGATCACGTTCTTCCTATCTGATTCCGGGACAGTCTTCGCTCGCAGCGCGGCGTGGCCCAGCGCGGCCCGGGCACGAGTCGCGTCTCGCGGCCACACGCTGGCGAGAACGAACCGAGCCAGCGCGGCAAGACTCATCCTCGCGCCGATCTCGGACGAGGCATCGGCCAGTTGGCTCGCGTACAGGTCCTCGAGCGGCGCGCCGCTGAGGATTTGCACGCCCACGACCGACCCCGCTGAAGTTCCGACCACAAGGTCGGCCTGCGTCAGTTCGACGCCGGCGTCGGCGAGCCCGGCGATCAAACCGATCTCCCAGGCGATTCCGGTCACGCCTCCGCCGCCCAGCACGAGACCGCGTCGCGTCACTGGTTGAGCGTCGCTATCCGATCAGGGCCACCAGCGACCGCGGCGCGCGATGAGGAAGACTCCGAACAGGATCAGGATCACCGGCCACACGATGTCGCCGCGCAGCCACCCCAGGAGCCCCAGGTTGTTGAACAGGAAGTAGACGCCGAACACGACAAGCACGGCGCCCCAGAACCAACCCCTGCCGAACCATGGCCAGGGCCCGTACCAGCCCGTGCGCCACTGCTGCCGCCGCCATGCGCGCCATTCCTCGCGGGTGGCATTCGGCCCCGGCTGAGGAACCTCTGGCTCTTTCGGGGCCGGTGGTTCAGACGCCATTACCCACCAACCGTAGCGCGTTGCGCGAATACACAAGATCCAGGCTGTCGGGATCGAGGCCGGCGGCGTCGATGTCCGCGATCGTGGTCGCCACCGCGCCGGCCGGCCCGAGTGGCACGTCGGTGCCGAACAACACATGCGACGGTCCGAAAAAATCGATGACGCAACGGACCGCGTGCGGCGCGCCGAACAGCGCGGTGTCGGCGTAGAACCTCCGGAAGTATTCGAGAGGCGGTCGCGGAAGCGTGTCCTTGACCTGGCGATAACCCGGCCCCATCCCGAGTCGCGCAGAAAAATGCGGAACCATCCCGGCGCCGTGGTGGGCGATCACCTGCAGACCCGGATGCCTCTCCATGAGGCCCGAATAGACGAGACGTGACAGAGCGGCCGCGGTCTCGTACGGCCATCCGAGCGACCACCACAGCCCGTAGTCCGCATCCATGCCCGATGTGGGGTGGAGCCACACTGCTCGCCCTAGCGATTCGATGCGAGCAAAGAGCGTCTCGAAACGGGGATCGTCGAGCGGCACGCCCAGCACATTGGTGAAGACCTGAACGCCGAGCGCTCCAAGCTGTTCCAGCGCGCGCTCGGTCTCGGCCAGCGACTCATCGACATCGTTCAGGGGTAAAGACGCGACGAATCCCGTGAAGCGGTCCGGGTGCTTCGACACAAGCTCCGCCATCTCGTCGTTGGCGAGGCGGGCGAACTCCGCCGCCACCGCTGGTGGGCCCACCGTTTCGAGCGGGGGCACGGCGAGCACGAGGATCTGCGCGTAGTCGCCGAAAGGATCCATCTGTCGCCGGCGCGCGTCGAGGTCGGAGATCGACGGATCGAAGCGAAAGACGCCCTCTCGGTAATACCTCAGCTGTTCGCTCGAAATGGCGCTCTCGAGATGTCTGTCAAGGCGGTCCAGGTATCGGCGCGGAAGGATGTGGGCGAACGCGTCCACCTTGCGCATCGATGAAGCGTGACAGGTTGCCCTCGAGTCCCTGGAGCGCGGCGTGGATCTTTTCCAGTCCGAGCTTCTCCGAGACGGCAGTGATCTCCGCCAGGCGCTCACTGAAAACGTGCCAGGCGGCGTCGCGATGCGGCAGATAGTCGATGGAGCGGTAGAAGGCAAAGCTCGCGACCGCTCGAGGCGAATCTCCGGCAGTGGTCGCGGGGAGCGACGTGAGGATGGAACCGAGCGGATCCAGCACTCCGCGCATGACGCCCACGGCGGTGGTGGCCAGGGCGTGCAGCTCGGCTTGCGTCTCCTCGGTGTGCGCGAAAAATCGCATCAGAAGCTCGAGCATCAATCCATACGAAGCGTTGAAGAGATCGCTCGCGCTTCGCGCGTCGGGATTGTCGATGAGGTTGAAACCGGTCGCGTCCGGCGGCGGCTGCGTGTGGGGGTTTTCCAGGACCGGACGAGCAGGCTCAAAACCCGGGCGGCCGGCACGGAAGCGGTCCAGTTCGCCGCGGATCGCGAGAAAGCGCGCGTAGTGCGAGTTCTCGATGTCTCCTCGCAAGCCTTCGCCCTGCTCGACGATCAGCTCGATGACCTTTAGGGCCGAGGCCAGGTTCGTGACCGCCGTCAATTCCGCGAAGGGGAAATACGCGCTTGTGGCCTGGGCCCTCGGCGGACCGATGAACACCTGCTCCTCGCCAGAACGCTCGCAAAGCGACTTGAAGCCTTGCTCGATGTCGCGATAAAGCTGAGCGACGGACGCGAACGAGACTTCATGCGGCTCGATGCCATCGGCGGCCGGCGCGGTCATGCTCGCAACGCTCGATGCGAATTCGGGCGCATCGGGGAACTCCATTCCTTCGGGCCGCTCGATGAAGATGAAGTGGTCGAGCGTGTGTTCATCAAGACCCCGCAGGGTGAGCTGCAGGGTGGGCGGATAGTACTTCGACCTCTGCGGGAAGTTCGGCCGGCGAAAGTGCGGGGCCGCCCCGAGCGAGGTGAGGAGGTTGCTGGCCAGCGCCAGGTGCAGCATCTCCTGGATAGCGACACCGGTGATGACATGCTTCCAGCGTTTGACGGCGTCGTGCTCGCTCGGCGTGAGGTCCTCGGCAAGGTCTTTCTTGAGGCTGAAGGCCGCAAAGAGATAGCAGCAGCAAAGCATGTGCTCCAGCTCGGACGCCTCCGCGAGGAGGTAGGTCAGCTCCTCGCGGTCGGTTATGGCTACGGGTTCTTGCCCGTCCGCACCCATCGCTCGAAGAGCTCGACCTGGCTCGCCGGCCACTCGCCGTCGCAGGGCATCTCGCCCTCCTTCAGGCGTTCGAGGATGCGGTCGGCGTGCTCGCTTACGTCGTCGTACGACCAGAGGTCGAACGCGAACGTCATCGACTGGTGGTCCTTCGGCCGGAACAAAGGCTTGATGTCCGCGGCGTAACGTGGCGCGCTTTCTGACGTCACGTCCGTGCCTCCTTCCCCGAATGAGCTCTAGACAAGGGCCTGAATCCCAAATGCGCCGCGAGCGCCAACGCTTCACCCACGGAGTCGGCCGACCTCTGCAGCACGGCCCGATCTTGCGCCGAGTATGGGGCGTCTCCACGTCGTTTTCCGAGAACGAGGCGCCCATATTGCGTCTCCTCGTAGTGCAGCTTGATTTCGACTTCTACTTCGCCGTTGAAATGACCGCGTGCGTAGGCCGGCTGCGCACTGCTCGTGTGAAGATAAATGGCTGCGCCGCGCGCGTCGAAGGCTTCGATTGCCTGATCGACGAGACGCTGCGCCACGCGATCCACATCCATGACCGAGACGACCGATTCGACATCGGCCCTGAACTGGTTCAGGACCGTCGCTGGGGCGGCGTGGCGGATGCGGCGATCGACCTGGTGCTGAAGCCAATCCCGCACCGGGTTGAACGAGAAGGCGACGGCGAATGCGGTGATCACATACGCGGCGTCTGACTTCTGTCCTGAAACCGAGATGAAAAAGCGATTCAAAAACGTGACCATCGCCGAGTACAGCGCGCCGAGCACTGCCGTCAGGCCGGCATAGACCACCGTCCGGTTGATGATCAGGTCGATGTCGTAGAGGCGGTAGCGCAGGATCGCGATCCCGAGTGAGGCGGGCACGGACAGCGCGACGAACTCGAGCGGAGTGAGTGCCAGGTATAGAGGAAAGCCGAAGAAGTTCCAGAGGATCCCGCCGACTGCGACCGCCGCCGCGCAGAGTGCTCCGGCATACGCGAACCACTTGATCTGGAGGCGCTCATCGCCGCGCGACCGCCTGTAGCGATCGATCAGCGAAGCCGCCGCGACCCCGCTGGCGGCGATGATGAGCATGAGGCCGGCGCCCTGAACGATGTTCAGGAGCTGGCCCGACGCCAGGCGGGGAGCGGGATCGCGATAGTAGGGGTACATCGCGAGCAACTTGTCTGCGGGAAAAGGTGCGAAGTCGAGCGCGAGGTTCGGTCTGGGTGAGAGGGCGATCACCAGGGAAAAGAGCGCGGTGCCAAGGAGGTAGATCCAGTCGACGGCGCGCCAGCGGCCGCGAACGAAGCCGTTCGGAAAGCGGACCGCGATCACCGAAAGGAACCCAACGGAAGGCACCCAGACCCAGGAGCCGAGCCACGCCGCCAACGAGCCGAGCGGCCACGTTCCATGGTTCAGCGCCAGGGCGGCATAGCCGTAGCCCTCGAACAGCTGAATGACGCTCATCAGCCCGGACTCACCGATCATCAGCCAGCCCACGCTGTTGTGAGGCTCTCGGGTTGCAATCAGGGCCCCGAGCAGGGCGAGCATGATCCCGATCAGGTAGACAAGCAGGAAGGAGCGAGGGGCGTCCACCGCCACGTCCACTCCTGCTCCTGCCATGCATGCCGCGGTGACTGCGACGGCAAGGATCCACGCCAGCGCTCGACGGCGCCCAGCCACGGGCGTAGTGTGATCCGGGGCGGAAAAACCTGCATCTGGTCAGGCCCGACGATCACCTATACACTGCCCGGGGATGAACAGCGTCGGCGATTCCTTCGCCTGGGCGTTCCGCGATCCACAGTGGCCCTCCAAGATGCTCGTCCAGGGCCTGATCGCGATCATCCCGATCATCGGGTGGATCGCCATGAACGGCTGGCTGATGATGGCGTTCGAGAACGCCCGCCAGGGCAAGAACGAGCTTCCGCCCGCGGGATTTCACCTCGAACGGGGATTTCCGATCTGGGTGATCTTCATCGTCTACGGCATCGTTCTTGGCATCCCCGGCGGAATCCTCTACGGGGTCGGCGCGCTCGCCACGAACTCGAGCAACAACAACGGCGTGATAGCGGTTGGTGCGCTGATTCAGATCCTCGGTTACCTGTTGTCGCTCGCCGGCGGCCTGTTCTTCAGGTTCTTGATCCCTTCGCTGATAGTGCACGTCTACCGCGGCGGCTTCAGCGCCGGCATGGACGTCCAGCGCGTGTGGCAGATGGCCACCGTGAACGTCAACAACAGCATCGTCGCGGGCTTGATCATCTTCGTCGCGAGCATCATCGGAGGACTGGGGTTCATCGTCTGCTGCGTCGGCCTGATCTTCACGGTCCCCTACGAGAACACCATCACCGCGGGCGCGGCCGCGTGGTGGGAAAAGACGCACGAGGTTCCGTCCACGGCACCAACGGCACCCGCGACGTAAGCTGACTCTCGTGCCGACCAGGCTCGGCGCGCGCACCAACCTCGGCCTTCTGATCCTGCTTGCGGTCGCGTTTGCGACTGGATGGATCGCGTTTTCGTTGGCCACATCGCCTGCGCGTTGGTCCCTCGTCTTGCATGCGACGGTCGGTGTCGCGATCGTGCTGCTCCTTCCCTGGAAGTCGATCGTTGCCCGGCGCGGCGTCCGTCGCTCGAGACCCGGACGCTGGGCGTCGATCGTCCTGGCGCTCCTGGTGCTGGTCTCACTCGTGGCTGGGCTTGCGCATTCGGTAGGTCTCGTCTTCGTCGGCCCATTCACCGCGATGGAGTTCCACGTCGCAGCGGCCCTGGTCGCGATTCCGTTCGTCGTCTGGCACGTCCTCGCCCGGCCGATCCGGCTGCGTCCAACGGACCTGAGCCGCCGAAGTTTCTTGCGGGGCGGGGCAATTCTTGCCGCGGCCGCGGCGGGTTATGGCGCGACCGAGCTTGTCGTTCACGCAAGCGCATTGCCAGGCAGCCGCAGGCGCTTCACGGGCTCCTACGAGGCCGGGTCTTTTCAGCCCCTGCTCATGCCCGTCAGCTCTTGGATGTTCGACGCGATCCCGACCCTCGATCCGGCGTCATGGAGCCTGCGCGCGGGCGGACGGACCTGGACCTATGACGAGCTGTCGCGCTTCGACGACCGCGTTGTGGCCACGCTCGACTGCACCGGTGGGTTCTACTCGACGCAGCTCTGGTCGGGGGTGCGGCTCGACCGGCTGGTTGAGGGCAGCAACGGCTCCAGCATCAGGGTCGTATCGCACACCGGCTACGACCGGCGTTTTCCCATCGAACAGGCCCCGCGACTTCTCCTGGCGATGCGGTTTGGAGAACAGGCGCTCGACGCCGACCATGGATTTCCGGCGCGTCTCGTGGCGTCGGACCGCCGCGGGTTCTGGTGGGTGAAATGGGTCACCGCGATCGAGGTGGACGACACGCCGTACTGGTGGCAATCGCCGTTCCCGACGCAGTGACCTCCTCGAGCGGCTGATCGATCATTGGGGCGCGCGCCGACAGCGGCGCGCCGAGCGCGGATGGCGACCAACCTTTCGGTGCCTGTCGCATCCGCAGGTATTCGTTGATCCCGACGAGCCGGAACTGGAGGAGCTCATATCGGGGGAAGGCGGGGGCGGCAGTGACGTAGTCGATCACCGTCGGCTCGACGAGGGTGTAGTGCCGTCCCTTGTAAAGCACCACCGCCCAACCAGCGGCGCGGACGTTCCGGTACCAGGCGGCGTTCTCGCTGAACGTAAGCGGCATCACGAATGTGTCGCCCGTCGGGCGCATGCCCAGCGGCGTCCGATATTCGCGCCCGGTGCTCCGGCCCCGGTGCACAAGCACGCCGACGACGGGCATCCAGCGTCGCCCCGCGATCTGAAGCGTGAGCGGGTTGATGAACCGGGCAGCGAACCGAACGATCCGCCGAGGGATGGGGCCGAGCTGTAGGTGTTTCATTGCACCGACCAGAAGCCGGTGCCGACCGGTGTTATTCCCTTAAGCGGATGATTTCTTTAACTGACGATCTGCCGACAGAATCATGCGCCTGAGCATGTCGGACATCGCTTCCCGCTCGGCCGGCCGCAGCGGTCCGAAGAAGTCGGCGGCCGCACCGTCGAAGGCCCGCGCAGCGCGCTTCTGGAACGTCCGGCCCTTCGGTGTGAGAGTGAGCAGGTAAGAGCGCCGGTCGGCAGGGTTCCGCCGGCGTTCGACGATTCCCTTTCGTTCGAGCTCGTCGATGAGCTCGACTACGGTTGTCCTGTCGATGCCGAGCTGCTCGCCGAGCTCATGCTGGGAGAGCGGCCCTTCGCCCAGGCGGATCAGCACGCCACACATCTGGACAGTGAGGCCCATGGGCGCCAGGCGCGCCTTGGCCAGCTCCTGGCCGGTTCTGGCGGCGATCACAAGCAGCGCTCCTGGCCGGTTGGTCACGGAGTTTGGAAGGGGCATTCCTGTGAATTATGCCCAGGTCGATCCCGATCCTGACGATCAGGACTCCGGAGATTCGAGGGTGTTGCGCTGATCGAGGTAGTAGAGGAGGCCCATGGCTGGGAGGATCACCACGATGAGCGCGATGGTCACGCCCAGAAGGACGACCTGCGTGCCGCGCGGTGCGATGGCCTGCTCGATGGTGAGCTTGCCTGGGAGCAGGTAGGGCGACTGGGCAAATCCCCACGCAAAGACCATCGATCCGATGGCGGCGACGGTCAGCACTCGAAACCAGCGGAACACGCCGCTCCAGGTCAAGTACATGACCACGGGCACAAGTGCCATCGTGACCAGGGCGAAGAAAACGCCGGGTCCGTGCAAGGCTGAAACCAGCAGGGATGGTGCCTCGATCTGCACGATCACGAGGGCGGCGGTGCCTGCCGTGATCAGCACGAGTCCCGAGATCAGGACCCGGCGCTGGAAGTAGGCGACCATCGCCGAGGCCCGGTATCGGCGCGCGTCTCCAACCAGGAACGAGGCGCCGCTGAAGGCGGTGGCAGCGACCGAGACCACGCCGAATGCGATCGCCATTGGGCTGAACGAGGCGGACATTGCCCCTGCGCCGATGCGCCCTGAAGCGATCGCGCCGAGGGCGGCCGCGAAGAAAAATGGCGTCACCACAGACGAGACGCCGAACACGACGTCGGCGACGCGATGCGCTCGGGGATTGTCGGCCACGTGACGGAACGCGAAGAACGCTCCACGCAGGATGAGGCCGATCAGGGCGAGGGTGAACAGCGGGTAGAGGCTGCCGAACGCCGCCTGGAAAAGCGCGGGAAACGCGGTCCAGGACAGCACGATGGCGAGCACGAGCCAGACGTTGTTGACCTCCCACACAGGCGCCATCGAGTGATCGATAAGTACGCGCGCTTCGCGCCCTTCCGGACCGGTGCCGGCCAGCAGGTCCCAGATTCCCGCCCCGAAGTCGACCCCGCCGGCTGTGCTGTACGCGGTGATCGCCAGCAGCAGTACGAAGGCGAGCAGCTCAGGCATCGCCGGCAAATCTTTCGGGCCGAGGCCCGTACGGTGCTCCCTCCTCGGGCGCATCCTCCTCGCGCCACCGGCGGCCCAGCCTGATCAGCAGAGTGACGAAGAAATACGCGATCAGGACGTAGATCACGACCAGCGTGGCCAGCATGGTCCAGACGTAGGCAGCCGGTGCGTCGGTCACCGCGTCGGAAACGCGCATCAAGCCGTAGACGATCCACGGCTGGCGGCCGATCTCGGTCGTGATCCAACCCAGCTCGACGGCGACGTAGCATCCGACGCCCGCCAGCGCGGCGAGCCGGTAGAACCACGTCGAGTCCGGCAGACGGCGCGTGCGGAGCAGGACAAGGAAGTACCAGGCGGCGAGAAGTGCGCCGACTGTGCCGAGGCCGACCATCGCATCGAAAGCAAAGTGAACGATGTTGGCCTCGACAATCGAGGGCCGCGCGTCGGCGGCGAAGCTGGTCAGGCCGCGAACGACCGCGCTGGGCGAATAGCCGACGAGGATCGAATCCAGTCCTGGGATAGCGATCCCGAAGTTGACGCGGCCTGCGCTGTCGATGATCCCGCCCACGATCTCGGGGTTGTGATCGCGAGTCGTCCACGTGATCTCGATCGCCGCGAACTTGGCCGGCTGATCCTGGGTCAGGGCTCGGGCCGAGAGGTCGCCGATGATGAGCTGCAGCGGAGTGAGCGCGGCGGCGATCGTGAACGGGACCGCGAACGCGAGTCGCTGGTAGTGGTCCCGACGTCCGCGGAGCCACGCGAACGCGTAAACGGAGGCGACTGTGAAGCCGGCCGCCATGTAAATGGCGATCGTGAAATGCCAGAACTCGTAGCCCAGCGCCGGCGTGAAGAACGCGGCGACAGGGTTCACGTCGGTGATGCTGCCGGCCTTCAGAGTCACGCCGGCCGGCGTCTGCATGAAAGCGTTGGAGGACAGCACGGAGACGGCGCCGAGCAACCCCGCCGGCGGCAGCGTCAGGCCGATCAGGAAGTGGTCCCGAGGCCGCAGGCGCGTCCAGCCGTAGAGGTAGATGCCGATGAAGATCGCCTCGAGGAAGAAGGCCAGGCCCTCGATCGCGAAGCCAAGCCCGAGGGCTGCGCCGAACCGACCCATCAGGCGCGGCCAGAGGATGCCGAACTCAAAGGAGAGGATGGTCCCGGTCACCGCCCCGACCGCGAACTGCACCGCCATCACCACCGACCAGCGCCTCGCGATCCTCAGCGCGACGGGGTCCTTGCGCACCAACCCGATGCCCTCCATCACGAGGGTGAGGGTCGGTAGCGCCACGCCCAGCGGCACCAGCAGGACATGCGTGGCGAGGGTGAACGCCATCTGGATGCGGCTCGGCAGCAGGGCGGACTCTCCGGCGAGCCAGATCACGGTATGGATCGTGGCATCCGCCGGGCCGCGGTGCAGGTGCGCCATTTTCCTTGTTGACATGTGGCCGATTGGTCACCTATGGTTATGTGACTAAACGGTCACATCTCACCATCGGGGGTTACGGAAATGGCGAAGAACGGCACCACCTTCTCGTACGAGGCCTACATCCGGGCGAGCGTCGATGATGTCTGGAGCGCGATCACCGACGGAAAGAAGACGGCGCAGTACTTCTACGGCTCTCCGGTTCGATCCGACCTGAGAACGGGCGGCGACTTTCTCTATATGACGCCCGACGGCAAAGACCGCATGGTCGAGGCCAACATCTTCGCCATCGAGCCGAAGCGCCGTTTGATCCTGGACGAGTACCGGATGCTCTACGCCCCGGCGGTCGCCGCCGACAAGCCGTCGCGCGAAACGTGGGAAGTCACGCCGATGGGAGAGATCTGCAAGGTCGTCGTGGTGCACGACCAGCTCACGCCCAACGGACCTACCTACAAAGACGTGGCGTCGGGAATTCCTCTGATCGTTTCCAGCATGAAGTCGCTCCTGGAGACGGGTAAAGCCCTGCCCATGCAGACCGAAGGCGGGCAGTGAGCGAAGTTCCGCAGGTCGACTTCCCACTCGACCGATACGAGTTGCTCGTGCTTAGGGTTGGGGAGAAGGCGGGGGGCATGCATCCAGACGAGAGGCGCCGGCTGCAGGCCGAGCATGTGGCCTATTTGTTCGGGCTGCAGCGCTCGGGCAAGCTGCTCGCCGCGGGCGCAGTCGCGTCGTCCTCGATTACCGGCCTGGGATTTTTCGCGCTTGGATCGATCGCGGAGGCGCGGGCGCTTGCCGCAAGGGACCCGTCGGTCGCGGCGGGCCTTGACGCGGCCGAGGTCTACACCTTCATGTGCCCCAGGGGGTCGCTCGCTTTCCCGAACGTCGTATAAGTGAAGCGCTGTGGCCGCCAAGACTTGTGTTCACATCACGAACGACCTGCAGTACCCGGAGCCCAACACTCCCGAAGGCTGCGAGGAATGCCTGGCGACGGGAGGCCGCTGGGTCCACCTCCGTCTGTGCCTCCAGTGCGGACACGTCGGGTGCTGTGACAACTCGCCCGGCAAGCACGCGACCAAGCACTTCCACAAGACCGAACATCCCGTGATCGCGTCCTACGAGCCGGGCGAGAACTGGGTCTGGTGCTACGTCGACGAGGTTTTCGCCGAGACCGCGGCCAGCGTCCGCTGATCTGCCTCGCTTCCTGACCACGCGTCCGTGAACTGCGAGTTGTAGAGCTTCCAGTAGAAGCCTTCGCGCCGCAGCAGGTCGGCGTGGCTGCCCTGCTCCACGATCTTGCCGCCGTCCATGACCACGATGCTGTCCGCGTTGCGGATGGTGGAGAGGCGGTGCGCGATCACGAAGCTAGTGCGCCCCTTCCGGAGCTCGGCCATCGCCTTCTGGATCAGCACCTCGGTGCGCGTGTCGACGTTGCTGGTGGCCTCGTCGAGGATCAGGATGCTGCGGTCGGCGAGGAACGCGCGCGCGATGGTCAGCAGCTGGCGCTGGCCGGAAGAGATGTCGGATGCGTCCTCGTCCAACACAGTGTCGTAGCCCTTCGGCAGTGTGCGGACGAAAGAGTCGACGTGCGCGGCCCGCGCCGCGGCCACGATCTCTTCTTCGGTCGCGCCCACCTTGCCGTACGCGATGTTGTCTCGGATCGTGCCGGCGAACAGCCACGTGTCCTGCAGCACCATTCCGAACGCCTTGCGCACCTCGTCGCGGGGCAGCTGGTGCGTGTCGACGCCGTCGAGACAGATCTGGCCCGAGTCGATGTCGTAGAAGCGCATCAGCAGGTTGACTATCGTCGTCTTGCCCGCGCCCGTCGGACCGACGATGGCGATCGTCTGGCCGGGTTTCACGCGCAGATCGAAGTCGGTGATCAGCGGTTTGTCCGGCTCGTAGCGGAAGTTGACCTTCTCGAGGGAGACGTCGCCGCTGACCTCGTCGAGCTTCGCACCGGTGTCGATGTCCGGCGTCTCCTCCTGAGCGTCGAGCAGCTCGAAGACGCGTTCGGCCGAAGCCAGGCCGGATTGCAGCAGGTTCATCTGGCCCGCCACCTGCATGATCGGCAGCGTGAACTGGCGCGAGTAGGCGATGAACGCCTGCACGTCGCCGAGCGTCATGGTCCCGGACGCGACTCGAAAGCCACCTATGACCGCGATGGCGACGTAGTTGAGGTTGGAGAGGAACTGGATGCCCGGCTGGATGATGCCGGAGAGGAATTGGGCCCGGAAGCTCGACGAGTAGAGCTGGTTGTTGTGGCCGTCGAACACGTCCTGCGCAGTCGCCCTGCGGCCGAAGACCTGCACCAGCGCGTGGCCGGTGTGCATCTCTTCGACGTGGCCGTTCAGGCTGCCGGTCCATTTCCACTGCGCAGCGAACTCTCGCTGCGAGCGGCGGGCGATCAGGAATGTGACGCCGACCGCAAGCGGGACCGTGATGAGCGCGATCAGCGCGAGCAGCGGGCTGATCCAGACCATCACGGCGAGCACGCCGATCACGGTGAGGACCGACGTCACGATCTGGCTCAGGCCTTGCTGGAGGGTGGTGCTGATGTTGTCGATGTCGTTGGTGACGCGGCTCAGGACGTCGCCGTGCGAGTGGCTGTCGAAGTACTTGAGCGGAAGGCGCGAGAGCTTGGCCTCGACGTCCCGGCGCAGGCCGTACACGGTCCGCTGCGCGACCCCCGCCATGATGTAGCCCTGTCCCCAAAGAAGGACGGAGGCGAGCACGTAGACGCCCACCGCCAGCATCAGGGTCATGGCCAGGGCGTTGAAGTCGATGCCCTTGCCTGGAGTCACGTCCATGCCCGAGAGCATCTGAGCGATCTGGCCCTGGCCGTGCGCCTTCAGGGCCGCGATCGCCTGAGCCTTCGTGATCCCGGCCGGCAGCTGTTTGCCGACCACGCCGTTGAAGATGATGTTGGTCGCGTTGCCGATGATCTTCGGACCGATCACCGAAAAGGTGACGCTGCCGATGCCGAGGATGGCGACGACCACGATGCGGGGAAGCTCGGGCTTGAGCCTTCCGAGCAGCTGCCGGAGGGTCTTGCCCGGGTTCGAGATCTTGGCCGGTGGCGGCCCGCCGAAGCCCATGAAGCCGCCGCCGGGCTGCCGGCGCTGCGCCTGGGCTTGCGCCCCGCCTGGTCGCGCGATCATGCGACCGCCGCCTCGCCGAGCTGCGAATCGACGATCTCGCGGTACTGCTCGCAGGTGGTCATGAGCTCGTCGTGATTGCCCATCCCGCAGATCCGGCCCTCGTCGAGGACGATGATCCGGTCGGCGTGCATGATCGTGCTGACGCGCTGCGCGACGATCAGCACCGTCGCTGTGCGCGTGTCGTTGCGCAGAGCTGCGCGAAGGCGTGAATCCGTCCCGGCGTCGAGGGCGGAGAAGCAGTCGTCGAACAGATAGATCTGCGGTCGCTTGACGAGGGCGCGCGCGATGGCCAGCCGTTGTCGCTGGCCGCCCGACACGTTCGTGCCGCCCTGGTCGATCGGCGCGTCGAGACCGCCAGGCATGTCCTCGACGAAGTCCCGCGCCTGGGCCACCTCGAGCGCATGCCAGAGGTCGTCGTCGGTGGCGTCTTCCTTGCCGAAGCGGAGGTTGCTCGCCACCGTCCCGCTGAACAGGTATGCGCGCTGGGGCACGATGCCCATACGGCTCCACAGGTGCTCGAGTCCCTGTTGGCGGACGTCGACGCCGTCGACGAGCACGGAACCAGCGGTGACGTCGAAGAACCGCGGGATGAGGTTCAAGAGCGTGGTCTTGCCCGATCCCGTGCCGCCGATGATGGCTGTGGTCTCGCCCGGCTTCAGCACAAAGGCAAGCTGCTCGAGAACCGGTTTCTCGCCGCCCGGGTAGCCAAAGGTGACGTCGCGGAACTCGACCTCGCCGGTGAGCCGCTCGGGCTCGACGGGGCCGGTCGGCTCCTCGATCGAGGGTTTCGCGGAGACGACCTCCTGCAGCCGGGCCGCGCTGGCTTCCGCCCGCGGCACGAGGATGACCAGCGCGATGGCCATCATCAGCGACATGAGGATCTGGATGATGTATTGCAGGAAAGCCGTCATGTTGCCGATCGGCATCTCACCGCTGTCCACCAGCCGGCCGCCGAACCACAGGATCGCGACTGTGGTCAGGTTCATCACCAGCAGCACAGCTGGAAACGCGATCACGAAAAGGCGGTTGACGCGCAGGGCGGTGGAGGTCAGGTCGTAGTTCGCCTCCTCGAAACGGCGCTCCTCAAAGTTGCCGCGGATGAAGGCCCGGATCACGCGCACGCCCATGATCTGCTCCCGCAGGACGCGGTTGATCTTGTCGATCTTCACCTGCATCGAACGGAAAAGCGGCACCGCCCTTGTGAACATGAAGCCGACAATCCCGGCCAGGACCGGAATGACGACGATCAAGACCGCGGAGAGCTGCACGTCCTCGCGGAGCGCCATGATCGCGCCGCCGACGGCCATGATCGGAGCCATGACCATCAAGGTCAGCGCGATCTGGAGGAACAAGGTGATCTGCTGCACGTCGTTGGTGTTGCGCGTGATCAGCGACGCTGTTCCGAAGCGGTTCATCTCGCGGGCCGAGAAGTCCTGAACGCGGTTGAAAACCGTCCGCCTCAGGTCGCGACCGACCCCCATCGACGTCAGCGACGCAAAGTAGATGCCGCCAACAGCCACGACTCCCAGCCCAAGCGTGATGGCGAGCATCCAGGCACCCGTACGCCAGATGTAGGGCACGTCGCCCTTAGCAATGCCGTTGTTGATGATGTCGGCGTTGAGGTTGGGGAGGTAGAGGTTGGCGATCGTCTGGATCAGGACGAGGACGATGACGACAGCGACCTCGCGCGAGTAGGGCGCCAGATACGTTCGCAGCAGTCGAATCAGCATGGTCCATGCCCCATATGGAACCGTTTGAGCATATCAAATGATTGACCTAAGTCAAGCCGTTTGGTAAATTCGAATCGGTGAAGCGCCCGGACCACCCTGTCAAGCCGGACTTCGAGCGCGACGAGTTGCGCTCGATCATGCGGGCGTGGGCCCGGCAGCAGCTGGCTTTTTCCGACGAGACCATGCACTTCTTCATGGACGTCGACCTGACGATGTCGCAGTTCCGCGCCCTGGTCATGATCCGCCGCTGGGGCCCCCAGACCGGGCGCCACCTCGCCGCCCGCCTGCACGTGACGCCCGGGACGCTGGTTCCGCTCGTCGACCGGCTCGAGGAGCAGGGCTACGTCCGGCGTGTGCCGGACAAGGAGGACAGGCGCGTCACCTGGCTCGAGCTGACGCCGAAATCCGATCGTCTGTTTCGTCGCCTCTGGGGCATGGGAGCGGCCCGGATTGCTTCCGCGGTCTCGCAGCTGCTGCCCAGGGACCGGGCTGAGCTGAGAAGGCTGCTCACTCGCGTCGCGGAGCACCTCGAAGCCAGTACGGCCTGAACTCGTCTCGAACTCAAGCCTGAGTCAAATCAGCTAACCCCGCGTTCTCGTTGCGTGCTCCTCCACGCGGCTTTGTTTTTCGGAGTGTTGAGCGCGGTGCTGACCGCGGCCGCGTTCTGGCCCGGCCTGGTCGCGGCGAGGTCGTGGATCGGCCTGCCGGTCGCCGGACTGCTCCTCGTGCTCGTCGTCTGGAACGCCTCGATCATCTCGGGCGCCCCCGACTTCGAGCTCGACCTTGGGGTGATCGCCGCCGGGGCGACCGTCACCGCGCGCATCTTCCTGCGCCGCTGGAGCTGGATGGGCGCCGGGCTGTTCGCCGCCGCGACCCTCGCTTCAGTCGCATACCTCTTGTATGCGGCTTCGATCACATACGCGGTGGCCAGCGACGCCGTGTATCTCGTCGCGTCGTCGGTGCTTCTGCTGCTCGAGATCGCGGCGCTTTCCCTCTCGTTGTCTTACCTGTTCGAGATCGTCGACACGGTGAGTCGGCGCGCGGAGACGGTGCATCGCAGCGACCCAGACTTCCTGCCGAAGATCGCGGTCCAGGTCCCCGCGTACAGCGAGCCGATCGAGGTGGTGGGGGAGACGCTGCGCGCTCTGGCCGCCGTCGATTATCCCGGCCTGATCGTCCAGGTCGTCGACAACAACACTCCGGACCGGGCGAACTGGGAAGCGCTGCAAGCGGAGTGCTCCAGGCTTGGACCGCGCTTTCAGTTCATGCACCTCGAGAACTGGCCAGGCTTCAAGGCGGGTGCTCTCAACGAGGCGACGCGCCGGCTGCCCGAGGACGTGGACATCATCGCGGTGGTCGACTCTGACTATGTGGTGAAACCCGACTGGCTGCGATCCGTGGTCGGTCGATTCGCCGATCCAGAGGTTGCGTTCGTGCAGACGCCGCAGAACTACCGCGACTGGAACGACGACCAGTACCTGCGCGGGCTGTACTACAGCTACCGCTACTTCTTCGAGATCACGATGCCGGCGCGAGCGCACCGCAACGCGATCATCTTCGCCGGCACCATGGGGCTCATCCGGCGCACGGCGCTGGAGGAGATAGGCGGCTGGAACCAGGACGTCGTGACCGAGGACGCGGAGGCAAGCCTCCGCATGCTTGCGCGGGGCTACCGCGGCGTGTACATCGGGCGTCCGTACGGCCACGGTCTGATGCCGCTCAGCTTCGACGGCTTGAAGAAGCAGCGCTTCCGCTGGGCGCTCGGCGGAGTGCAGATCCTGCGCCTCCACTGGCGGAAGCTTTTGCTCCCGGGCCAGGGCGGGCGGCTCACCGTGGCCCAGCGCGTCCATTACCTCCTGGGCAACGTGCAGTGGTTCGGCGACGCGCTCATGTTCTTTTTCACGGTCCTGTTGCTGCTGACCGCTCTCTCGACGGCCATGCACCACGAGCTGCCCATCCGCCGCCTGACCGGCGTCGCGCTCGGACTGCCGATCGTCTTCCTGGCAACAGGCCTACTTCGCGCGGTCTGGGCAATGAGGCTCATGACCCGCTGCACCTGGCGTGACGCCATCGCCGGGCTGCAGGTCTGGTTCGCGCTGAGCTGGGTCGTGACGCTGGCATGCATTCGAGGGCTGCTTCGTTTCCGCACCGCATTCCTCCGTACGCCGAAAGAAAAGGAGGGAGAGGCGTCGATCGTCACCGCGCTCCGATCGGCGCAGGTCGAGACCCTGCTGGCCGCTAGCGGGTTGGGGGCGGCGGTCGTGATGGTGATCCGCGCGCCGTCGGTCCCAACTGTGGCGCTCGGCATCCTCCTGCTGTTCCAGGCCGCGATCTACGCCAACGCGCCGTGGGCTGGGGCATCCGCGGAAGGCATCCAGCTGACGCCGCTGCGCCGCGCGTACATGAGGTCGGCACAGAGCACCGGCTGGCCAGAACGCGGCGCGCAGAGGCTCGCGGTGCCTGCCGCCCTGGCGGTGGTTGGGCTCGCGCTGATGCTGCTCATCTCGCTCGCCGCGCCGGCGGCTCCGCCCGAGCCGACGGCCGCAGCCCCGGCAGAACAGCCGGCAGCCGGCCCGTCGCCCCCGGCGACGCCGTCGCCTTCACCCTCGCCGAGTCCATCTCCCGTATCGTCGCCTTCGACGCCGCCCTCGCCGACGGCGTCACCGAGACTGTGAGCTGATCTCCCAGGAAACGCTAAGCACCCGTCGAGTCGCCTCCCAGCCACTGCGACGAACCTGACAAGCAGATAAATCGTCCCAGGAGGGTTTGCGGAGGTAGGCCACATGTCAGTCGAGAATCCAAATCAACCGGAACTGCCGGCGGAACCGCTGGGCAGCCTGCTGCCTCCCTCGTTTGCTCCGCCGCCGGCGGCGCCAAACCCCGGCTCGTTCTGGAGCAAGCTCGCCGCATTTGTCGTCCTGATCGCGATTGTGGCCGCAGCCGCGGGCGCGGGCATCGGGTGGAGCCTGGCGCGGGCCATCAACAACCATCCGAGCGCCAACGCGACGTCGCCGGAATCACCAATCCAGGCGACGGCGCCGAACGCCGCGTCGGGGAACAGCAGCCTGAATGCGATCGCGGCGAAAGTCGATCCCGCCATCGTCGACGTCAACACCACACTCGGCAACGGCCAGGCCGCGGGCACGGGCATGATCGTCAGCTCGACGGGCGAGATCCTGACCAACAACCACGTCGTGAACGGATCGACGAGCATCTCGGTGACCGTCCAGGGCCGCTCGCGGTCTTACTCCGCGCACGTGGTCGGCGTCGACGTCTCAGCGGACGTCGCTGTCATCCAGATCGATCAGAGCGTCTCGGGCTTGGCCACGGTCAAATTTGCCAACTCTTCCGCGCTTCGCGTCGGTGACACTGTCGTCGCCATCGGCAACGCGCTGGGCCAGGGCGGGACGCCGCACATCACGCAGGGCCAGGTCACGGCGCTCGACCAGACCATCACGGCGAGCGAGGGTGGCAGCCAGTCCGAAACCCTCGAGGGCATGATCCAGAGCGACGCCCCGATTTACGAGGGCGACTCAGGTGGCGCGCTCGTCAACACTTCGGGCCAGGTCGTGGGGATGATCACGGCCGGTCAGGCGCAAGGTTTCCGCACGGCGGGTTCCGATCTCGGATACGCGATCCAGTCCAACACCGCGCTCGGAGTGGTCAACCGGATTCGGGCGCATGAGGTGGCCTCCGACCTCATCTATGGACAGGTCGGATACCTCGGCGTCGCGGTCCAGAGCCTGGACGCTCATGCGGCGCAGCAGCTCGGGCTCACCGTCACCTCGGGCGCGCTGGTCACGGCCGCGCCGCAGCCCGGAACTCCGGCGGCCGGCGCGGGAATCGGCCGCTACTCGGTGATCACCAACGTCGGCGGGATGGATGTCACCGACGCG
>DASYZS010000216.1:0-19340 GCA_035945895.1 Candidatus Dormiibacterota bacterium | reverse complement strand
TGGATCGAGTTCTGGGAAAACCGCGATGACCGGCTGCACGACCGCCTGCGCTACGTCGCGCGCGAACGGAGCGGTTGGCGGATAGAGAGGCTCGCCCCTTAAACTCCGATGAGCCCCGTGACCGGGAACGAGATCCGCCGACGCTTTCTAGAGCATTTCGAGAGACGGGAGCATCTGGTCCTGCCCAGCGCGCCGTTGGTGCCGCATGGCGACCCGAGCACGCTCTTCATCTCTGCTGGAATGCAGCCGCTCCAGCCCTACTACCTGGGCTTGAGCCGTCCGCCTGCGCCCCGGATCGCCAGCGCTCAGAAGTGCCTGCGCACAGGTGACATAGAAGAGGTGGGGAAGACCGACAGGCACAACACGTTCTTCGAGATGCTCGGCAACTTCGCTCCGACCGGCGACTACTTCAAAGAGACCGCCATACCGCTCGCGTGGGAGTTGGTGACCGAAGGCTTCGAGATGCCCGTCGATCGGCTGCGCGTCACCGTGCACCCGTCAGACGAGGCGTCGTTCGAGATCTGGACGACCAAGACCGGGATCCCGGCGCAGCATGTCACGCGGCTGGGCGACAACTGGTGGGGCCTGGGTCGCGGGCCTTGCGGACCCGACACCGAGATCTGGTGGGACCGCGGCCGCGATAAAGGATGCGGACAGCCGGATTGCTACCCCGACCACTGCGCGCGATTCACCGAGTTCTGGAACCTGGTCCTTCCCGAATACGACCAGCGCGCCGACCTGGCCGCGTCGCCCACGACCGCCGAGGCGATACAGCGCGGGATCGCAGAGGGCGCGTTGGTGCGACTCGCGAAGCCCGCGATCGACACCGGGATGGGTCTCGAGCGGATCAGCTACATCCTCCAGGGCAAAGACAACATTTTCGAGTCGGACCTTCTCGCGCCACTGGTGGAGTTCGTGCGCGAGCACTGCAAGAAGCCGACGACCCTGTCGGAGCGAATCGTCGCCGACCATGTCCGCGCCATGACGTTTTGCATCTCCGACGGCGTCGTTCCCTCCAACGAGGGTCGCGGATACGTGCTGCGGCGGCTCGTGCGCCGCGCTGCGCTCCATGGTCGCAACATGGGGCTGACCGCAAAGCTGTCGGACGGGGCAAGACGAACCGTGGCGATGTTCGGCGATCACTACGACGAGCTGCGCGCACGCGAGCGCTTCATCACGGAGACGATCGACGCGGAGACCGAGCGTTTCGCGCGCACTCTCGACGAGGGGATGCTGCAGTTCGAGAAGGTTGCCTCTCGCGGCGCCAAGGCGATATCAGGCGCGGAGGCGTTCAAGCTTCATGACACTTTCGGTTTTCCGTTGGAGCTGACGCGCGAGCTTGCCGCGGAGCGCGGCCTTGAAATCGACGAGAAAGGGTTTAGCGACGAGATGGCGCTGCAGCGCGAACGGTCGCGCCGCAACGTGCCGCGCACGCTGGCCGGCGTCAAGGATCTGCCGAAGGCTGAGTTCACGGGCTACCACGAGCTGAAGAGCACGAGCAAGCTCCTGGCCATTCGGCGCGGCGGCGCGAGTGTGGACGGGGCGCAGGAAGGAGACGACGTCGAGGTGTATCTCGAGCGCACTCCTTTCTATGCAGAGTCAGGCGGGCAGATCGGTGACACAGGGACGATCACGACGCCGAGCGGTCGGGTCCGCGTGGAAGACACGCAGAAGCCGGTGGAGGGCACGGTCGCACACCTCGGCACCGTCGTGACTGGAGAGATCGTGCCTGGCGAGCAGGCGACCGCCGCCGTCGACGGGACGCGCCGCCGCCAGATCATGCGCCACCATTCCGCGACGCATCTGCTCCACAAGGCGCTTCGCGAAACGCTCGGCGAGAACGTCGTGCAGAAGGGTTCATGGGTTGGCCCGGACCACACCACCTTCGACATCCCGCTCAACCGCGCGATCACGAGAGACGAGCTCGAGCACATCAACCGCCGCGTGATGGAGAAAGTGCGCGAAGCTCTTCCGTTCCACGAAAGTCAAAAGCCGTACAAAGAGGCGGTCGCGCAGGGCGCGATGCACCTCTTCGAGGAGAAGTACGGCGACGTCGTGAGGGTCGTTTGCTTCGGCGACTGGACCTGCGAGCTGTGCGGTGGCACGCACGTCAAGAACACGGCCGACATCGGTACGGCGGTGATCGTGTCCGAGTCGAGCATCGGCTCTGGATTGCGCCGCCTCGACATGGTCGTCGGTGAAGCGGCCGACGACCTCGTCCTTCGCGACCGCGAGCTGGTCACCGACCTTGCACGCTCCTTCAACACGACGCCCGAGAATCTTCCCGAGAGGGTGCAGGGTGTGCGGGATGAGCTCAGGCAGGCGGAACGGGAACGGGAGCGGCTGCGTCACGAGCGCATCGGACGCGATGGGGTCTCCATCAAGCATGGACGCGTCGACTACGTGGCCGAGACGGTGGACGCCTCGAACGTGGATGAGCTGAAGGCGTACGCGGACCGCTACCTGGAGAAGGTGAAGTCCGGCATCGTAACCGTTGTCGCGGGCGACAAGTTTGTCATCAAGGTGTCCAAGGACCTGACCAGCCAGTACGATGCCAACCGCCTCAAAGAGCTCTTCGGCAAGGGAGGCGGCCCGGCGCATCTCGTCACCGGCACGCTGACCGTCCCCGCAAACGAAGCATTCCAACGCCTTGAAGACGCCCTGAAATGAGCAAGTTCAAGTTCCTCCGCAAGCGGAGCGACTACTACCGCCACTTCACCGTCCTGGACATCGGCACCGATCTCATCAAGGTGCTCGTCGTCCGGCGCGAGGGCCCGGACGGCGAGGTTCTGGGGGTGGGCCGCGAGCCGCAGGCGCCGGCCGCGATGTCAGGCGGCGCGATCGCCGACCTCGAGTCCGTGATCCAGTCCTGCAACCGCGCGCTCGAAGCTGCAGAGGACATGGCCAAGACCGTGCCCGGCCAGGTCGTGGTGGGGATCGCTGGCGAGCTGATCAAAGGTTTCTCGTCGACGATCGCCTACCCGCGCGAGGACTCGAAGTCCCGGGTGCGCTCGAGCGAGATGTCGACGATGCTGCAGATGGTGCAGCGCCGCGCCCTGCGCGAAGCGCAGCACCTCCTGGAGATGGAGCGGAGCTACGGCCAGCTCGAAGCGAAGCTGGTGCACTCGGCGATCACGAACGTGCGCGTCGACGGCTACCCGGTCACGAACCCGGTCGGCTTCACAGGCAAGAACCTCGAAGTCACGGTCTTCAACACCTTCGCGCCGATGACGCATATCGAGGCAGTTGAGACCGTGGTGCGCGAGCTCGACCTCGAGCTGGCCGCAGCGGTTGCCCAGCCATATGCGCTGGCGCGCGCGTGCGCCAACGAGGAGATCTGGGCAGAGGGCGGGCTTTTCGTGGACGTGGGCGGCGGGACCACCGACGTTGCGCTGATCCGCGACGGTGGTGTCGAGGGGACGCGAATGTTCAACCTCGGTGGTCGCGCGTTTACGCGACGGCTGGCGCTTGCCTTCGGGCTCAGCTACGAGGAGGCCGAGGCGCGCAAGCTGCGCCACTCGGAGGGCCTGCTCTCGGCGGACCAGCAGCGGCAGGTCTCCGAGCTCCTCAGCGCCGACGCCGAGGTGCTTTTGCAGGGGCTTGCGTTGAGCATCAAGGAGCTGTCGCGCGGCGAGCGACTGCCCACCAGCATCTACCTGTGCGGAGGAGGAAGCCTGCTTCCGGAGCTCGCGACCGAGTTGGTGAAGAACAACTGGGCGGCCGGCCTGCCGTTCCCGCGCGAGCCTCGGGTCCGGCACCTTCTGCCGTCCGACGTGCGCAATCTCTCCGACTCGACGGGCCAGCTCACGAGCCCCCAGGACATCGCGCCGATGGGCCTGGCCAACCATGCTTTGCGAACAGAAGCCGAGGAGCGAGACACGGTCAACACCGTCATGAGACGGGTCCTGTCCGCTATAAAAGTCTGACCAGAGCCCCCCAGGACTCATAAACGCCATGGCTGCGAACCCGATTTACGTCGAAAGCGAGGAGGAGCTCCCGGAGCTCGTCGAGCGTCTGCGCCGCTATCACGGTGACGACACGATGCTCGTCCTGCCCATGCGCTCGCGCATCGGGCAGAGCCGGTTCAACTTCCAGCTGCTGCGCAACTACGCCGCACGTCTTGGCAAACGAGTCACCGTCGTGTGTGACGACCCCGCCGTTCAGAAGATGGCCGCGGAAAGCGGCTTCCCCGTGTTCGGCGCGGTCGGCCCGGAAGGCGAGGGCATACCATCAGAACCGGAAGCGCCGCCGCCAATGCGCAAGTGGTGGCAGGGCAAGCCAAAGGCGGAAACCACCCACGTCAGAGTTGCCGCGCCAACGCGGCTGATCACCAAGACCGCAACCGAGCTCAAACCCGGTCGCTTCCTTCTGTATGTGACGGCGGTCACGTTGATACTCGTCGGACTCTTTGCCGCCGCGGTCTTCGTGCCCTCGGCGTCGGTGACGCTGGTCGCGCAGGCGCAGCCGTTCATCGCCAAGGACGTCGAGATCCAGGCGCAGCCGGGCAAGGGCCCGATCCACGTCCGAGCGGTCAGCATCACGAACTCGAACTCGCAGGGGTTCAAGGTGACCGGCACGATTGACGTCCCGCTCGCGCCGTCGATCGGTACGGTGACCTACACGAATGCGTTCCCGGTGCCAAAGAACTGCCCTGGCCCAACCTGTTCGCCAGGCCTTGTCATCCCGTACGGACAGCGGCTTATGAACACCAACGGACTGGAGTTCGCCCAGACCTCGGCCGACACGCTGGTGCCCTGGAAGAGCTCGGTCGACGCCAACGTGGCGGCCGTGATACCTGGCTCGGCCGGCAACGTCGGAGATCACACGATCAACCAGATCGAGGACGACCACTACGGTTCCGAGCTCAGCGTCACCAACAAGCTGGCCACAGGAGGCGGGACCGATCCATCGTCGACTCCGCAGATGACGGAGGCCGACTTCGACGCCGGTCGCGCCCAGCTGGAACAGGAGATCCATCAGACCATCGCGCAGCAGCTGCAGGCCGGCGTGCAGCCGGGCGAGAAGCTGAGCGAGACCCTGATCTTCGGGGCTCCCCAGTACACGACGGACCACCAGCCCGGTGACAAGGTTCCGAGCTTCGACGGCACGATGACCGTGACCGGCGAGGGCGACTTCTACAGCGACGCCGACGTCATCACGGCCTACAAGACCTATCTCGCCCAGCACATACCCAACAACCTGCAGCTCCTGAGCGAGAGCCCGATCCAGGTCCAGTACCGGCTCTTGAGCTCCGCCAAGGGCGGGTTCCTGGTCTTCGTCGGCTCGTCGTCGGCGTACGTCGCCCCGACGCTCGACGAACGCCAGATCCGACTCGCGATCGTCGGCCGCCCGACGGCGCAGGCCAGGTTCTACCTGGAGAAGCTGCCCATCCGCTCGGTGGCGATCAAGGAGGAGCCTCTCGCGCTCCCGCTGATGCCGTTCCTGGACCGGCGCATCACGCTGCACTACGTGGTCGAGTCGAACGCCCCGTCGGCGAGCGCGGCCGCGCAGAGCTCACCGTCACCGTCCCCGTCGCACACGCCATAGGCACTAGCGGACGGGTGCTGGCGGTCGACCTCGGGTCGAAGCGCGTCGGGCTCGCGGTCAGCGACCCGACCGGGAAGATCGCCCAGCCACTAGCGACCGTCGACGCCAATCCGCAGGAGACGCTCCCCGAGCGCGTTGCCGAGATTGCGAAGGAGCACGAGGTGACAGAGATCGTGGTTGGCCTGCCCCGCCGTCTCGACGGCTCTTTTGGTCCCGAGGCGAAATCCGCTCGCGCCATCGCGGAGGCGATTCGCAAAGCATCGCGGCGTCGCGTCGAGCTGGTGGACGAACGCCTCACCACCGCCCAGGCGGAGCGGTCGATGATCGCAGGCGGGGTTCGCCGCGAGCGGCGGAAGGCCACCATTGACCAGGTGGCCGCGACGCTGCTCCTGCAATCACACCTCGACCGCCGGCCTTGAGCGACGAGGTCACGCTCGTCGACGAATCGGGCGTCGAGCGCCGCTTCAAGATGCACGACGCCTTCGACCTCGAAGGGGTCGCCTACTACCTGGTGGAGGACGTCCAGAATCCCGACACGGTGCTGCTTTTGCGCGAATCGTCCTCGGGACTCGAAACGGTTGACGGCGCGGACTTCGAGCGCGTGATGTCGGCCCTGGAAGCGGAAGAGGTGGAATGAGAACGGTCAGGAGGCTTGTCACCCTAATCGTGATCCTGGGGCTGCTCGGCTACGGCGCGACCCGGGGCCTGGACTGGTGGAACTACAACGTCAACACACCGGTGTCGTCCACCAGCCACACGCAGCCATTCCACGTCGACGTCGGAGAGGTCCCGGCGCAGATCGGCACCGATCTTCACGACCAGGGCCTGATCCGCAGCACGGTGGCGTGGGACATCTATCTCCGCGCAACCAATGCGGGGCCGAAGATTCAAGCGGGGGACTTCGTTCTCAACACGAACATGACGATGGGCCAGATCGTCCAGGCGCTCCAGCACGGCACCACGACCCAAAAGAGCATCACTTTCAAGGAGGGGTTTCCTCTGCGCTCCCTCGCGCAAACCGTCGACGACAAGCACATCCCAGGAATCAGCGGGAACGATTACCTTGTCGCGGCGAAGGACCCCAACCTCGTCGCGATCTACACGTTCCTGCCCCCGCAGTCCTCCAACACGGACTTTCCCTACGAGGGGTACCTGTTCCCCGACACATACTTGATCGACCCGGCGTCCGGCGCGAAAGGGATCGTCAAAGCGCAGCTCAGCCAGTTCGGCACGGTCTTCAGCGCGGACTGGCGCGCACAGATCTCGAAGCCCACCACCGCGCGCCCCGCCGAAGATATCCGGACGATCGTGATCCTGGCCTCGATGGTCGATCGCGAGGCCAACGACAAGTCGCCAACCGATCGGGGCAACGTTTGCAGCGTTTACTACAACCGTCTCGCGATCAACATGCCGCTGGGCGTCGACGCCACGCTGCTGTATGGATTGGGCCGGCTGTCTCCCGAGCCGACCGGCACCGAGCTCGCGATGGACAACCCCTACAACACTCGCAAGCACACCGGCCTGCCGCCCAGCGCGATCAGCAACCCGGGAAAGGACGCGCTCAACGCTTGCATCAATCCGCCGAAGACCGACTACCTCTTCTACTTCACCGACCGCCAGGGCACGACGCACTTCGAGACGAACCAGCAGCAGTTCAACGCCGACGTTGCAAAGTACGGCGTGAGCGGCAGCTGAAGACGTATGTCCTCGGCAGCGGAATCTCCTATTCGCGTAGCCCGGCGATGCTCAACGCGGCCTTTCAGGCCACCGGCCTTGACGACTGGACTTACGACCTCCTCGACGTCCCACCTGCGCAGCTGAGGGCCGCCGTAGAGAGTCTCCGCGCGCCGGACGTGGCCGGCGCCAACGTCACCATCCCGTACAAGCAAGCCGTCATGGACCAGCTCGACAGCGTCGCTCCCGAGGCACTGCGCGCGCGAGCGGTCAACACGGTCGTCAACGACGCCGGGCGCCTGGGGGGATACAACACGGACATCGCCGCGATCCGCGCCGCGGTGGATGAAGTTGGAGTCGAGCCCGAAGGCACCAACGCCGTGATCCTCGGCGCGGGCGGGGCCGCTCGCGCGACGGCCGTGGCCCTGGAGGCCGCCCACATCACGTTCGTGTGCCGGCGCCCCGATGAGGCGGACCTTCCGGGAAGGGCCATTGGCTGGAACGATCCCTCGGTGCCTGCCCTGATTCGGTCGGCCGACCTGCTCGTCAACGCCACGCCGCTCGGGCGTCACGAAGAGATGCCGGTGCGGCCTGCGGCACTACCGCGATCCGGAGCGGTGGTCGATCTCGTCTACGTCACCGGGGGCACGCCGCTGGTGCGCAAGGCGCGTTCGTTGGGGCTGCGCACGGTGGATGGCTGGGAGATCCTCCTGGCCCAGGGCGCGACCGCGTTCCTGATGTGGACGGGTCGCAGCGCGCCGCTCGATGCGATGCGCGAGACTCTGCAACCATGAGTACCCCACCGACTCAGAGGCTTCGCCGTGAGTCGGCGGGGACCCCCCTTTTGTGAATCCCTACCTCCTGGCGGTCCTGTGGGCGATCGTCGGCGCCGCCGCAGGCATCGGGGTGCGATGGGGGAGCGTCAGGCTCGCCCGGCTCGAGGGTCTCGAGGTGGGGCACCGGCGATGGCAGGTCTACGGCCCGCCCGTGGCGAGCGCCGTGGCATTCGCCGTCTTCGGCTTCGAAATCAACTCGATTCTGCTGCTGGTCGTGCGCAGCGTCTTCGTGTTGGTGCTCATCCAGGTGGTCTTCTTCGATTTCGAGTACCACCTCATCCTCGACCGCGTGATGTTCCCGGCGATGGCGCTCGCGCTGCTGGTGAACCTGTCAGCGCTGGTCGCGACCCCCCTCGGGCTGTGGCATCAGGTCTGGTGGGCGGGACCCGTGACGGGTTTGGGGGCGGGACTCCTGTTTCTCGGCCTTGCCCTCCTCGGCTCGGCGATCTTCAAGGCTGAAGCGCTCGGCTTCGGTGACGTAAAGCTCGCGCTGTTCATGGGCCTTCTTCTGGGTTGGCCATACATCGCGAGCGCTCTCTTTTACGGCGTCTTGCTTGCCGCTGTCGGCGCGATTGCATTCATCGTGATGCACCGATCATTGAAGGGGACGATCGCCTACGGGCCGTACCTGGCGGCCGGGGCGCTTCTCATGCTCGCCATCGGTCAGAATACGGCGCCATGAGCAAACTCCTCCCCGGCGAGCAACTCGTGGTCAAGGACCACCCGCACTGGATCACGGTGGTGGGAAGCGTGTTCCTCCCGGCGGTTCTCGTCGTGGCAGTCGCCATCCTCGACTTCACCCTCCTCAGCCCCAACATCCAGGCGGGCATCTACGTGCCGCACCTGAGGACCTTCCTGAGCCTGGGCGTGGCCGCTCTGGCGCTCATCTGGCTCATCGCCGTGTGGATCAGCTGGAGGTCGATCGTCTACACGCTGACGGACCAGCGGATCATGATCCAGACCGGGGTCTTCAGCCGCCAGGAGAAGATCATCCCGATCGACCGCGTGCAGGACTGCAGCACCCGCCAGTCGCTGATCGGCCGCATCTTCGGTTACGGCCGCGTCGAGATCGACGCTGCGGGGGCGCAGGGCGCCGAGGTCCTGCAGTACTTGCCCAAGCCGGGCGAGTTTCGCGACCAGGTCTTCACGCAGTCGGAGAAGCGGCGGGGTGGCGGAATGCCCGCGTCGCCGGCGCCGATGCCGGCCAACCCGAGCGGCGTTTAACCGCGAGCGATCTAGCCGAACGCAAACCGCTGGCGCTCCTTGGCTTCATGGGCGCCGGCAAGACGCTCGTGGGCGCGCTCGTAGCCCAGCGCGCGAACGCCCAATTCTTCGACCTCGACACAATGGTCGAAGACAAGGCCGGCATGTCGATCGCCGAGCTGTTTGCCACTCACAGTGAGGAGGCGTTTCGCGCCTATGAAAAAGAGACTCTGCCCACCGTGTTGAAACCCGGGGCCGTCGTCGCCCTGGGCGGTGGAGTCGTCATCGACGATGACAACTGGCGCCTGGTCCGCGAGAAGGCGATGAGCGTCTATCTCGAAGTGCCGTTCGCCGTGCTCTGGGAGCGCATCCGCTACTTCCACATGCGACCCCTGATCCAGAATCGCCCGGCCTCGGAGGTCGAAGAGTTGCTGGACCAGCGCCGGCCGCGCTACGAGGAGGCCGGCTACCGGATGGACGGGACGAGACCACCAGGCGAGCTGGCGGACGAGGTGCTCAAGCTTTGGTCCGCCTGATCATCGATTCCGCCTCCGGCGGCTACCCCGTGCTCATCGGGACAGGGCTGAACCGCGAGCTGCGTGACCTCATCACGCGCCTGAACCCGACCGGGGCTGCGATCGTCACCGACACCAACGTCCGGCCGTATGCCAACAAGGTCGCGAAGGCCATCAAGCGGGCAGGACTGAAGACCTCCATGCACGCGATTCCCGCCAGCGAGCGTTCGAAGTCAATGGACCAGCTGGAGGGTGTGCTGAGCTTTCTCGAGCGCCAGCAGATCGACCGCGGCGGTTGCGTGATCGCGGTCGGGGGAGGCACGGTCGGGGACCTGGCGGGCTTTGCGGCGGCCATCTGGCAGCGCGGGGTCCGCCTGGTCGGGGTCCCAACGACGCTCCTCGCCATGGTGGACTCGAGCATCGGCGGCAAGACCGGCGTAAACGGACGTCGCTCCAAGAACGCGGTCGGCACGTTCTGGCAGCCGGCGGCGGTGGTGTCCGACCTTGCGGCGCTCGAGACGCTTCCGAACGCGCCTTTCCGGGACGCGTTCTCGGAGGTTGTAAAGTACGCCGTCGCCATGGACCGGGGACTGTTCGATCTCCTCCAGCGCAATGCGCCGCGACTGCTCGAACGCGACCTTTCGATGCTGGAGCGGGTCGTCTTCCGCTGCGTCGCGGCCAAGGCGCTAGTGGTGGCCAAGGACGAGCGCGACCGCGGCCCCCGGGCCATCCTCAATTACGGGCACACGGCCGGCCATGCCCTCGAAGCAGCCACCGGGTTCAGGGTCACCCATGGTCGCGCGGTGGCGTTCGGGATGCGAGTGGCGGCCCGCATCTCGCTCTCCCTGGAGCTGTGCAGCAAGCGGGTAGTGGAGTCGCAGGACGCCCTGCTCGAGGTTCTCGGCCTGCCCGACACGCCGCCGCGCGCCGAACCAGAGCGGGTTCTCGCGGCGATAGCCCTCGACAAGAAGGCGCGGCGCGGCAAGGTGGCGTGGGTGATGCCGCGGCGGGTTGGCCACGCCGAGATCGGCCACACCGTCCCGGGTGCACTGGTGCGCCGGGTGGTCATCAGGTCGCTCGCGTGAGCAGGCGGATCATCGTCGTCAACGGGCCCAACCTCGATCTGCTGGGCAATCGCGAGCCTCACATCTACGGCACAAGATCGCTCGCCGACCTCGAAGGCCTGGTGCGAGCCAAGGCGAAGGAGTTGGGCCTGGAAGCGACTGTCTTCCAGAGCAACGACGAAGGCGCGATCATCGACTTCCTGCACAGGGAGGCGCCAGGAGCGGCGGGCATCATCATCAACCCGGCTGCTCTCGCGCACTACTCGCTCGCCCTCTACGATTGCTTACAGGCACTCGCGCTCCCGGTCGTGGAGGTCCATATCTCGAACATCCACGCGCGCGAGGAATGGCGTTCACGGAGCGTCACTGCTCGCGCCGCGCGGGGCGTGATCACCGGCCTCGGTTTCAGCGGTTACGAATTGGCGCTCGAGTATTTGGCGGCGGCACAGGAATGATTTCGAGCAACGAATTGCGCAACGGGACGATGTTCGAGATGGACGGACAGCTGGTGTCCATCGTCACGGTCGAGCACATCAAGCTTGCGCGTCAGCCCGCGGTCATCAAGGCCAAGCTGCGCAACGTGCTCACCGGCTCCATCTTCGAACAGAGCTTCAAGAGTGGAGAAAAGTTCCGACCCGTGCGCATCGACAGCAGCGAGGCTACATACAGCTACCACGACGGCTCGCACTACTACTTCATGGACGCGAAGACCTACGACCAGGTACCGATCGACGAAGACATGCTGGAGGGCGTGCTGCCGCTGCTCAAAGAAGGGAGCACGGTGTTCCTTCAGCGCTACCAGGACCGCCTGATCGGCGTCGAGCTGCCGATCAACGTCGACCTCGAGGTGGTGTCCACGGATCCTGGGTTCAGAGGCGACACCGTCTCGGGCGGGACCAAGCCGGCAAAGCTGGAAACCGGGGCCACGATCCAGGTGCCGCTGTTCATCCAGTCAGGTGACATGATCCGGATCGACACCCGCGACCTCACCTATGTGGAGCGCGCCTAAACCGGTTCACCGCTACTTAAGGGTCCTTTGGCGTACGATCGCCCGGTTATGAGTGGGAACGGTTCGCTGGGGGCAGTCCGGGTGGCCAATGAGGTGATCGCGAGCATCGCCGCCTTGGCCGCGTGCGAGGTCGAAGGTGTGGAGGCAATGGACGAGGCGGCAGCGCGTCATTTCGGCGATTTGATTCGCCGCCAGGGAGCGCACCGCGGTGTCCGCGTCCACGTCGAGGAAGATCGCTCCATCCATCTCGAGGTCTTCATCACGGTGGACTCAGAAGCCAGGCTCGCCGACGTCGCGGGCGCCGTGCAGGCCAACGTCGTCGAGGCGACCGAGCGCATGCTGGGCCTCGATGTCGGCGAGGTGAATGTCTTCGTTTCGAGCGTCGCCTTCGCCAGCTAAGCGGTCAAGTCACAGGGTCGCGGCCGGCAAGCGCCACCAGGCGAGGGAGCTGGCGCTCAAAGTCCTGTTTCAGCTCGAGGGCACTGGCGATGACCCAGAGGACGTGTTGCTGTATCACGCGGCCGAAAACGCGGCGACTGCGGAGATCACCAACTTCGCCCGCGAGCTCGTGAACGGCGTGCTCGAAAACCGGGACAGGCTGGACTCGATCCTCACCGAAGCCTCAGAGCATTGGAGGCTGGAACAGATGGCGAAGGTCGACCGAATCATCCTGCGCATAGCCGTCTACGAGATCGCGATCGACCGCAAGGTGCCGACCAAGGCCGCCATCAATGAATCGATCGAGCTCGCCAAGACCTTCTCCGGCGATGAGGCGGGGCGCTTCGTGAACGGCATCCTCGGGCGCGTGGCGGCGACGGCGACTTGAGCGAGCCGACCCTCGATGAGCTCCTGGGCGAGCTCGAGAAGGCGATCGCCAAGCTGTCCAACGGAACCGCGCCACTGGATGAGCTGGTGGCGGCGCACCAGCAGGCCCTGAAGCTGCTCGCGGCAGCGCAGTCGCGAATGCTTGAGTTGAAGGCAAAGGCGGACCAAGCCGCAGAATTGCCTTCCCAGTGAGATTTCTTCTCGCGCCGCTGGTGGCCTGGGCGCTCGCACAGGCGGCCAAGCTGACGCTGACCACGCTTCGCGAGCGCCGGCTCAACCTGCGCGTGCTCGCCGAGACCGGTGGGATGCCGAGCAGCCACAGCGCGATCGTCATGGGCCTGACGACGGCCGTCGGTAAATATTCCGGGCTCTCTTCCGCTCCCTTCGCGATCGCGCTTATCTTCACCTTCGTGGTGATGTATGACGCAGCGGGTCTGCGGCGCGCTGCCGGGCGCCAGGCCGAGGTGCTGAACAGGCTGGTCGAGGATCTCGTGCACATGCGCGGTGTGCAGGAGGCCCGGCTCCGCGAGCTTCTCGGCCACACTCCGACCGAGGTCCTGGTGGGTGCCGTGATCGGCTTCGTCGTCGGTCTCATCCTGTAAGTGGACCAGCGCTGTCCGTCCAAGCGCATCTCGGGCCTCCGGCCGCCGATACGTGTGTCGGGGGGCCCGGCCTGTCGTCGCTGCCCCCGCGTCCACGGCGCGGGGACCCCAGCACGCAATGCGCTCCTCCTAAGGCCACCCCCTCCTTCGTCTCGGCGGCCGGAACAGCGACCTGCCGGTCGCTTGGCCCGATCTGCCACTCGTCCGGCAGCGCTGGTCCACTAGTGCCGCGACTCGATGTGCTGGTGGCGAAGACCGGGCTGGCGGAGTCGCGCGAACGTGCCCAGGCGTTGATCCTCGCCGGCAAAGTACGGGTGGCGGGGGAGACTGTGCGCCGTCCCGATCGCACCGTCAGCGACGACGCGCCGATCGCCGTCGACGTCGAGCCGGGGTACGCGAGCCGCGGCGCTCTGAAGCTGGGCCCCGCGCTGGAGCGATTCGGAGTCGACCCTGCGGGCCGGGCGTGCGCCGACATCGGCGCCTCGACGGGTGGGTTCACGGACGTGCTCCTGCGCCGGGGCGCGACGCGGGTCTACGCGATCGACGTCGGCCGCGGGCTGCTCCACTGGCGCCTGCGTCAGGACCCACGCGTGGTGGTGATCGAGCGCGTCAACGCGCGCGACCTCGAGTCCCTGCCCGAGCCGGTCAGCCTGGTCGTGATCGACGTGTCGTTCATCAGCCTGGAGAAGATCCTTCCTGCCGTGAAGCGCGTGGCCCCCGATGCGGAAGTCGTCGCGCTCTTCAAGCCGCAGTTCGAGGTCGGTCGGGCGTCCGTTGGCAAAGGTGGAATCGTGCGTGACGCGTCAGCGGTGGAGGATGCGCTGGTGCGTTTTCGCGAATGGTGTTCGGCCAACGGGTTCGCCGTGCAGGCCGAGGCCCAGTCTGAGGTCCCGGGCGCAGAGGGCAACCGCGAGATCTTCGTGCACCTCCAGCCGGTACGAGAATGAAGGTCTTCGTCGTCCACGTGCCTGGCGCGGACGAATCGGACGTGCGACATACCGTCGAGGGCCTGCAAGGCCTCGGCGTCGAGGCGGTGGAGACACACCGGGACGTCGAGGTCGAGCTGAAGGACGCGGGCCTGGTGCTGACACTCGGCGGCGACGGCACCTTCCTTGCGGGTGCGCGCCTCGCGGCGCCGCACGGGATCCCGATTCTCGGCGTCAACCTCGGCCGCCTCGGCTTTCTTACAGAGCTCGAAAGCGTGGACCTACTGGATGGCCTGCGACGCTTTCTCGCCGGTGATTACCGCATCGAGGAGCGCACGATGCTCCAGGTCACGCTGCTGCGCCAGGGTCACAGCATGGTTCAGCAGATCGGACTGAACGAAGTCGTGGTCGACCACACCGGCGAGGCCCGGATCCTGCGTCTCGAGATCGATGTCAGTGGGCAGGCGGTCGGAGTCATCGACGCCGACGGCGCGATCGTCGCGACCGCGAGTGGGTCGACGGCGTACGCGCTCGCCAGCGGTGGCCCGATCCTCGAGCCCACGCTCGAGGACCTGATCCTCGTGCCCATGAGCCCCTTCGCGCTCACGGTCAGGCCGATCGTGTTCGCTCCCGCCCAGGTCGTCACGCTCACCGTGGTCCGCGGCCCGGCCGAGATGCGCATCGATGGGACGCGGCACGGCCACAGAGTGGCGACCGGTGACAGCGTGCGCTGCGGGGCGCACCCACGCCGGCTCAAGGTGGTGCGCTTCAGCTCGCCCGAATCCTTCTATCAGCGCCTCGCCGCCAAGCTGGGGTGGGGCAGGCCGCTGGTCCCCAAGTAGTTGCTCAAAGAGCTTCGGGTGCGCGACCTTGCGCTGGTCGCGGAAGCGACCGTGGGCTTCGGGCCCGGACTCAATCTTCTGACCGGCGAGACGGGCAGTGGCAAGTCGCTGATCATCGACGCGCTCAGCCTGGCGCTGGGTGCACGCGCCGACCTCGACCAGGTGCGCCACGGCGCCGACCGGGCATCTGTCGAGGCAAAGTTCGACTCGGTGGCCCTGCAGCGCGAGCTGGGAAAGCGGAGCACCGCTCGAGTCGACGGACGCACGTCGACGCCGGGACAGTTGCGCGAGCTGGGCTCGCGGCTGGTCGCGATCCACGGCCAGCACGAGCACCAAGCTTTGCTCGATGGCGACACCCAGACCGACCTCCTCGACGCCTACGCCGGAGCGCTCGACCTCCGATTGGCGGTTTCGGCCGCGCACAGCGCGTGGATGGCGGCCGTCAGCGCGATGCAGGATCTCGAGCGGCTCCGCTCGCGCGGAAAAAGGGAGGAGGAGTACCTGCGCTGGCAGCTGCAAGAGCTGCGCACCGCGGACCTTCAACCGGGCGAAGTCGAGTCCCTTGGAAACGAGCGCAATGCAGTCCGTCACGCGGCGCGCCTGGCGGAGCTCGGGCAGGCCGCGGTTGATGCCCTGCGCGACGAGTCGATCCCGCGCGCCGCGGCGGCCGTCAGCTCGGCGGCCGCGCTCGATTCACGGCTGGCAGATAAGGCAGCCCGGCTCGAGTCGTTGGCCGAGGAGGTCATGGACGTCGTGGCGGAGCTGCGCCGTTACGTGGAGGCGATCGATACCGAGCCACGCCGCCTCGAGGCCATCGAGTCGCGCCTGGCCGCGCTCGACACCGTCAAACGGAAGTATGGCGGCTCGATCGAGTCCGCGATGCAGGAACGTGATCGGCTCGCGCTGCAGCTCGCGGCAACCGAAGACCTCGACGGAGCGGTTGCAGCTGCAGCGGCTGAGGTCCAGCGCCGGCGCGCCGAGCTCGAGGCGGTTGCGACGCGGTTGACCAGAGCGCGAACCGCGGCGGCATCACGGATGGAGAAGGCGGTCGCGAGCGAGCTCCAGGGCTTGCGTTTGGAGGGCGCGCGGTTCGAGGTCGCTCTCAGAGAGCAGCCCGAAATCGGAGCGAAGGGCGCAGAGGCTGCGGAGATGATGTTCTCCGCCAACCCAGGCGAGCCCATCGCACCTCTGTCGCGCGTAGCTTCTGGGGGCGAGCTCGCGCGTGTGATGCTCGCAATCAAGAGCGTCAGCGCCGACGCCGACAGCGTGCCGACCCTTGTCTTCGACGAAGTCGACGCAGGCATCGGCGGCGAGGCGGCGCTCCAGGTCGGGCTGCGACTGAAAGCGCTGGGAGCGCGCCGGCAGGTCCTCGTCGTCACGCACCTCGCGCAGATCGCTTCATTCGCTGACCATCACCTCGTGGTCGAGAAGTCGCCCGACGCGGCGGGCCGAAACGTCGTCAACGTGCGCGAGCTCGAGACCCCGGAGGAAAAGGCGAGCGAGCTGGCGCGGATGATGAGCGGTGGCGTCACAGCGAAAGCCGTTGCGCGCGCCCACGAGCTGTTGGAGGAAGCCCGCCGCTAAGAGGCGGCGAACGCGTGTTCGGACGTGGTTTGTTCACGCCGGTCGATCAGGTGCAAGAATATATCATTTGTGGTATATTGCTCGACGTAATGAGTCCTTCGCAGTTGGGAGTCGAGCTTCGGGCGAGGCGGCAAAAGGCTGGCCTGACACAAGCTGAAGTCGCGCAGGCATTGGCGTCGACGCAGCCAGCAATCGCGAGGATTGAGGCCGGCGCAGTTGTTCCTTCAACTCTTCTCGTCGATCGATGGGTAAATCTGACCGGCTATCCACTCACGCTGGGACAGAGTGAAAAGCCGTTGACGCCGCAGCAGAAGGGTGACCTTGTTAGAAGCGTGATCGGCGATGGAGTGTTCGATCCTTGGAAGAGGCTTGAGTCCAAGCAGAAACGTGGTCTGGACGTGGAGCCTGAGAGGCGGTACCTCCTTGCAACTCAAGGCACGCAACGGGACGGATTGCGGCCAAGCACTCGTGGATGAACGGAAGCTCAAACTTGCCCAAACCCTCCTAAGCAAAGCAAGGACGACCGAGCGGAGATTGGATCAGCGGCTGCTCGTGGCAGCCGCATTCACAACGGTCATGCAATCTTCGCCAATAGTTGTTGGTGGGACTGCGGAAGAGTATTGGACTCGTGACGAGTACCAACCAACCGACCTTGATCTGATACCGGGACCATCGCTCGCAGATGAGGCCGCCTTCAAGGAAATCGGTTTGGAGAAAGAGGGCCGTCACTGGGTAAGCAAGGATCTGCCAGTCGCTACCGAATTTCCTCACGACACGAGCTTCGAGGTCATGCGTACGTCGCACATAGCAGTTGGTGGCGTAGATGTCAAAGTCATCGGGGTCGATGATCTCTATCTAGAGCGCCTTGGCCAAACCACAATGAGCGAAAGCACCGATCATGTGCACTTCGCCAGCGTGTTGGCTGTTGCCGTGGCGAACTGGGGACAACTTGACTGGAGTTACATCGAAAAGCGAATCAGGGACACGATCGCCTCTAATCCACGGCTGGGCGCAAGTCTGATGAAGATGCACCGCATCTGCCGGCGAGTCGCTCGAAAAGAATTGGCTAGAGCGCGGGCTGAGGCTTTGTGATCCTGGCGCGGTTGCCAGACGAATGTCAGGTAGGCTTGCGCGTCGTGGAATCGCCGGCCGCGGGGCCGACCGTTAAAACACCTGTCTTCGAAGGTCCGTTGGAGCTCTTGCTCGCGTTGGTCGAGCGCGAAGAGGTCGACATCTTTCAGGTGTCGCTGGCAAAGGTCACAGACTCTTACCTCGTCGAGCTGGCCGCGCGCGAGATTCCCGACCCGCAGGAGATGGCCGAGTTCCTGTGGATGGCAGCCAGGCTGCTGCTGCTGAAGTCCATGCGCCTGCTTCCGGGAGAGCCTCCGACGGACGAAGAGACCGAGCTGCTCGGATGGGAGGACGAGGTACGGCAGCGGCTGGAGGAGTACCGCGCATACAAGGAGATCGCGGGAGAGCTCCTCGAGCGCGCCGTGCAGGAATCGTTTGCGTTTCCTCCCCCTGCGCGCACGGTCGAAGCCGGCGGGCAGGAGGAACCTCTCGACGTCGATTTCCTGGTCGCCGCCTTCAACAGCGTGCTGGCGCGCATCCCACCGCGTCCGGTCGTGGTCACGGGCCGGACCTGGACCCTGCAGGAAAAGCTCGACCTCATCAGCGATCGGCTGCGAGAGGGTCCGATCGAGCTCGTGGAATTGATCCTCGAATCCGAGGATCGGCTCGAGGCCGTGATCACCTTCGTGGCGGTGCTGGAGCTGGTCCGGCGGTCCGCCGTGCGCGTCCGGCAGAAAGAGCGATTCGGACCGATCCACGTCGAGTGGCGTGAGGCGACGCAGGCGTGAACGACGTCTCCGCCGCTCTGGAGGCGATCCTGTTCAGCTCCAACCGCCCGCTGAAAGTACGCGAGCTGCAACAGGCTGTGGACGCCGACCGACACAGCGTCGAGGGTGCGCTCGAGGCATTGCGCGAAAGGCTCGAGGGACGCGGCGTGATGCTGATGCGGCACCACGACGAAGTCCATCTCGCCACCAGGCCCGAGTACGCCTCGGCCGTGCGCCGCGCGCTGCGACCGGAAGTGTCGGGGCGCCTGTCACAGGCCGCGTACGAGACGCTGGCGATCATCGCCTATCAGCAGCCGGTCTCGCGTGCGCGCATCGAGGAGGTACGCGGCGTGAACTGCGAGAGCGTGCTCGGCAACCTCGAGCTGCGCGACCTCGTCACCGAGGTGGGTCGCGGTTCAGGGCCTGGGCAGCCAAAGCTCTACGGAACCACGATGCGGTTCCTCCAGGTGATGGGACTGGAGTCGCTCGAGAACCTACCCACGCCGAAGTCCGAGAACGCGGAGCTCGTACAACGAGCGAGCGGCTGAACCGGTTCCTTTCGCGCTCGGGCGTGGCCAGCCGGCGCGCGGCGGACGCCCTCATAGCCTCTGGATCAGTACGCGTCAACGGGAAGCGTCCGCCCGAGTCCGGAATCATGATCGACCCCGATGCGGACCTCGTCACCGTTGACGGCCGCCCCGTCAAGCCGCCTGCTACGCATCGCTACCTCATGTTGAACAAGCCGCTCGGTGTGATCACGACCGCGCGCGACGAATCGGCTCGCACAACGGTCTTCGACGTCGTCGGCACCGAGGGACTGGCGGGGCACCGTCTCTTTTCGGTCGGACGGCTCGACGGCGACAGCACAGGGCTCT
>DASYZS010000215.1:0-2365 GCA_035945895.1 Candidatus Dormiibacterota bacterium | reverse complement strand
AGCGAGATGACCTCCGCGTCCGCCGACTTGCAGTGCGGGCAGCGGGGCTCAGACCGCGGTTGGCCTGGGGGCGTACTTCTTTTCTTCGAGGCCACGCAACATGCCAAAGGTGTGTGCGTCGATGGACCCGGGCATCGTCCGGCGGCGCGGCGGATCCCAGATTTCCCAGTGGATGGTCAGGTTGGGCGCTTTCGTCTCCAGCTGCTCCTCGAGCCTCGCCTGCATCTCGAGCGGTCCCATGCTCAGGCCGTCGACACGTGATTCGGGCGGTCCGAAGAACTCAAGCGCCTCCTGCCAGGCGCGCAGAAGCGGCGCGGGTTCGATGCCCGAGCGCAGCCAGCTGCGCCCGTGGAGGAAGTGGTAGCGCTCCTCCATCAGCATCTTGCGCAGCCGCTGGCGGAGGACCTCGACCGAGCCGTTGACGCACGCTTCGATCATCACCGTGAACGCGGTGTCGAGGATTGCGTTCGCGGCGACGAACTGGCTCCATTCCGTCCAGGGCTCGTCGAAGTAGGCGAGGTTGCGAATCGTCGCCGGGTCCGATTCTCGCTCTGGCGTTCGCGGGTCGGCGCCGAGCGGTTCGAGGCAGCCGTAGAGGACGCGGCTGTGACCGAGGTCGTCGAGGCCCATGGCCGCGGCGGCGATGTCGGCTTCGAGACTCGGCGCGCGCGTGGCCCACTCCGCGTAGCGCAGGCCGAGCATCTGCTTGTTGTCGGCCAGGCTTAGGACCAGATCGGACAGACTCAAGACTCGCCCGGCTGCCAGAGGTGGATGACGTCGTCCTTGCGGACAATGGCCATCTCGCACCAGCGCTCCTCGTCGTAGGTCGCGCGCGCGTATGCCATGGCGAGGTCGGCGTCGGGGGCGACCACGCTGCCGACCTGCCGGAGCGGTTCTTCGCGCGTCTTGCGGGCAAAGACCTCGTACTCGAGCGCGTCGCCGCTGACGCGCTTGTAGCCGTTGCCGCTCATACCGCCAGGCCCCATTCTTCGAGCGCATCGCGGCCTTGCTGCGTGATGCGCTGCGTTGTCCACGGCGGATCCCACACGACGTTGATGTGGACCTCGTTCACGCCAGGTTCCTGGAGGAGCCTTTCGCGGACATCCTCGAGTATGAAGTCGGACGCGGGGCAGCCCATCGCCGTGAACGTGAGGTCGACGGCGACCACGCCATCTTTTTCCTCGACTGCGTAGATGACTCCGAGGTCGACGAGGTTGATGGGCATCTCAGGGTCCTGGACGTCGGCCAGGGCTTGCCAGAGCTTGTCGGTCATCTAGTCCTTGTGGTGGGTCTTCCGGAAGTTGTGGAACTCTTCCTGGAACATGGCGACCATCTCGGCGTTTCTTGGGCCGCGTGCGCGCCACCTGGCGAGGACGTCGTCCCAGGTGATGGGCTGCTTGAAGTCCCAGCGCTTCGCCTCGGCGTCGAACTCGCACGGGAAGGGATACTCGAGCTCCCAGACATCCTTGCCTTCTTTGACCTCTTTGTGCGCCGGGACTTTGACTCCGATCTGGTCGCAGTAGGGGACGACGGTGGAGAGCCACCACTGCCGGAGCTGGTCGTTGGTCAGTCCCTTGAGGCGGTACTCGAGCTGGGTGGAGTGCATCTTCATGTTGTCGGGAAGGCCGAACCACTCGACGCTCAGGGGGAACATCCAGTCGACGGCGCGCTGCAGCTCGTCTTTGGCCGCGCCGCCGGCGGCGCTGATGCGCTTCATCCAGGTGCGGCCGTTTCTCAGGTGGAAGTTCTCCTCGAGCATGACCTTGTTGAGGCCGCGCTTCCAGGGGCCGTACGAGCATTTGTCGTGGATGTCGCCCAGGAGGCAGAAGCCGGCCTGGTCATAGAAGCCGTTGGCGACCACGAGCTCGGTCCAGCTCTCGAGCGGGACGTCGAAGGCGTACGGGTAGCGGAAGCTCTTGGGGTCGCGGCTGAAGATGAGCTTCTCCTGGTCCTCGCCGAGGTCCTCGAGGATGTGGTACGCGATGTGGGCGTGGGCCAGCTCGTCCTGGATGATGGCGATGCCGGTCATGAAGGCGTTGATGGACGGGGCCCTCTTCGCGGCGAGATAGTAGGCCGGGGCGCTTATCAGCTCGGTGTCGCCGCTGACGATGAGGGTGTGCTTGAGCTCTCGTAGGTATTCGGGCGTCATCTCGGACTTGGACTCGATCAGCTCGCCCGACTTGATGGTCTGGTCGAACTCGGCCGCGGTTGGCATGAGTTCAATTCTGGGACATCGAGGCCGGACGGTAGAATCGTCTCCTCTCCTAGGCAGCCGTCCTTGCCGCGCCGTGGTGGCTATAGCTCAGTTGGCAGAGCACCAGATTGTGGATCTGGGTGTCGCGGGTTCAAGTCCCGCTAGCCACCC
>DASYZS010000214.1:0-4422 GCA_035945895.1 Candidatus Dormiibacterota bacterium | reverse complement strand
CCTCGACCGAGCACATTGACAACGTTGTCCAGTCCCGGGATGCCCAGCCTGATCAACCCCCACTCCTGCAATCCCGCGAGCATCAGAGCGCCGAAACCGAAAACTCCTTGCGCCGAGAGGTTGTGGATCGTCAGCGCGCTCGCGATGTCCGCGTACGGATCGGATACGTACACCCGATCGAGCAGGTTGGGGATCAGGGCTCCCCACCAATCGTGCACGTGGATCACGTCGGGGAAGAAATCGATCGCCGACAGCATCTCCATGACCGCGCGGCAGAAGTACACGGAGCGGGCGTCGTCGTCACCGAATCCGAACATGCCGTCGCGGTCGTACAGCGGCGGACAGTCGACGAAGTACACGGGCATGTCGGCGACCTGAGCTTCGAAGATCGTCGCGGGCATGATTTCCGTGCCCAGCGGGACCTGGACATCCGTTGCGATCGCCCGCAGCCCGAACCGGTCGATGTCCACCTGGCGGTAGCGGGGCAGCACGACGCGAACGTCTTGTCCGAGGCGCCGCAGCTCCTTGGAAAGGGCGGCCGCAACGTCCGAGACTCCTCCGAGCTTGGCGAAGGGCGCGAGCTCCGCGGTCGCCATCAGCACTTTGAGGTGCTGGGCGTGCGCGATCTCGACCGCGGCCGACTGGCCGGGCACCCGGATGCCCAACGCGCCCGACGGCGGCACGACCTCGATGTCACGCCCTTCGCGGCTGACGACCAGCGCCAGCTCGAAGGCATCGCCCGGCCGCTTCGACAGCTGCCGGAAGGGAATGGCCACGAAAAACGGATCGTCGACATTCCAGGTGACGTCGACAGCTCCGCGCGCGAGGCGCTCCAGCACGTGAGCCACGGTCACCTCGCTGCCCTGGCCCTTGGGCGTGATGCGCACCACGTACGCGGGGTCGAATCCGAGCTCGCCCATCTCCGATCGCGGCAGGGGGAGGTCGATGTCGCCCGGGCCGTCGCCAGCGGGCGGGCCGGCTACGTATAGCCAGAACTCCACGTTCTGCTGCTCGAGCTCGTGGGCCGACCGTGGCGAATCTATGCGGAAGTAAAGCCGCTCGTCGTCGCTGCCGTAATACACGCGCTCGACGACACCCGCCGGCCTGTGCAGCGCGCCGAACCCCGAGCCGACCAGGTAGTAACCCGCATGGCGCCAGATCGAGTCCTGCCTCGACTGCGGCGTGATCGGCGCCGCCGGCACGACCCGCTCTGAGGTTGGGGCGCGTTTGATGATCGGTTGGAAGAGGCGCGCAGGCGCACGCGCGCCCATCAGCTTGTAGACATTGCGCAGGTGGAGCCGGAACTGGTTGTCCCAGATCGGGTCCATGCCCGAGTCGTGCTTCCGGCTGAACCACCAGAACCAGTCGCTGCCCTCGGTGATGAGGATCTCGCGCCAGGCCAGCGCAGCCTGCTGCGAGTCCTTGGGTCGCTGCACCGATTGCGCGTCCAGCCAATCGCGCGTCTCGGCCAGCAGATCCCAGGCGATGTTGTGCTCCGGGTCCCCGATCCATGTGTCGAGGCTCGCCCCGATCCAGCTCCCGGTGTGCAGGTGGTGGAGCTGCTGCTGCGGCGGGTGTTCGGCGATGAAGTCCGAGACCGTCGTGGTGATGACATCGGTGGTCGACTCGAGCTCCGTGTAGAGCGCGTTGAGGAAGTCGTGTCCGTCGCGTGGGTAAAACTCCCACGCGTTTTCGCCGTCGAGCGCGATCACGGCGAGGAAATCGCGGTCGCCCTGCACGTCGCGGATGCGCCGCATCCGCCCGAGAAGGTCGCGGGCCGCGTCGCTCGACGACATGCGCTGGTAGTCGAAGCCGATCGCGTTCGAAAGCTGCGAATCCCGAAACACCATCGAGACGGCTCCGCCTTCGCGCGACGCTCGCTTGGGCTGATACAGGTGCTCGTCGCGGTTGTAGTGAGCTTCGAGCGAGCGCGCGAGCACCTCCTCATCGCTGATCATCCAGTCGAGCTGCGCCTTCTCGGCGAGGCCGATGACCGACTCACCAACAGCCATCTCCGACGGCCACATCCCCTTCGGCGTCCGCCCGAGCATCCGCTCGAACAGGCCCATGCCGAGCTCGATCTGCCTGTCCGCGTCCTCGCGGTGGGCGAAGTGGCGCTCGGGTAGCTGGATCTGCGGTGATGCGCTGCGCGCCGCGTCGACGCTGGAGATCAGCGGAAGGATCGGGTGGTAGTACGGCGAGAAGGTCAGCTCGGCCTGGCCGCGGTCGGCCAGCTCGCGGTATTTCGGTATCACGCTGCGGATGCGCTCGAGCTGAGCGGCGAAGAGAATCTTCTTGTCGCCCTCGCTGAACTCTCTGTCCTTGCGCTTGAGCTCGGCCAGCCTTGGGTCGCTTTCCATCCAGACCGGGTCGCACCAGGCGAGGTTGAACCAGACCTGCACGTCGCGGATATCCGAGGTCGTGAACTGCGCGTCGAGCGAGCGCGAGGTGAGTTCGAGGTACCGTGGCGACTGCTGCACGCGCAGCGCTCGCGGCGACTCGCGCATCCATCGCAGCACGAAGTCGCGCTCCTCCTGCGACAGCTCCCCGGCTGGACGCTCGCTCAGGTTGAGGAAGAGATCGACCGATTCCTCTTTGCCGTAGTCCTCGATCTGCGCGAGCAGCGACGGCACGAGATTGAAGGTCGCGCGCGCGTTCGGGTACGCGTCGAGCAGCGACGGCATCTTGTAGTAGTCCTTGGCCGAGCGCAGGCGCACCCAGGGAAGCAAGTACGTGCTTGTGAGGTCGTCTTTGTAATACGGCTGGTGCATGTGCCAGACGAATGCGACGTGAAGTGGTTTCATGGCTTCTTCAATGATCGCAGCGTCGACCCACCACGCTTCGGCGTGGCCCCTTCTTGCACGGGCAGCTTGACTGCTTGCCGCTCGGCGACGAACTCGATCCGCGCGAGCAGCTGCGCGATGACTTTCCCCCACACGTAGTCGCGAGCGGTGGCCTTGCCTCGCCGTCGCATGTCCGCCACCAGCCGAGGCTTCTCTTTCAGCACTGAGAGCTCGGTCACTATCTCCAGCGGATCGTCAGTCTCGAGCACGACCGCGTTGCGGAAGGCCTCGGCGTAGTCCTCGCCCGTGGAGCCGGTCACCGCGATGCCGCCTGCGGCCATCACTTCGAGACCGACGAGACCGAACGGTTCGTGTCCGGAGTTCGCGAGCACGGCATCCGAAGCCGCGTAAAGGGCCATGACGACCTGGTCGCTCAGAAAGCTCGTGACGTTGATCACGTCGGCGCCGTCCAGATCGCTCAGCAGCCTCACCAGCGACGGCACGTCGGGAGGTCCGCCCGAGTTCCGCACGATCAATCCCTGCTGCTGCGCGTGGCTCAGCACCTCGGCTCCGTGCGGTTCGCGGCCCCCGCGCAGAACCAGCTTCACCGACTTGCCGCGGCGTTTCATCAAGCCCGTCGCGGACACGGCCATGAGCCACCGCTTGTCGGGATCGAACCGGCCGATCTTGAACCAAAGATGGTCCGAGCCAGCCGCCGCCCGAATGCCGGCCACGGCCTCGGGGTCGGCGTCCGCGATCGACTCGCGCGGGATCCCGTTGGGGATGACGATCGGGTTCTGGCCCCACTCCCACATCCGGAACTTCATGTAGCGGCTCACCGTCGTCAAAGTCGTGGCGAGGTTCAGCCCGTTCCAGCCGATCCTGTTGAAGCCGAACGTGTTGTTGGCGTTCCAAAGCATTGCCACCCGATCGCGTAGGCCGCGGTACAGCAGCGAATCCGAGATCAGCTTCATCGACCACGACGTGTGCCACTCCTCACCCAGGACGACGACGAGCTTGTTCTCCGCGATCGCCGGCGCGATCACTTTGTCGATCAGGCTTGGCGGCAGGCTGTAGTTCCAATCCCGGATCTTCCCCTCCTCACCGTCGTACACGCCGGCGCGATGCTGCGCCGAGATCCACTGGCACCACCGGCGCAGCGCCAGGCGCCCGCCTTCCTGCGTCTCCTCGCCGGGCAGGTCAGGATCGCCACAGAAATAGAGGTATGTCTGATAGCCCATTCGGGCCAGGGACCGGGAGAGACCGGTCACCCGCACGCCGAGGCCGCCGGCCCGGCTGTAGACATCCGGGCCTTCGAAGCTGAGAAGCACGAAGACGGTGCTCTCGGGGTCGAGCGTCAACGCGCCTCGCCGAGGATCTGAAGCGCCCGGGCGTGGAGCTCGGGGGTTGACGCGCAGAGCAGCGTCGACCTCGTCTGGAGGTCGGCGTTGAGCGATTCCAGCGGGTCGCCCTGGAGGTTGGTGGCAACACCGCCGGCTTCGGAAAGGAGCAGCAAGCTCGCCGCCGTGTCGAACACGCGAATCGGGATCGGAGCGCAGAAAACGTCGAAGCCACCGGCGCTTGTGATCGCAATCGAGAGCGCCATCGACCCGAGGATTCGGATCTTGCCTGCGCGCTC
>DASYZS010000213.1:0-5968 GCA_035945895.1 Candidatus Dormiibacterota bacterium | reverse complement strand
TGAACAAGCCGCTCGGTGTGATCACGACCGCGCGCGACGAATCGGCTCGCACAACGGTCTTCGACGTCGTCGGCACCGAGGGACTGGCGGGGCACCGTCTCTTTTCGGTCGGACGGCTCGACGGCGACAGCACAGGGCTCTTGCTTCTCACCGACGATGGTGAGCTGGCTTATCGCCTCACCCATCCGCGCTACAAGGTCGCGAAGGAATACGAGGTGGTCACCGCGGGCGTTCCGACACGCTCCAACCTCGAGCTGCTGCGCACGGGCGTGCAGCTGGACGATGGCCTAACCGCGCCCGCGGAGGTCGAGATGATCCGTGCCACCAAGGGCGATCGCGACTCCGGAAGAGCCGAGCTTCGCGTGGTGATCCGGGAAGGCCGGCACCGCCAGGTGCGACGAATGCTCCAGGCGATCGGCCACAAGACCCTGACCCTGCGCCGCACGGCGTTTGGCCCGCTTCGCCTCGGGCGGTTGAAGACCGGCGGTTTTCGGGTGCTCACGAGCGGCGAGGTCACGGCATTGCGGCGTGCAACCGGACTGGAGACGAAATGATCGTCACCATCGACGGCGGCGTGGCTTCCGGCAAGTCCGGGGTGGGGCGTCGAGTCGCAGAACGCCTCGGCCTTCCGTTCATCGACAGCGGCCTCATGTATCGCGCCATCACTCGCCTAGCCCTCGAGCGCGGCATCGATCCACACGACGGGGGCGCGATGACGCGTCTGGCGGAGAACACCAAGCTCCGCATCGATGGTGAGCGCGTGTGGGCTGATAACGGAGAGCTGACGCAAGTCATCTACGACACGGATTACGCGGACGCGCTGCCTGTGGTCTCGGCCATCGCGGGCGTGCGCCGCGTGCTTGTCGAGCAGCAGCGGGACATGGCCCGCTCAGGTGTGGTGATGGCCGGGCGCGACATCGGCACGGTCGTCTTTCCTCAAGCTGATCACAAGTTCTTCCTGGTTGCGAGCCTGGACGAGAAGGTCCGGCGTCGGGCAGCGCAGTACCAGCGGCGCGGCGAGAGCGTCGACGAGGAGGCGATGCGCAAGGAGGTCGAATTGCGCGACCGCACCGACTCAGAGCGTCCGGTCGCCCCACTGCGCCCGGCGCCCGACGCGGTGATCATCGACACCGACAGCCTCAACCAGGAGCAGGTGGTCGACGAGATCGTCCGGCTGGTCAACGATCGCTGATGTACGCGTTTCTGCGGGGTTTGATGCGCTTCATCACCAGCACCTACCTGGTCGGGCTGTTCCACATCCACGGCTTGGAGCTCGTGCCGAGAGAGGGAGCCGTCATCATCTGCCCGAACCACGTCGGCACCATCGACCCGCCTCTGGTGCCCGCCTTCGTGCCCCGCGGCGATACCTGGAGCATGGCCAAGTCGGAGTTCTTCCGCAATCCGGTCGTGAGCTGGTTCTTCACCGCGTATCACGCGTTTCCGGTCCAGCGTCACACGGCCGACCGTGAGGCCCTGCGGCGTGCTTTCGACGTTCTGAAGGAAGGAGACGCGTTGCTCATCTATCCCGAGGGCACGCGCATCGACTCGGCGATGCTGGCGAAGCCCGAGCCCGGTGCGGGTTTCATCGCGCGCCGCGCAGGTTGTCCGGTAGTGCCTGTCGCGCTGACAGGCACCGGGCGTTGCCTACCCAAGGGCGCGAAATGGCCGCGCCGCGTGAAGGTGACCATGACCTTTGGTCAGCCGTTCGTGGTGCTGCAGCGACGCGCGACCGACGACACTCGCGTCTCGCACGAGGATGCGGCGGACGCAATCATGCTTGCGATCGCCGAGATGTTGCCGCCCGAAAACCGCGGCGAGTACTCGGACCTGGAAGGTCTGCGAGCCCGCCTGGCGGGAGTTACTAGACCGGCTTAGCCCATCGCGGGGCGTGCCCAGTCGTCCTCGACCAGGCTGCCCAACGCGGGGTTGAAGCAGGCGTCGAACGCCTCCTTCAGGGTCTGCGGCGTGAGCCGCGGCGGCTGCTGTCGGTAGTTCGCCAGGTCGACCAGGCGGGCGACCAGCGCACGCGGGTGGGATCCGCGCAAAGGCTTCTTGCCGTACAGGTTGTTGAGGAGATACCCAACCGCCTTCTCGTCAAAGGGCACGCCCTGCCGGTCGCACTCGTAACGAAGGATGCGGCCGAATGCCTCGGGCGATGGGTTGCCGACGCCGATCTTGTACGCCATGCGACGCAGGAAGGCTTCGTCGACAAGTTCGGTGGGCGACAGGTTGGTGGAGAACACGACCTGGCACAGGAACGGCAGCTCGATTTTGCGACCGGATGCCGAGAGGTCGATGTAGTCGATCTTCTTCTCCATGGGAACGATGAAGCGGTTGAGGAGACGCATCGGCGGGACTTCCTGCCGGCCGAAGTCGTCGATCACCAGCACGCCGGCGTTGGCCTTCCACTGCAGAGGGGCTTCGTAGTAGCGGTTCTGCGGGTCGTACGTGAGGTCGAGCTGCTGGAGCTTCAGCTCACCACCGGCTGTGACCACGGGGCGCTCGACCTTCACGAGGCGGCGGTCGATGGGCTGATCGCCCTCGGCGAACTTGTGGTACACGGGGTCGATCACCCGGACGATCTCGTCGCCGATCGCGACTGCATGTGGGATCTCGATGGGTGCGCCCATCAACAGTGCCATGCGCTCGGTGATCGTCGACTTGCCGTTTCCGGGGGCACCGAAGATGAACAGCGAAGCCCGCGACACCATGGCGCCGCCGATCTGGTCGATGACGTGCTGCTCGAGCTCCAGCTCGCCCAGGGCTCGCTTCAGCTGGGCGTCGGTGACAGGCGACTTGCCTGTGACCTGCGAGCGGATCAACGCGAGATAGTCCTCGAAGTTGACAGGGCACGGTCCGAGGTAGCGGGTCTGTACGGACGACATCTCCGAGGCTCGCGCGCGGCCGGCGCCTGAGATCGCGTAGTTCATCTTCACCGGGTAAGGGCGGCCCTCGAGCGTCGGGTCGTTGGACACACCGCGGGTGTCCATCAGCTGGTTCTTCTCGAACTCGTCGATCAGTGGAGAGAAGGTTTCGAAGGGCAGGCCGAGCCGCTGCTCGAGGGCGGCGCCTGTCAGCTGATCGGCAAAAGCCAGAGTCCGCAGCAAAAGACTCGCGACCAGGTCGCGCCGGACGTGCAGATCTTCCAGCCGTCTGGGGGCCTCGATCGCACCGGTTACCATCGGCCGGACATATTACATTTCAGAAGGCCCTATTCCGGCCATAACTAGAATCGGTACGACGTTGCCGGAGTACGCAGCCCTGGACCTCGAGACCACCGGTCTCGACCCGGCCCGAGACCGAGTCATCGAAATCGGCGCCGTCGCTTTCACGCCGGAGACGATCACGTCGACCCTCGAGGAGCTGGTCGACCCGGGCCGCCCCGTCCCTGACACGGTGCTTCGGCTCACGGGGATCAAGCAGGAGGAGCTGCGCGGCGCCGCCAACCCGGAGGTGGCCCTGCGCCGCCTGGCGGACTTCCTCCGCGGCCGCCAGCCGGTTGGGCACGGGGCGCGACTCGACGTCGACTTCCTGGAGACGGCAGGTCTCTGGGATGACTCCCAGGAGATCCTCGACACCCTTGACATCGCGCGGATCCTCCTTCCCGCCGCGACCAGTCACAGCCTTCCGCTGCTGTCCACCGAGCTGGGTTTCAACCAGCCCCGCCCGCACCGCGCCCTGGACGACGCCGACGCCACCCGGCAGCTTCTGCTGTGGCTCCGCGACGAGGCGGCCGGCCTGGATGAGGGCGTGAAGGAGTCGATGCTCGCGCTGGTCGCGCCGTATCCGTGGGCGGTGGCGCGGTTCTTCGCCGACGCCCTGACGGCCTCCAACCCGGACCCCGAGCCGGCTCCGGCTGTTGAGGTCGAGCCGGCCGCCCGGAGGAAGACGACCGACGTTCCACCCGACGACCCGACCGCGGTGGCGTCGCTGCTCGGGCCTGAGGGACCTCTGGCCGAGGTGCTGCCGGGATACGAGCACCGCGAGTCGCAGCTCCAGATGCTCCTCGCCGTTGCCCAGATCCAGGCCCGTGGAGGAACGCTGGTCGTCGAGGCCGGCACGGGAACGGGGAAGAGTCTTGCCTACCTCGTGCCCTCGCTCGCCCGAGCGGTCGGTCATCGCGAACGGGTCGTGGTCTCGACCAACACCCACACGCTTCAGGAGCAGCTCATGAGCAAGGATCTGCCCGCGCTGCGCGAGTGGCTGCCCTGGGCATTCAAGGCGGTTTTGCTGAAGGGTCGCTCCAACTACCTGTCGCTGCGCCGGTGGCGCCGCTATCTGGCCGAGCCCTGTCAGGACGCCGAGGAGCTGATGTTCAAGCTGAAAGTTCTGATCTGGCTGCACACCACCGAGAGCGGCGACCGCTCCGAGCTGCGTCTGTACGGCCGCGAGGAGCTGCTCTGGACACGCATCGCCAGCGACCCGCTCGACTGCGTCGGCATCCACTGCACGAAGGAGGACTGCTACGTCCACCGCGCCCGCGCCGAAGCTGAAACAGCGGACCTTGTGGTCGTCAACCACGCTCTGCTGCTCGCCGACGCCGAGGTGGGGGGCGGCCTGCTGCCCGAGTACGACCACCTCGTGGTCGATGAGGCTCATCACCTGGAGGACGCCGCCACGCGTGGGCTGCGCCAGGAGGCGGATGGCCCCGGGGTCGTGGCGCTGCTCGAGAGATTGTCCGGCGGTCTGCTCGCCGACCTTCGGCGCCAGCCACACCTAGGCGCGTCAGACGACACCTTCGGGCAGGGGATTCCGCAGGCGACGTCCGCCGCGGAGCGCGTCCGCGAGCTGTTCAGCCTGGCCGATGTCTGGGTCGCGTCGCGGCTCGGAGACGCCGAGCGGCGCGAAGAGTCGGTGCGAATCACGGCGGCGGTTCGCGAGGACGATGCCTGGAGCGCCATTCGTCTCAGCGCCGAGAACGCAGTGACGTCCCTGGCGGCGCTCGACGCGACGTTGCGCAAGTCGGTCGCGGGCGTACGCGAATGGCTGGGCGGGGAGGAACCCGACCAGGGGATCCGCGAGCTGGAGATGATCCGGGGTCGCCTGGAAGCATCGATGGCGTTGCTCGACCAGGCGGTGCTCAATCCGGACGTGAATCGGGTGTACTGGTTCACCCAGGTCTCGCGGGCGGAGAATCTCCTGCTTCGCGCCGCGCCCATCAACGTCGGAACACTGCTGCGAGACCGCGTTTACGCGGAGCGCCGATCCACGGTCTTCACTTCGGCGACGCTGGCCGTCGGCGGCACCTTTGATTACTTCAGCTCACGGGTCGGACTCGGCCCCGACGCCGAAGAGATGATCCTGCCCTCGCCCTTCGACTTTTACCGGCAGGCGCTGGTCTGCCTCCCGACCGACCTGCCTCTGCCCGAGGACGAGGCCTTCGATGGGGCGGTCGAAACGCTGATCGCCTCGATCGCTCGTCGTGTCGGCGGCCGCACGCTCGCGCTCTTTACTTCCCATCGCCAGCTGCGCGACGTGCACGCGGCTCTCAAGCAGCGCGTCGACCTCGACGAGGTGCTGATCCTCGGCCAGGGCATCGATGGCCAGCGCCGCCAGCTACTGAAGACCTTCGAGGAAGCCGAGCGTCCCCTGCTCCTGGGCACGTCCACGTTCTGGGAAGGCATCGACATTCCGGGCGAGCGACTGAGCTGCGTGATCGTCGTCCGACTTCCGTTCCCGGTGCCGAGCGATCCAGTCTTCGCGGCGCGGGCCGAGCAGGTGCGCGACCCGTTCACGCAGCTGGCGCTGCCCCAGGCCGCGCTCCGCCTGAAGCAGGGCTTTGGCCGACTGATCCGGAGGTCGACCGACCGCGGCGCGGTGGTCATTCTCGACAACCGCATCCTCGGACGCGATTACGGCAAGACCTTCCTGCAGGTGCTGCCGCCGGCGTCGCGATTCGTCGGCCCCGGCGCCCAGGTTGCGGACCGTGTCGGCGCGTGGCTCGACGAGGTTTGAGCAGTCTCTTTGT
>DASYZS010000212.1:0-40268 GCA_035945895.1 Candidatus Dormiibacterota bacterium | reverse complement strand
CATCGCGCCGTCGGCAAAGCCGACCCGGCCCTGCGGGCCGGGCAAGCGGCGCTGCTCACCTTCCAAAAGGTGGCGACAGCCAGAAGAATGATCGCCCTGCAGGTCAACGGCAAGCGGGTCGAGCTCGAGCGTCCGATGCCGCTCGTGCTTTACATCGAACAGCTCGGCGTCAATCCTCGATTTGTCGCCGTGGAGTACAACGGCGAGATCATCGAGCGATCGACCTTCGCGGCCGTGGTGCTGCAGGATGGCGACAGGGTCGAGATCGTGCGCATGGTCGGCGGAGGCTAGATCAGCCCCGCTCACGAATCGCGGCCTCGGCCTCGGCTCGCTCGTCCCAGGGCTCAGATCCGCGCGACGTCCGCATCGAGCGCTCGTGGCCCTTGCCGGCGAGCAGCACCGTGTCTCCCGGCCGGGCTAGATCGATGGCGCGGCGGATCGCCGCACGGCGATCGATCACGATCTCGTAGTCGCGACCCGGCGACTTGTCCCTGACGCCCGACTGCACGTCGCGTGCGATTTCCACCGGGTCCTCGTTTAGAGGGTCGTCGGTCGTGATGATGAAGAAGTCCGAGAACTCGGCGGCGGCGCGGCCCATGCCCGGCCGATCGTGGTCGGACCGCGCGGTCGAGCCGAACACCACGATCAGCCTTCCGCGCGTGAACGGTCGCAGCTCGGCGAGCGCGCTGGCCAGCGAGCCCGCGGCGTGCGCGAAGTCGATGTAGACGCGAAAGTCCTGGCCGAGGTCGACCGGTTCGAGCCGGCCGCGCACTCCTTCGAAACCCGCCAGACCCCGGCCGATGTCCTCGACCGGAACGCCGAGCCCAAGGCACACGCCCGCGGCGCAAAGGGCGTTGTAGATGTTGAACCTCGCCGGCACATTGAGCACGACCTCGGTCTCGCCCATCGGTGTCCGGAGACGAAAGCGCGAACCATGACCCGTGATCGCAAGGTCGAGCGGATGCAGGTCGGCCGCGGTCGTCATGCCGTAGGTCCAGCGTCGTGGAATCGCGCGCCGGGAAAGGCGCTCGTAGCTGACGTCGTCGCGATTGAGGACCGCGGTCTTCTCGATGCCCTTGTCCGCCGAGCGAGCGGTGAGGTCGATGAGCCGCGCCTTGGCCTCGAGGTAGTCGTCCCACGAAGCGTGGTAGTCGAGGTGGTCATGTCCCACGTTCGTGTACGCGGCAATGTCGAACTCGCAGGCGCGAACCCGCTCCTGGACGAGCGCGTGTGATGTCGTCTCGATCACCGCGCACTCGGCTCCGGCCTCGACCATGCGTGCGAGCCAACCCTGGATCTCGGGCGATTCGGTCGTCGTCTGCCCGCTGACGTTGTCCACCTCTTGACCGCGGACCTTGAACGCGACGGTGCTCATTGCGCCGGCGACGATGCCGCTCGTCTGGAGAACGTGCTCCGCCATGTGCGTGACGGTGGTCTTGCCGTCGGTGCCGGTCACGCCGGCGAGCTTCAGGCGGCGAGACGGCCGGCCGTAGAACTCGGCCGACAGATCCGCAAGTCCGATGCGAGTCGACGCCATGCGCAGGGCAGTGACGCCCTCCGGAAGCTCGACGCTGCGCTCGATGGCAACCGCAGCCGCGCCCTTCGCCACCGCGTCGGCCAAGTAGTGGTGACCGTCGACGTGCAGCCCGGACACCGCAACGAAGAGGTCGCCCGGATTCACACGGCGCGAGTCGTAGGCGATGCCGGTGATGTTTAAGTCCGGGTTGCCCTCGACCACCCCGTCGGCGCCTCGGGCGAGATCCTCGAGCCTCATCTCTGGGTGCTGATAATTCCACATCATGTCGACCACCGAGATCGGCGGCAAAAACTTCGAGTGGGGCTCGCGAACTTACGTCATGGGCATCGTCAACGTCACGCCCGACTCGTTCAGCGGGGACGGGCTCGGCACCGACGTCGACGCGGCGGTAGAGCAGGGTCTGCGAATGGCGTTCGAAGGCGCGGACATGCTCGACGTAGGTGGCGAATCCACACGACCGGGGCATGTGGCGATCAGCGCGGACGAAGAGGTCCGGCGCACCGACGAGGTCGTAAGGCGGCTGGCCGCTGACTCAGGCCTGCCGGTGTCGATTGACACATATAAGGAAGAGGTAGCGGCTCGCGCGATCGCGGGCGGCGCCACCATCGTCAACGACGTCTGGGGACTGATGCGATCTCCCGGGATCGCCGAGCTGGCCGCGCGCCACGACTGCGCGCTCGTCTTGATGCACAACCAGGATGGGACGGAGTACGCGGGCGACCTGATGCAGGAGATCAAGCGATTCCTTTCCGACGCCGCCGCCCGCGCGATGAAGGCCGGGGTACCGCGCGAGAAGGTGATCGTCGATCCGGGCATTGGTTTTGGCAAGACCGCCGACCAAAACTGGGTGGTGATGCAGCAATTCGCGGAGCTGAAAGAGCTGGGTCATCCGATCCTGGTCGGAACCTCGCGCAAGTCCTTCATCGGCAAGCTGCTCGATCTCCCCGTGACCGACCGGCTCGAGGGCACTGAGGCGACGGTGGTCGCGGCCGTGCTGCGCGGGGCCGACATCGTGCGGGTGCACGACGTGAAGCCGACGACTCGCGCGGTGCGAGTCGCCGACCGCATGAAGTGACGACGGTCGTCCTGGGCCTCGGATCCAATGTCGGCACGCGCTCCCGCAACTTGAGCGCGGCACGCCGCCGGCTTCGTCAAAAAGGCGTGCGCATCAAGCGTCAGAGCCGGGTCATCGAGACCGAGCCCTGGGGTGTGACCGATCAGCCGCGCTTTCTCAACCAGGTGGTCGAAGGCGACTGGCAGGGGACGCCGCGGCAATTGCTGAGAGCCGCGAAGGGCGTCGAGCGGGAGGGCGGCCGCGTCCAGACGAAGCGATGGGGACCGCGAGTGATCGACGTCGACATCCTCTTCTTCGATGCCATGCGGGTCAACGAGCCGGACCTCGTCATCCCGCATCCGCGCATAGCGGAGCGACCCTTTGTCCTGGAGTCGCTCGATGAGTTGGGGATTAACCCGGTCGAGCGTTCGTGAAGCGGTAACCGATTCCCGGTACGGCCAGGATGTAATAAGGACGCGAGGGCTGCGTCTCGATCTTGCGGCGCAGGTTGCGGATGTGCACGTCGATCACGCGCGTCTCGATCGGGTACTCGTAGCCCCAGATGGAGTTGAGGATCTTCTCGCGGCTGAGGACCTTGCCCGCGTTGCTGGCGAGAAACGTGAGCAGGTCGAACTCGGTATGGGTGAGCTCGACCTCTTTTCCTGATTTGTAAGTGCGTCGCTCGTTGACGTCGATGACGAGGTCGCGGAACTCGAGGCGGCTGCGCATCGCCTCCGCGTTCTCCAGTCGCGCGCGCCTCAGGTGCGCCGCCATCCGAGCCACGAGCTCACGCAGTCGCAGCGGCTTGGTGACGTAGTCGTCGGCGCCGATCTCCAGCGCCACGACCGCGTCGATCTCGTCGGAGCGCGAGCTCATCATGATCACCGGCACGGCCGGGTCGACTTTGCGCAGCTCGCGGCAAACGTCAAAGCCTGCCGCGTCGGGCAGGGTGACCTCGAGCAGGACCACGCTGGGGCGCGCGGACTCGACCTGTCGCAGCGCCTCAGAGCCGGCGTCCGCCTCGACCACCTCGTAGCCGTCCTGCTCGCACACGTGCTTGATCTCGCGCCGGGTCAAGCTGTCCGGCTCCACGACAAGGACCTTGCGGGAGGACTCCGCCACAGCCACACGACCATCCTAAATGATTTGAAGGATTGTTAGGGAATGTTTCGTTTCTGGCCCCGAATGAGGGCTCGGGCGCTCCGGTCCGCGCGCAGGAGCGCAGCGCCGGGCCGACTGATCACCAGCTCCCAGGCGCCGCAGTACGCCACCTCGGCGCCGCCGAATTCCGCCTTGAACTTCCCGATGCCGGCCCACGGATGGCTGGGGTCTGAGCGCGGCGGCGGGATGCCCCACAGGTCGAAGTCTTTGCACCCGGCATCGGCCGCGGAAGATATGGCCGACCACCACGCCAGGTCGTTGCCCATCAGCTCACGAAGGCGACCGCTGCGGCCGGCGAAGAGGCTGTACGCGCGGCCGTCGTGGCGCGCGACGAGCACTGTGGCAAGCGCCTCGCGCTTCTCGGGAGCGAGCGCCGTATACGTTCGGCACCACGGTAGGACGTCGAGCAGCACCTCGTAGTAGTGGCGGTCCGGCAGGTTGATCCTCTGGCGGCGTTCGACCGCCTGGGACTGGCGCGCCAGCTCCGCGGCGTCCTCGCCCTCCTCGACGACAACCCCGCGTCTGATGCCGGTGCGGATGTTGTAGCGCCGTCCGTGGTCGAAGGTCTTGAGAAGCTCCTCGGGCGGAAGGAGCTTCACGATCCGTGTGTGCTGGGGTTGGGTCGATGCGACGCGTTTGAAACCTCGCTCCAGCAGGACATCGCCGAAGTCTTCACCGGCTTCGGGTTCGAGGACGAGCCGGGCGACGCGATTGTCACGGCACCAGCCCACAACAAAGTCGATGGCCTCCGGCGTCGCCGGCACCGGTCCGCGTGGAACATATGCCTCTCGCGCGGGACCGACGCTGCGCAACTGAACTGAAGCCATGGCGCCGCTCGTCTTCGTGTGGACCCGATTGACCTGCCAGCCGGCCCGGGCCTGGACCTCGCCCCATCCCCACGACTGCAGCAGCGGGGCCGGCAACACACGCTCAGCGAGTTTCGCGTCCCATTCCTGTGCGCCCTCGCTCATCCTGGACCGGTTTCCAGGTGGGCGATGTCATTGACGCCCCCGATGACCATTCGGCCGTCGCGCTTCTCGATCAAGGAGATGGACGCGTTCTGGATTCTGAAAGGAAAGAGCCCTCGGCTCGCGCGGCCGACGACCCGATGCAGCGCGACCTGGATGACGCCGCCGTGGGTGACCACCAGGACTCTGCCGTGCTGATGTCGTTGCATGATGGCGTCGATCGCCGCCGCGACGCGCGCATCGAACTTCGCCGCACCTTCGCCTCCTGGCACCACGTCCCAGTCGGGCTGGTCGACCCACGCGGCCCACTGCAGCGGGTAGCGCTGCGCGATCTCCTCGGTGGTGAGACCTTCCCACTCGCCCAGAAAGATCTCGCGCAGCGACTGGTCGGGCGACGGCGCCTGGCCGATGACGGCGCCGATGGCTCCCGCGGTCTGAAACGCTCGCTTGAGGTCGCTGGCATAAAACCCGGCGAAGTGGCGGGGCGCCAACCGCCGGGCGAGGAGCTCGGCCTGGCGCACGCCTTCCGCGGAAAGGGGCGGGTCGAGCTGACCCTGGATCCGATGTTCGCTGTTCCAGGTGGACTGGCCGTGCCGCACGAGAAAAAGGCGTGCCGGGGCGGAATCGGGGTTTAGCGGAAGCTGAGGAGGCTCCGCGGGCTCGTGGCGCCTTGCTGCGATCTCGGTGCCTATACTAACTTTCTCTTAAACCCCGATCGGACCCGCCCGATCTCAGGAGAATGCTGTTGCAGTCGCACGGCTCGCTGGTCGAAACACCCCTTCGTTCACTTCTCGAATCAGCCCAGGGCGAGCGTTCCACCGGTACGCTTAACGTCCGGAATGGGAACGGACAGTCCGCCTCCCTGTACTTTCTGTTCGGTCATCTCTTTCACGCGCAGAGCGATGGGAAGTCGGGCGACGAGGCGGTGGTCAACGCGCTCCACTGGACGCGCGGTGATTTCGAATTCGACGCCAAGGCCAAGCTCCCATCGGACGAAACGGTCAGGGCTGGGATTCCTGAGCTCGTGCACGCAGCCGACGTGGCACCCAAGCCTGCGCCGGCGGAACCGCCGCAGCAGCACCGCGAAGAGAGCCCCGAGCCCGCGCCTGTGGAGCCACGGGCCGAGCGGAGAGATCATGCTGAACCGGAGCGAAAGGTGGAAGCACCACAACCGAGACGGGGCGTAAAGCACCGCCCGCAACCAAAACATGGGCGCGAGCCGATTCCGGTTCCTGCCGGCCAGATTCTTTACGACTCGCTCAAGACGTCGTTCGTCGACTTCCCACGCCTGCTGACGACCCTCGAGCGCGAGGGTTACACGGGCTACGTGCGCCTGCTCACGGATGAGGCTTCGGGCCTGATCCTTTTCCGTGAAGGCTCCGCGCTCGAGTGCCTCTACGACGGTGCGACCGAAGCAAGCAACCTCGTTCTCGGCAAGTCGGCGCTGCAGGAATTCAACGACGACGTCACCGCGGGCCACGGAGTGCTCGACGTCGTAGGCCTCTCGCCGGAGTTGATCGACGGGCTCTACGAGCTCACCGTCTCACGGCCGATGTACACCGAGCTCTACGCAGGATGGGTCGACATGAAGGCGCTGCTCAGCTTCCTGAGCGATCGGAAGCTCAGCGGAAGCGTGATGGTCCGCTCCAGCGGTGGTACGGGCGTGATCATCCTCTCCGACGGCGACCTGGCCGGCGCCTATACGAGCGAATCCCGCGACATATCGGACAAGCCGGACCGCGTACTCGCTCTCTGCGAAGACCCCAACGCGATGATCGAGGTGAAGGCCGCGGACGCGACCAAGCACCCGCCCCTCGACGTCGACGAGGTGGTGGGAGGTCAGCGGCGACCGGCGGCCGCGCCATCGCAGTTCGCGGTCTCGCCATCGCAGTTCGCGGTCTCGCCCGCTCCGCAACCCGACCCCGTCGCTGCCACCAGCCCGGTTCTGCCGACCCTTCCGGTGATGCCCACGTACCAGCCGGTCGCCGCCGAGCCGCCGACGGCACAGATTCCGACACCGCAGTTCTCGGGATTCACCCCGCCCGCCCCGGCGCCAGTGGCGCCGACCACGCCGCCGCGGTCGGGCGGCCCGCAGCTGGACTGGGCCTCGGTCGTGTCGGAGCTGCAAGCGATGGCGGAGGACGCGCTCGGCAACAGGGCGCGCAAGGTCAAGGACATCCTCGGCGCCGCAGACCCATCGCTTGGCGGGATCGAGGCGGCGATCGACCAGATTCCGAGCATCTCGCTGCTGTTCGTAGACTCCTCGCGCCTCGAGCAGCTGGCGCAAGAGATGCGGGCGCGCCTCAAGTCTCACCTCTAGGAGAGGTTCCACCCTCTTAACAGGATGCGTTGGCATTCTGTCGAGGCGCGACTAACCTCGGGCCAGGCTGGTTCGGCTCGGGGGAGGGAGCCGTTGGGAGAGGGAGGGCCCGCGAAGCGGACCGCATTTCTGGCGACTGGCGCCCTGCTGGCCGGGCTGATCCTCGTCGCCTGTGGCGGCAGTCCGCCCCAGATCACCGACTATTCCCCTCAGCGCAACACGACCGACGTCTCGACGGCAACCCCGATCCACATCACGTTCGACCACGACGTCGATCAGGCCTCCGTCGCGAGCCGGCTCCACCTCTCCCCCACTACCGTTGGCCTGATCCAGTGGACCAATGGTCACGAACTCGTCTATCAGCACGACACCCTGCGCACGTCGACAACGTATGAGGTGATCCTCGACGCGGGCTATCGCGATCCAGCCGGCAACACGTACACCCTCCGCCACCATTGGTCATTCACCACCGAGACGGCGCCCGCGCTCAACAGCTCGACACCGGCTGACGGCGACGGCAACGTCGATCCCTCTGCGTATCTCAGCCTGGACTTCACCCACGCGATGGACGCGGCCACCTTGAAAAGCGCGATCACCATGGACCCGACAGTTCCTTTCGACGTCCGCATCGATCCCGCCGACTCCCGGCGCGCGATCATCGCGCCCTCGCAGCTGCTTGCGCCCAACACGCCCTACCAGCTGCTCGTCAACACCGGCGCGCTGGATCTCGACGGCAACCAGCTCGACCGCGACGAGCTCATTAGCTTCTCGACCGGCCCCCTGCAGTCGCTCCGTCACTGGATCGCCTTCGCGACCGATAGCGCTGACGGTTCGCCTGACGGGCTGTGGATCGTGAACGAGGCTGGGTTCCCACGTGAGCTCTTCGACGCGTCCGGCGTCCGCGCATTCACGTGGTCCCCAGGCGGTGAGTCGCTGCTGATCGAGGACCAGGATCACGCCTGGTGGCAGTACGTGCCCGGCGGAACCACCGCTCGGCTGAGCTTCCAGGCGACGTGGGCCGGCGCGCTCGCAACGAAGATGGGTTTCGTCTACATCGACTCCGCCGGGACGTTGCACCGGCAGGCCTCCGATGGATCCGACACCGTGATTGCCACAGACGTCGCCGAGGCCGCGGTCGCGCCCGACGGTCTGCGGGTCGCGTTCATACACGCGTCAACCGATACCAACCAGATCTGGGGCTATGACGTCGGCCTCCGCGCGCGCTATGCGCTCGTCACCGACTCCGCGACTGTCAGCACCATCGCGTGGGATCCGGCAGGCAATCGCGTCGCGTACCTCCGCTCAGATCCCGAATCCGCGACGCTTCGAGTGCGAAGCCTCACCGGCACGGGGACAACCGTCACGCTCATCAGCGGGGACATCGGCAGGCCCTCATGGCTGCCCGATTCGACCCATCTGGTTTTCGCCGCGACTGCAGGCGCCGGCAACAACCCGCTGCACAAGGCGTTCGTCATCAACGTCGTTTCGCCGCCGTCGACTCTGAGGGCGGCGGTTGGACTCCCAGCGGAGCCGCTCGACGTGTCGTCTCCGGTTTCGTCACCCGACGGCCATCAGATCGCGTTTCTAAGCGGCAATCAGGTCTGGCTGATGAACGCTGACGGCACCAGACCGACTGCGCTGACGAAGCTGGATCCCCAGACCTTTCCTTACTCTTGTCGCGCGCCGGCCTGGACGCGGACCTGAGACCGCTCGATCACCGCGTCGAATAGAGCTTGTAGGCGGTCGGCGGTCCTGGTCCACGAGAAGCGCTGCGCAAGCAGACGGCCGCGGCGCCCCATCTGCTGCGCGAGCTCTGGGTTGTCCAGCAGGCGCCCGATGCGCTCCGCATACAACGCGGGGTCATGAGAGTCGATGAGGTAGCCGCTCACGTCGTCGCGCACCACCGACCGCAGTCCTGACACGTCCGATGCCACGACCGGACGGCCGCACGCCTGCGCCTCGAGGGCGACGAAGCCGAAGGACTCGCTGTACGACGGCATCACGCAGACGTCCACCGCGGAGTAGAAAAACGGCAGCTCGTGATGCGCCACCGAGCCGAGGAAATCGACGCGGTCACGCACCCCGACAGCCGACGCAACTTGCTTCAGGCGCTCCTTCTCGCTCTCGTCACCGTCGCGGGAATCCTCGCCGAGGATCAGAAGACGCACGTCATCGTGTGTTCGGTCGCGAAGCAGCGCCAGAGCTCGAATCGCAATCTCTACACCCTTCAATCGCTCGAGCCGCCCGACGAACAGCAGCAAGCGCCCAGGTCCGTAGCCGATCGTCCGGCGCGCTTCGTCGCGGTCGATGGGCTGGAACATCGACAGGTCGACCCCAGGCGGCACCACCGCGACGCGATCCGGCTCGGCGCCGTAGAGACGCACCAGGTCCCCACGCTCATCCTCGGTCGACGCGATCAGGAGATCGGCCTGCGCGGCGACCTGCTTCTCGACCTGGATCCGAAGGTCCGGCTCCGGGCGAGCGCCGGCGGCCAGGGTCTTGTTCTTGACGAGGCCCAGCGTGTGGGCGATGTGCGCCCAGCCGGCAGCCAGCGGCGGGCGGAGAAGGCAAGCGACCTCGCCCGACAGCCAGTAATGGGAAAAGAGGAGGTCGTACTTGACGTCCTCCACGACACTGAACTGCCGGATGCGATTCGCGAAGCCAGGCACCTCCGTGTACAGCGTGTACTTGTCGAGCTCCTGGCCGGCGGGCAGGTAGATCACCCGCGACCGTGGGGTCAGCTGCTCGAACTCGGGGTCTGAAGGCGTGCACCGCGTGAAGATGTCGGTGGCAATGCCGCGGTCGCTGAAGGCGGCGGCGATCTCGTTTACGTAGACGTTGAGCCCGCCGTTGGCGTTCTGGCCCAACGACGCTGTCGGCGAGGTGTGCATCGATATGACCGCAATCCGCGGTGCGGCGCGATCGGAGATCAGTCGGGTGGTTTCAGCCACGGTACGCCGATCTCGCGTCTAGCCAGCGCCGGGTGACGCAGACGAAGCCCGGACGAGAGACCGGCGAAGAACAACCCATAACTCGATTAAACCTACGACCTCTGGCGGTATTCCTGCCGAGCCCGAGTACTACTCCCCTGGATATGATTTGGCCTAGATGCGGGTTTCTCGAGGCTTGCTCCTCATGCTGGGCGTGCCGGCGTTCTTCATCCTGACGGCGATGTCCACCCTGGCCGATTCCTCGCCCAGCCCCTCCCCTTCCCAGGCGGCGAGCGGCGCGACCACCTTGCCGGGCGACCCGCAGAAGGGCGCCACGCTCTACGCCCAGAACTGCGCGACCTGCCACGGCGCCAGCCTGGAAGGCGGAATCGGCGCGGTGCTCAACCCAATCGACAAGCTGCCGGGTGTCCCCAACTCGCTTGACCCCAGCTTCCTGATCAGCATCATCACCAACGGGCGTGAGCCGCAGGCCGGCGACCCGAAGCAGACCCCTATGCCGGCGAAGGGCGGCAACGCCAAGCTGACCGACCAGGATGTCAGGGACCTGGCCGCCTACATCATTCAGCAGAACCACCAGCCAGGCGGCGGCGCGCTCTCTCCCAACGAGCTCGCCAAGCGCACCATCCTCTGGGTGAGCATCGCGATCATCGCCATGGGATTCATCACGTACCTGCTCGCGACCTACAACATGCGATGGATCGCGCGCCGCGCCGCGGCCCGAAAGAAGTAGCGCAGGCCGCGGCCCTCTACCCGACTCCAACCGGCGCGTCACCGCGCGTCCTGATTCTTTTCAGCGACACGGGCGGCGGCCACCGTGCCGCGGCTGGGGCTCTGACCGACGCGCTGCAACAGCTCGACCCCACCTGCATCGTGACGGTCGCCGACCCGCTCATCGGCCAGGGACCCGCGATCGTTCGCCGCCTCGCGTCTCTTTACTCGCCGGTCATCAGCCGCTCCCGAGCCGCATGGGGAGCCGTGTATCACTCGAGCAACACGCAGCCGACTTTCGCCGCGATCCGCGCGGTCTTCGGTCCCGCCGTCCGCCGCGTGCTTCGGGAGCTGCTGCGCCAGCACGACCCCGACGTGGTGCTGTCGGTGCACCCTTTGCTCAACCACATCGCGCACCAGGCGATTCGCAAGAGCGGTCGACCACGCGCCCTAATGACGGTCATCACCGACCTCGTCGACTTCCATCGCGGCTGGACGTTCAGCCAGGCGGACCTCGTCATCGCGCCCACCGAGCGCGCGCGCAAGGTCGCGCTGGGCCGGCGCGTGCCGCCGGACCGGGTGAAGCTCCTGGGCTTGCCCGTCGACCTCAGGTTTCGGCCGCCCGCTCTGGGCGAGAAACAGGCGCTGCGCCGGCGCTTCGGCCTCGCAGAGCAGCGGTTCACGGTGCTCGTGATCGGAGGCGCCGCGGGCGTCGGACACCTTGCGGCGCAGGTCCGCGTGCTGGCCACCGACCCTCATCCGTGGCAGCTGATCGTCGTGTGCGGGCGAAACGAGAAGCTCCGCCGCCGGCTACTGGACCTTCCGCTCGCCACGCCGATGCTCGCCCTTGGCTTTGTCGATTACATGCCCGAGCTCATGCGCGCGTGCGACCTGGTCGTGACGAAGGCGGGTCCGGGTGCCATCGCCGAAGCCCTGGCCACAGGTCTCCCACTCGTCATCACCGGGTTTCTGCCCGGCCAGGAGTCGCCCAACGTCGATTTCGTCGTCGAGTCACGCATCGGGTTCTTCGCTCCGAAGGAGGCGGATCTCCTCGACGAGGTGCGAGTCATGGCCGAGGGCGGGCCGACGTGGCGCGAGATGTCCGCCAACGCCGAAGAGCTTGCGCATCCCTACGCGTCGTCAGACATCGCGCGGGAGTGTCTCCTGCTGGCAGCTCGCTACAGAGCCTCGACGCAGGCGAGCCGGTAAGGACACAGCCGGCACCGGCGGCGCTCCGGCTTCGCGGGGAACCGTCCTGACCTGACGCCTTCGGCCACCTCGGTCCCGCGCTGTTCCGCGTCGCGCACCAGGCCGGCCGCGTGCTCCACGGTGACCGACTCGCCCGAGGACAGGTAGACGACCTCGAGCTCGACCGGCTCGAGATGCATTGCCTGGCTCGCACCCAATGCGTACAGGGCGACCTGCAGGTCCCTTCTGCGCCCGGGGATGGGCCGTCCGCTCTTGAAATCGATGATCTTCCAGCCCTCGCCGGTGCGGTCGATGCGGTCGATGACGCCGCGCAGCTTCCATCCGTCGACCGCCAGCTCAAACGACTGCTCGAGGTACTCGGGCACGGGGTCGAACCCGCCACGCGCCCGGTACGACTCGAGGGCCGCCAGCCCGTTGCGCTTGAACGCCGGTGCACGGCGCGGATCCGGAAAAGGGATCACCCGCCACACGTCGTCGTGGATGGATCGGAGCCCCGAAGCCGTGATGCGCTTGCCCTGGCGGCGCAGCTCGCCCGCCCGACGCAGGACCTCGTGGAGGATGACGCCGCGCACCGCCTCCGCGCTCTGCTCGATTGGAAGCCGTTGAACGTGGCGGTACCAGTACTGCCGGGGGCAGTCCTGATAGGCGGCGATCGCGCTGAAGGACAGTTGGACCTCGCCTCCTTGCACGTGCGGCGACTCCGTTGCTGCAGGCGGGGCCGACACCGCGGGCTCGGTCACCAGGCCTCGCGCCGTCACCACGTTTCCGCCGGCCGACCTGACCTCTTCCAGGAACCGCGACGGCCGCCAGCGCCGGCCGCCTTCGTAATGGGTGGCGTGCGTGAGATAGAGGAACCGGCGGGCTCGCGTCATGGCGACATAAAGCAGCCGCCTCTCCTCCGCGATCACGTCCTCGCGTCCGCGAACCAGCGGTTCGAGCACGGTCGGGGGCAGCTCGAATCGCGGCGAGCGACCCGACTGGGGGAGCCGGCCCTCGACCAGCGAGGGGACGAACACCGCCTCGAACCCGAGGCCTTTGGACTGGTGGATGGTCATGACCTGGATCGCATCGCTGAGCTCTTCCACAGCCGGTTCTTCGTCCTCGCCCGACAGCAGCACGAGTTCCAGGTGGCGCATGTAAGCCTCGAGGGAGTGGTCGGGCGACGTCTCGCAAAACTCGGCGATCTTCTCGGCGAAGCGGCCGACGTTGGCCGTCGCCGGATATCTCGATTGCTCCATCAGGCCGAAGAAGAGGTCGCGCACGTCGAGTGTCTTGGCCGCCGGAGCAAAGCGCTCGAGGAGAGGCTGGAGGTCGGCGGCAGCGGGCCTGGCGAGCGCGACCTGATCGCTCGGATGGCGGACGACACGCAGCAGCGCGATGACGTCTTTGACCTCCGGACGGTCGTGGAATCCGTGGCCACCGATGACCACGTGCGGGAGGCCTCGCGCCGCCAGCGCTTCCGCGATCGGGCGCGCGATGGCGTTGGTCCGGCATAGGACCGCGATCGACGGCAGGGCAACTCCGGACGACGCGAGCAGGGCGGCCTGGAGAGCGATGGCGTTCGCCTCCACGGGGCCGTCTTCCGCTTGCCAGATCTCGACCAGGGGGCCCGAGCTGTCAGCGGAGAGCCGCTTCGCCAATCGATCGGGATTGTTGGCGACCAACCTTGAAGCGGCGGTCACGATCCGGCGCGAGCTGCGGCGGTTCTTGCCGAGCGAGATGGTCCGTGCACCCGCAAAGCTGTGGACGAATCGGTCCAGGCTCGCCCGCGACGCACCGCGAAACCTGTAGATCGACTGGTCGTCGTCGCCCACCACGAAGGGATCGCGACCGCTAGCGAGCAGCTCTACCAACCGTTCCTGGGCGAGGTTGAGGTCCTGGTACTCGTCGACGAGCACGTGCGGAAACCTCGCTGCGTAACGAGCGAGGATCCTGGGGTTCTTTTCAAACATCCGGACCCCGAGCAGCAGCAAGTCGTCGAAGTCGAGCAGCCGTTGCTTGCGGCATTCCCTCTCATAAGCCCGAAACAGCCGGACGCAGGCACGCATCAGCTCGGCCCGCTCCGCGTCCTCGGTGCCGTGCGCCCATGCTTCGAGTCGCTCGATCGGCACCATCTCCTGCTTCATGCGCTCGAGCATTCGGAGGACCGGTGCAACCAGGTCGTCGGGTCTCTCATCGCCGGTCAGCGCCGCGTCTCCGATCGTCCACATCAGCTCGCGCGCGAGGATCCAGCGCTCCGCGCCGGTAAGGATGCGGAAAGCGTGCGGCACTCTCACCGACCGGCCGTCGTCGCGCAGCCAGCCCAGCGCGATCGAGTGGAAGGTCCCGACCGCCGGCGCCGGCGCATCGATCAGTGTCTCGATGCGCATACGCATCTCGGTCGCGGCGCGCTCGGTGAAGGTCATCACGAGGATCGATTCGGGCAAGGCGCCTGCGGCCACCAGGCGACGGAACCGCTCGGCGATGACCGCGGTCTTCCCTGTTCCTGCGCCGGCGACGACCCGGACCGGACCCCCGCCCAGCTCCGCCGCCGCGAGTTGATCGCGTCCCAGCTTCATTGCGGCGTGGAGCGACCGATCCGTACCCTCAACGTGCGCACCTCGCGCCCCAGGTCCGGGCGATTGAGGCGCGCGAGGATCGTCTCGGCGTCCAGCCTCAGCTGATGCGCGAGGGCCGGGCTCGAGGTGGTCACCAGCAGCGTCCGAGATCGCAGCTCGACCTCATCGCAGAGCCTGGCCACTTCGGGGCCTAGAAGGACGCGAAATGCGGCCGCCACCTGCATGCCCATGAGCCGTGCTCCGCCAGGCTGCTTGCGGACGATTCGCGGCAGGATATTGCCCAGCTTATCCACAGGCTTCGATCCTGCCTTCGGTCACGGTCCAGACCATCGCCTGAGCGATAAGTTCAGGCGGAAATGGACCCGCTTCCACGGACGTGATGACGACCTGGCCCCCCGCCGCCACCTCGCCCAGAAGGGCTGCCCGGCGGTCGCCGTCGAGCTCCGACAGGACGTCGTCCAGGAGGAGCACCGGCCGCTCCCCAGTGCGGCTTTGGATCAATGCAGCCTCGGCCAGCTTCAGGCTCACAACGGCTGTCCGCTGCTGGCCCTGGGAGGCGAAGGAGCGCGCCTCTTCCCCACCCAAAAGGACGACCAGGTCGTCGCGATGCGGGCCGATCCCGGTGGTGCCTCGGCGGAGGTCTTCGCGCCTGGAGTTATGCACAGCTTCGGCCAGGTTTTCCGGAGGGCCCGAATAGCGGATTTCGAGGCGCTCTCCGGCTGCGATCTGGCCATGACATCGAGCCGCTTCGGGATCGAGCTGGCGCACGGCGTTGGCGCGCGCGGCGACGATCTCCCGGCTGACCTGGACCAGCTCCTGGTCCCAAGCGTCGAGCATGTCCTCGCCACCCTCGCCGGCTCCGATGCTCTTCAGCAGGCTGTTGCGCTGCTCGAGCACGCGCCGGAGGCCGGACAGCGCCCGCGCATACCCTGGCTCGACCTGGACCAGCATCTGATTCAGGAAGCGCCGCCGGAGCTCGGGTCCGGCCTTGACCAGCCCAAGGTCGTCGGGCCAGAAGAGGGCGACGCGGAAATGACCGGGCAGGTCGAAGGCGCGGCGCCGGGCGCCATCCACCTCGATGGTGCGGTGAGTGCGCTCTCCCTCGACGCTGAGCGTGATGCTGATCTCGCGTATGAGGTCGCCGGTGTCGATGTCGGCTTCGATGCGCGACGCCGGCGCGATCGGACCCACCAGCTCAGCCTCGCGGCGCGCCCGAGGCGACGACGACAGGGCGAGCATTGCCACCGCTTCGAGCAGGTTGGTCTTGCCCTGCCCGTTGGCGCCGATGAACACGTTGACACCGGGCCCCGGCCTCAGGTCGAGCTGCGCGTAATTCCGGTGATTGCGAAGACGTAGACCGCGAAGGACCACGAGTCGTCCGCGCTACGACATCGCGACTCGCACGGGCATGATCACGTAGAGGTAGTGGTCCTTGCCCGGCGGTCGCATCAGCCCCGGGCTGAGAGGTCCATCGAAGAGCAGTTCGACCTCGTCCTCTCCAATCACTCCGAGGGCGTCCAGGACGTAGCGGGCATTGAACGCAATCTGGATATCGGAACCATCCACGTTGGCGTTGATGTCGGCCTTGCTGTCACCCACCTCATTTGTGGTGGCGGAAAGCGTGAGCGCCCCCGCCTGTGCCTTGACCCGGATCACGTTGGCGCTGTCCCGCGCAAACAACGAGACCGCTCGCACGGTCTGGGTCAGCTCACCGGTGGGAACCCGAACCTGGGTCGAGCTCTTGCTGGGGATAACCTGTGCGTAGTTTGGATACTTTCCGTCGATAAGCCGCGAGGTCAGCTCGGAGCTGCCGGCGCGGAAGAACACCTGGTTGCGGGCTTTGGAGACGATCACCTCGACCTTTCCCGGCTCGCCCTTGAGCACCCGCGACAGCTCCGCCAGCGCTCGCGCCGGCACGATCAAGCTCGCCTCGAGGTCACTCGGCGCCGTGGCTGCAAGCTTGCGCACCGCCAGGCGGTGACCATCGGTCGCGGCCAGGGTCAGGCTGCCGCCCTGGACCTGGACGAGCACACCGGTCAAGACCGGCCTCGCCTCGTCTGTGGAAGCAGCCATCTGGGTCTGTTCCACCGCTCCGACCAGGTCGTCGAGAGCGACCTCCAGCCTGTCGCCCTCGTCCGGACGTGGGCCTGGCGGAAACTCCTCGGCCTCGATGCACTTGATGTGTGTGTCGAAGCGGGCGCAGCGGAGGTTGAGCGACTGAGTCGGCGCGTCCAGCGTCATCTCCAGCTCATCGTCGGGCAGCGTGCCCACGAAATCTGTAAGCAGGCGCGCTGGCGCAGTGGTCGAACCTTCGACGGCAACCTCGGCAGGGACCACCTTGCGGATGCCGATCTCGAGGTTAGTTGCGGTCAAGGCCAGGCCTTCCGATGCCGTTTCGATGAGGATGTTGTTCAAGATCGGCAGCGTCGTACGGCTGGAGATGGCCCTGGACACGACCTGCAAGGCCTGACCGAGAACCGCTGGCCTACAGGTGACTCTCATCTGTGCAGTCAGAACTTTGGCATTCAAGAAAGTTGTCCCCCGTTGAAATTGATTCTCTTGATTGAAATCATTCGTAACCGATAACAGTAAGCGCTGTGCAAGCTGTGGATGTCGAGATCATTTACAAGCCGAAACGATCCGTGGATAAGCTCTGGGGAACCATCGTCCTGCCCGGTTGCACCTGTTGAAGCAGTGGGTAAGAAATGTCCGCCGGCGGTCCATCCAATCCTCGTCCCAAGCCCTCTCTGAAAAGTTGGGGAAAGCTGCGTCATTGGACGTACAGCTTCTCGCGGATGGCCTGCACCTCGTAGCGCAGCCTCTCGTCTTCCTTCAGCTCGTTGGCGATTTTCTCGATCGAGTGAAGAGCAGTCGTGTGGTCGCGACCGCCGAACGCTTTGCCGATTGCGGGCAATGAAGAGGGCGTCTCCTCGCGCACGAGGTACATCGCCACCTGTCGGGGAAAAACGATGTGCTTGTCGCGCCGCTTGCCTTTCATGTCGTCAAGGGTGACGTTGTAGTAGTCCGCGACGAGCGCCTGGATGCGCTCGACGTTAATCGGTTTGCGAGTGCCGGCCGGGATGATGTCGGACAGGAGTCGCGCCGCCTGCTCCTCGTCCAGCTGCCTTTGATGCACCGCGGCAAAGGCCTGCACCCTCGTCAGCGCTCCCTCGAGCTCACGGATGTTGCGCTGGACCTTGTGCGCGATGAAGCTGAGGACCTCTTCGGGGATCAAGCTTCCGTTGGCGCCGAGCTTGGAGTGGAGGATGGCAAGACGCGTCTCGAAATCGGGAGGCTGGATGTCGGCGATGAGGCCCCACTCGAATCGAGAGCGCAGGCGATCTTCGAGGGTCGGGATCTCTTTTGGCGGACGGTCGGAAGAGATGACGATCTGCTTGTTGATCTCGTGCAGGGCATTGAAGGTGTGGAAGAACTCCTCTTTGGTGCGGTCCTTGCCGGCCAGGAACTGCACGTCGTCGATGAGAAGCACATCGACTGTGCGGTACTTGTGCCGGAACTCGCCCATGTGAGCCGTGGCGATGGAGCTGATCACCTCGTTGGTGAACTGCTCGGAGGTCAGGTACACGACACGTTTGCGCGGGAAGCGGTCGTGCACCTCGTGGCCGATCGCGTGCATCAGGTGCGTCTTGCCGAGTCCCACGCCTCCATAGATGAAGAGCGGGTTGTAGCTGTCTCCCGGGGCTTCGGCGACCGCCTTGGCAGCTGCGTGCGCGAATTGTGAGTTGTGACCCACCACGAATGATGAGAACCGGAAGCGCGCGTTGAGCTCTGAAGGCGCAATCGCCGCCGACTCAGGTGCCGGCTCGATGCCGTTTTCGTGCCCATTGTCGGATCCGTGGCCGTCGTCGTCGAACGAGTGCGTCTGCCGGTGCCCGGACGGCGCGATGACGAAGTCGATGTCGACCTCGGAACCGGTAACCGCTTGCAGGGTCTCCTGGATCAGCCCGGAGAATCGATCCTCGAGCCAATCCTTGGCGAGCTTGCTGGGAACGCCGATGTGAAACGTACCTCCGTCCGCAGACACGACCGACGTGTTCTTTAGCCACATGTCGTATGTGCGTTTGGCGAGCTGAAAGCGGAGCTCCTCCTGCACCTGCGACCAGATCTGGTCCTGGTTCACTCCACCACCTCCTCAAAACGCGCTTCCGGGTGCGCGAAAGGCCTGTGGAGTCGCCCGCCTTTGACCCCAGCAAAACCTGTGGACAACCTGCGATTAACCCTATCGCCATCGGCGGCCGCGCCCTCGCCCGGGCAGCGACCCCAAGATCGCGCTCCCGGCGACCGCGGATTCAACCGAAGCTCTTCGAGCATGAGCTCCGCCTCCTTGGTGCCTGTGGAAAAGAGCGGAGCGGATTTCCACAGGCTGGCGGCGCCGACCCGTTCGAAATCCCCTATCCGGTCGTTCCCGAAATATGGAAGCGCTTTTGTGCGACTAAGTGTTGCTTACTTGTAGGACTTCGTGCTAGCAGCTGCCGGAATTTGTATTGGAATTGAGCTTCGACGTGAGGGGTGTTTGGCTTCCGGGCGGGGAATATAACACCGGCCTGTGGATACCGCAAGGCCACTGCACGAACGATGAAGTGATAGAAGCGGTGTCACGAATCGAAAATTGGACGTTCGGTACACTGGCGCGATCAAGCGCACCTATCAACCCAAGAAGAGGTATCGCCGGCGTGTCCACGGATTCCTGCGCCGGATGAGCACTCGCGGCGGAGCCAGCGTGCTCCGCAACCGCCGCCGCAAGGGTCGAGAGCGGCTGGCGTAAGCCAGCTCAGCTTTCTTCCAGTGAAGCGCCGCGCCCGACTGCGTCACCGGTCTGAGTTCCAGGTCGCGATCGCGGGGCGGCGATTCCACCAGGGTCGGGCGATGGTCGGCTTTGCCGTGCCGGGCGCCACCGACGAGAGCCGGGTGGGCGTGACCGTCAGCCGGGCGATCAAAGGCGCCACGGACCGCAATCGCGCGCGCCGGCGGCTGCGGGAGGTGGCTCGGACGAATTTGCTCGGTCCCGATTCGCCCCTGCGCGAACTGGGAATACGATATGACGTGGTCCTGATCGCCCGCCCGTCGGCGCTCGAGGTCTCGTTCGCCGACCTGAGGGCGGAAGCTGCGCAGGCTGCGCTCAGGCTCGCTCAGATAAACGCCTCCACAAAGCCATGACGAAGCTCTTCCTGCTCTTGATTCGCGGTTATCAGCTCTCCTTTGCCAAGATCCTGCCGCCGTCTTGCCGCTACTACCCGTCGTGCTCGCACTACACGTACGAAGCGATCGAGCGCTACGGCTGGTTCCGAGGCAGCTGGATGGGGGCTCAACGCATTGCCCGCTGCCACCCGTTCGCGCCGGGCGGTTACGATCCGGTGCCCTGAGGTATGACCGCGATTCAGCTCAACGCCTTCACTGACTTCTTCCAGTTTCTGGCGCCTATCAAGAACGTGTGGTGGGCGGTCTTCGGCGCCACCCTGCAGGCCGCGCTGGCGTTCATCTACAACCACCTGGTCGGCGTGCCGGTCATTGCCACGATCGGCGCGTACGGCGTGGCGATCATCGTCCTCACGATCATCATCCGTCTCCTTCTGTCGCCTCTGCAGCAGTTCCAGCTCATCACGCAGCGCAAGACGATGGTCGAGCAACGCAAGCTCGCACCCCAGGTCGGCGAGCTTCGCAAGAAATACAGGAAAGACCCCCAGAAGCTGAACACCGAGATGATGAAGCTCTATCAGGAGCACGGGGTGAACCCGCTCGGGGGCTTGGTCGGCTGCCTGCCCCTGGTCGTGCAGCTGCCGATCCTCACGGCGCTTTACTACGTCTTCACCGGCTTCGCGAAGACCAACCACGTCGTCGCGCACTTCCTGTTCGTGCCGAACCTGAACGACATCCCAGGTCACCATCTGCTCGTTCAGGGCGTCCCATTCCTGCCGGTGCCGGCCTACATCATCTTTCCTTTGCTCGCCGCTGCCACGACGTTTGTGCAGTCGAAGATGCTGCAGATGCCAGCGCCGCTGAATCCGACGGATCAGGAGCTGCAGACGCAGCAGATGCAGCGGACGATGGTGTTGATCTCCCCGCTGATGATCGGCTGGTTCGCGCTCCAGGTTCCCGCGGGCCTGGGCCTTTACTGGTTCGTCGGGAACTGCGTCAGTATCATTCAGCAGAGCTTCGTCGTCGGGTGGGGAAACCTGTGGCCGTCCCGGGCCAAGCCGCTTCCAGGGGTGGCCGCGTCGCCGCCCAGCAAAGCCCGGGTAAGTCTTCCCAAGACGACGCTCCAGAAGAACGGCCCGCCCCCGAACCGGACCGCGGGCAACAACAACAAAAGCAAAAAGTCCAAGAACCGGGCAAGGAGTGATCTGAATTGAAATCCGCTGAAGGCCGTGGCCGGACACTCGATGAGGCCGTCGACGCGGCATTGATCGAGCTCCAGGAGAGCCGCCGCCACGTCGACGTCAAGATCCTCAGCGAAACCGCCGAGGAGACCGTGGTCGAGGTCACGGTCATCGACGAGACGGCGCCGACGATGGGTTCGGCGCCGACGCCGGCCAACGGCAAAGCCGAGACCGCCCGCGTCCTGGTCGAGGGCTTGCTCAAGCACATGGGTGTACGAGCGCAGGTCAGCGTCCGCGCCGGCTCCGACCCGATCACGCTGGACATCACCGGTCGCGACCTCGGCACGCTCATCGGCTGGCGGGGCGAGACGCTGCGCGCGCTGCAGTCGGTGACCAACGTCATGGTCGGCAGGCACCTGGCCGAAGGCGAGCGGGTGATCGTCGACGTCGAGCGTTATCGCCAGCGTCGCGAGCACACCGTCCGTGAGATCGCGATGCGCGCCGCGCGCCAGGTCAAGATGACCGGCGACGCCATCACTCTCGACGCGATGCAGCCTTTCGAGCGCCGCGCCATCCACCTGGCGCTCGAAGGTGATCCCGACGTGACGAGTTCCAGCATCGGTGAGGAGCCAGAGCGTCGCGTCGTGGTTGGGCCGCGCAAGCCGGCCGAGGCCTAACGTCCACCAACGGCGGCTCGCTCGCGCGAGCCGCGCAGCGAATCCGCCGCGCGATCGCGCTGGTCAACTCGGTGGCCGACGAGGCCGGTGACGAAGAGCTGACGCCGACCGAGATCGCGGAGGCGATCCGCGATTGCCTCGAGCTCGAAGAGGTCGACACGGTACCCAACGTGCGCCGCTACCTGGGGGAAGCGTTGGACGCGGTCTCGGACGGCATGCCCGCGGACTTCGTGGCGATGACGCTCTATGCAGCGCTCGGCGCGTTGCGCGAAGGCGGCGCCGGCTAAAAGCGGCCGTTCCTATACTGACCGTCCCATGTCCCTAGCCCCGCCAGTGCATCGTTTGCCGGGCGGAGCCCGGATGATCGTCGAGCCGATGCCTGAGCGGCAGTCGGCGAGCGTCGTCCTGATGTTCACGGGCGGCTCGCGCCTCGAGGACGACCACCTCGCCGGAGTGTCGCATTTCATCGAGCACCTCTACTTCAAGGGCACCGCGCGCCGCCCCAGCTCGAAGGAGATAGCCGACGCCATCGAGGGCGTGGGTGGATTCATCAATGCGTCCACCGACAAGGAGCTGACCGCCTACTGGGCGCGCGTTCCCTCCGAGCACCTCAGCCTTGGGCTCGACGTGCTCTTTGACATCGTCACGAACTCCCGGCTCGACGCGGCGGATGTGGAGCGCGAGCGCATGGTGATTCTCGAAGAGCTGCGAATGTACCAGGATCAGCCGCAGGATCATGTGCAGAACCTCTTCGAGGAGCTGATCTGGCCGGGCCACCCTCTGGGTCGCGACATCGCGGGCACAGTCGAATCGGTTTCAAGAATCGACCGAGAAGCAATCCTGGAGTATGTCGACGCGCACTATCGACAGCCGAATCTCGTCATCGGATTGGCGGGCTCGCTGGATTCCGCAGACACCATCGACGAGGTGACCCGCAAGCTCTCGCTGCGCGCGGAGGTCGACGGCGGTGCGCAGGATATTTCGCCCGCGGCACTCACCGGACCGCGCGTTCTGTTGAGACGGCGACAAACTGAGCAGGCGCACATCTGCCTGGGCGCGCGCGCGTTCAGCTATCTGCATCCCGACCGTTACGCGTTCGACATCCTCAACACCGTGCTCGGTGAGGGCATGAGCTCACGCCTCTTTCTCAACATTCGCGAGCGGCTGGGTCTCGCCTACGACGTGCACAGCTTCAGCCAGAAGCACCGCGACACGGGATACCTGGGCGTCTACATCGGGGTCGATCCGAAGAAGGCGGTCGACGCCGTCAACGCGGTGATGGCCGAGCTGCGCAGCCTAAGCGAAGGTGAGGTCGGCGCAGAGGAGCTGGCTCGGGCCAAAGAGTTCACCAAGGGCCGGCTCAGGCTCGAGCTCGAAACGACCAACGGCGTTGCGTTCTGGCTCACGTACCAGGAGACGCTCCTAGGCGAGATCAAGACGATCGAAGAAGAGCTCGATCTGGTTGACGCGGTCACGGCGGCCGACGTAAGGCGCGTGGCCGAGGAGGTTTTGAGCGGGCCGATTCAGATGTCGGTGATCGGGCCGTTCTCGCGCGACGGAGGCTTTCGCCTGGCGATCGGGGCTTAGGCGGCTCTGGCCGTCCCCGTCGCTCCGACCGCGATCGAGCCGGTCTCGAGCGTCGGCATCTTGTCGTAGATGCTCCCGAACTTGTCGAGCGGCCAGATCCGGAACCATGCTTTCCCGTCGATCCGGTCGCGGCTGATCGGTCCGAAGAAACGCGAATCCTGCGAGCGGTTCCGGTTGTCGCCCATGACGAAGTATTCGTTGGGCGGGATCACGGAGCCGTCGGTTCCGTCACTCGGCCAGTTGTTTTGGGTGGTCCACTCGTCGGGAAGGTACGGCTCGTCGAGCTTGTGGCCGTTGATGTAGACGACGCCGTCGCGGATGAGCAGCTTTTCACCGGGCAGGGCGATGATGCGCTTGATGAAGTCGGTGGAGTTGGTGGACGGCGGCCTCAGGATGATGATGTCGCCTCGCTGCGGTGCATGAAGGCGATAGTCGATCTTGTTTGCGATCAAGTAGTCGTTGTCGTCGAGAGTCGCCCACATCGACAGGCCTTCGACATGCACCGCTTGCACCGCGAAGCTGATGCCGATGTAGAGGATGAGGGCAAGGACGACAACCTCCGCGACTTCGCGTAGAAGCGATGAGGCCGCGGAACGTTCGCTCGAGGCGGCGCCAGCCGCTTGTTGGTGTTGGGCCGCCATCGGTCTTAGGTGACGAGCTTAGCGCAGACCCGTTCGAGCTCTTCGCGATTCGAATAACGCAGCTCGATCCTGCCGCGGTTGAGGCTTCCGCTGATCTTGATTGGTAGACCGAGGCTCGACTCGACGTCGGCGGCGATGGCACGCAGCTCGACGCTTGACTCGTCCCGGCGCCTTCTGCTTGGCCGGTAAGTTCTGACCCAGTTCTCGGCCTGGCGCACGGAAAGATGCTTGGCGATCACGACCTTGAGCCCCTGTTCCTGCGCTGCTTGCGACTCGAGTGCGATCAATGCGCGCGCGTGCCCCGCCGTGATTACGCCCGATGCGACCGCGGACTGCACGGCGGCGCAACCGCCGAGCAGGCGGAGCGCCTGGGTGACCGACACGCGGTGCCTGCCAAGGCGTTGCGCGACGTCTTCATGTGTCAGGCCAAATTCTTCGATCAGCCGCCTCAGTCCCCGCGCCTCTTCGATCGGGTCGAGGTCGGTGCGCTGCAGATTTTCGATCAAGCCGAGCACCAACTGCTGATCGTTGCCGGCTTCGCTGCGCACCACGGCGGGAACGGTGGCGAGACCCGCGATGCGGGCCGCGCGCCACCGGCGCTCGCCGGCGATCAGCTCGTAGCCGTCCGACAGCTTGCGCACGAGCAGCGGCTGCAGTACCCCGTGCAGGCGAATCGATTCCGCCAGCTCGCCGAGCGGTTCGGCGTCGAAACGCGACCGAACCTGCTCACGCGACGGACGGATCTGATCGACCGCGATCATCTGCGGGACAAGCGCCTCGCCTTCGATCGACATGGGAATCAGGGCATCCAGCCCGCGACCGAGACCGCGGAGGCGTGGTTGGCTCATCTCTCAATCAGCTCCTTCGCGAGCGCGCGGTATGCGGCCGCGCCTCGACATGTGGGGTCGTACTCGAGCACGGACTTGCCGTGACTCGGCGCTTCGCTCAAGCGGACATTGCGTGGGATCGTCGTCTCCAGGACATGGTGTGGATGCGAGCGTCGCACCGAGTGGAGAACGTCCCACGCCAGAGTGGTGCGCGCGTCGAACTGCGTCATGACGATGCCGGCGATGGCAAGCCGCGGGTTGAGCCGCGAGCGGACCAACTGGTGTGTGTACATGAGGTGACGCAGGCCTTCGAGCGCGAAGTACTCGCACTGCGTAGGGATCAGCATGCTGTCGGCGGCCACGAGGGCGTTCAGCGTGAGCAGTCCGAGAGAGGGGGGACAGTCGATGATCACGACCTCGGCGGTGGGCGCCCAGGCCGCAAGCGCCTTGCGCAGCAGCGACTCGCGCTGGTCCATAGCCGCGAGCTCGATCTCCGCGCCCGCAAGGTCGATGTGCGACGGCACGAGGCTCAGCCCTGCCTGGCTCGTCGGCTGGATGAGCTGCTCCAGTGCCGCCTCGCCCGTCAGCAGGTGGTACACGTTCAAGCGAGCCCGGGCGGGGTCGAAGCCCAGGCCCGACGTGGAGTTGGCCTGAGGATCGAGGTCGACCAAGAGGGTGGCGTGACCGGCCTCCGCGAAGGCGGCTCCCAGGTTGATGGCTGTGGTCGTCTTGCCGACGCCGCCCTTCTGGTTCACGACAGCCATGACCGGCGGGTTGGTGGTTGCCAACATATTGGGCCTGGCTTGGGTATCGGATCCTACATCTGGGGCCATTGGCGCGAAGTTTAGGCTGCCATCTCTCGCCTGACTACCCATGTTGTTAGGAGGGGTTCGCGGCCGGCGCGGCCGACCTGCGCCGGCTGGCCCGGATGCCGGCGAACGCCGCCAGGACCAGGAGCAGCTCGACGGCGAGGGCCGGTCCGACGGCCGCCCCGGCGATACCGATGCCGGCCAACAGGTTGTAGCTCACGTGGCAGGTGCAGGAAGCGGTGGTGTTGAGATATTTGCGGATCAGGCCGAGGCCAACCGCGATCACGAAGATCGCAGCGGTGTCGAACGACAGACCGTACTGGGTGTGGATCGCGGTGAACAAGAGGGCAGTCGCCACGAGCCCGATCCTGGGCTGGAGAGCGCCCCGAAAAAGGAGCTCCTCGCAAATCCCCGGGATCAGGGCCACCGCGGCGATTCCGATCGGGTCGGTGAGCTTGCCAAACAGGTGCTGGGTGGTCGCGTCCACGTTCCTGGCTATGTCCGGAGACCAGGCGTGGCTGAGCGCATCTGATCCGGACGCAAGGGCAAAAAAGGCTCCTGCCCCGGCGAGGGCCAGGGCGATCTGCCACCACAGCGGCACGACAAACCCGAGGCGGGCTGCGGCCTCACCGACCCTTCGACGCATGAAGAGGCCGACCCCGGCAAGCCCGAGGATCAAGAACGGCGTCTCGTTCCAGAACAGGTCGAGAATCGAAAGGGGAGGTGACGCCCGGTCCGCCGCAAGCACGTCGGTGAAGGCCAGGAAGGTCACCTGGGTGCCGAAGAAGACAGTCGCCAGCGCGAGCGCCAGGGCGTGCACGGGGTTGTCCGCATCGATGGGGACGAACGCTGCGACGTCCCGACGGATCGGCCGGAACGCAAAACCCCCGGCTGCGACGCCCGTGACGATGAAGCCGGCGTCGAGCGCGAACCTGCCCTGGGCGCCCAGCGCCGGGCTCAAGAGTCCGACGCCGAACGGGGCTGCGAACATGTCCAGCCCTCCCACCAGGATGGCGATGATCGAGATGTAAGCCGTAAGGATCGGCGTGGCCACGTTGGCCCAAGGCTTGCCGATGGCGAAATTGGCGACGACCACGAGCGGCAGCGGGCTCAGCTCGAGAAAGGCGGCGAAAGCGTCGAGGGGGAGGTGGTGGGTCAGCCGGTCTTGGCGCCTTTGTCGGGTTGGGGAGAGAGTGATGCGCCGTCGAAGCTGCTTCCAAGCAGAGGCCGGATCAGCTCGATGGGCAGCGGCAGGATGATCGTCGTGTTCTTCTCGGCGCCGATCTCCACCATCGTCTGGAGGAAACGGAGCTGGAGCGCTCCCTGCTGGGAGGAGATCACCTGCGCCGCGTTGGCCAGGGTCTGCGAGGCCTGGAACTCGCCGTCGGCGTTGATGATCTTGGCCCGCTTCTCGCGCTCGGCCTCAGCCTGCTTGGCCATCGCACGCTGCATCGTCTGAGGCAGCTCGACATCCTTGATCTCAACTGTTGAGACCTTGATGCCCCATGGCTCCGTCTGCTCGTCGATGATCTTCTGCAGGTTCTGGTTGATCCTGTCCCGCTCGGCAAGCAGCTCGTCGAGCGACGACTGACCAAGCACGGCGCGCAGCGTGGTCTGAGCGATCTGCGAAGACGCGTTTATGTAGTTCAGGACCTGGACCACGGCCCTGCGCGCGTCGACGACCTGGAAGTAGATGACCGCGTTGACCTTGGCCGTGACGTTGTCCTTGGTGATGATCTCTTGGGGCGGCACCTCCAGGGTGATCACGCGGAGGTCGATCTTGACCAGGCGGTCGACCCCGAACGGGATGATGAAAAAGAGTCCGGGGCCTTTCAGTCCAATAAGGCGGCCCAGTCGGAACACGACCCCGCGCTCGTATTCGGCGGCGATGCGGAGGCTCGAGAAGAGCGCGATCAGGAGGATCACGACGATGACGGCGATGACGATGAGCGGGCCCGCGTCCACTTAGTTCTTCTCCTTCGTCTCTGGGTTGGCTTGACTGGTTTCCGGCGCAACCTCCAGCTCGAGCCCGTGGCGGCCGACCACGCGCACCGCGGCTCCAGCCGCGATCGGTGATTCGGCGCTGGCCTTCCAGAGAGCGCCCCGGACAAAGACTAGCCCCTCGGGCGAAAGGGCTTCGCGCGCCTCGCCTAGGGCGCCGACCATGCTGTCAGGACCGCTGAACGCGGGCTGCCGGCGCGCCTGCCACACCTTGCGGATGAAGAACGAGAAGAAACCGAGGGTCACGACGGCGGTCACGATCGAGACGATCGGATTCACGCCGAGTCCCACAGGTCCCGTGTTGATAAGGAAGGCCATACCGAGGAGCAGCGCAAACGCGCCGCCGACGGAAAGGAAGCCGTGCGTCGGCGCCTTCAAGTCCGCGATGAAGAGGAGCAGGGCGAGGAGCATGAGCAGAGCGCCGGCGATGTTCACCGGCAGATTGGCGAGGGAGATGATGGCCAGCACCGCCGCAAGTCCACCGATGACTCCCGGCAATATCAAGCCGGGATTGGACATCTCGGTGATGATCCCGTAGCCGGCGACGAGGATCAGGAGCGCGGCAATCGTTGGGTCGATCAAGGCATTGAGGAAGACCTGCCACCACGGCATAGCGAAGTCATCGATCAACGCGCCGGCCGAGTGGATGGTGAGGGTTCCGTTGGTTCGGGGTACCTCTCGTCCGTCGACCTGGCGCAGCAAAGAGTTGATGTCGGTCGCCTCCAGGTCGGCAACGTGCAGTCGCACCGCGTCATCGGCGTTGATGTTCACGCTGTTGCGAACCGCGTCCTCGGCCCAGTCGGCGTTACGGCCGTGCATCTGCGCCAGGCTGCGGACCCGGGTCACCGCGTCGTTCAGGACCTTGGCACCGAGATCGCCGGTCAGGTTGCCGCCCGTGGCGTCGATGGGATGCGCGGAGCCGATGTTTGTCCCTGGGGCCATGGCGAGGACGTCGGCCGCCTGCGCGACGAAGAGTCCGGCAGAGGCGGCGCGCGCGCCGCTCGGATAGACGTAAACGATCACGGGCACGGTGGAGTTGAGGAGGTTGGTGACGATTTCGTCCATCGATGTCGAGATGCCGCCGGGCGTGTTCATGACGATGAGGAGGGCGTCCGCGTGGTCCGCCTCGGCGCGTTGGACGGACGTCTGGATGTACGCGGACATGATGTTGTTGATGTCGCCGTTGAGGTCAGCCTGCTCGACGTGTGGGGTTGCTGCTGCGGCCTGGAGAGGCACCGCGATGGTGGCGGCGACGAGCACCAACCAGACCACCCGCACCAGACGCCAAAAGCTCACACTCCGAGTGTAAAACGTGGAACATTGCCTGCCCGGGCGGGTCCTAAAGCCGGGCGTAGAATCGGGCGGCATGGGGTCCCAACCGGCGCCGTCCAACGAAGACGACGAGGCAGTCATGCGCGACCTGCGCCATCAAGCCGACAGCACGTCGCCGCTCCGGGATGGGGAGCAGGCGAACCTGCTCGCGATGTCTGCTCGCGGCGATCGCACGAGCCAGGATCGCCTGGTCGCGGCCAACCTCGGGATGGTGATCCGTCTGGCTGAAGCACGACAAGATCGAGGCCTTCCGGTTCCCGACCTGGTGCAGGAAGGATCACTTGGCCTGGTCGACGCGGTGCGCAGCTTCACCGCCAGCGGCGCGCCGGACTTCGCGAGGTTCGCCGAGCAGAAGGTCGGCGACCAGATGGATGCCGCGATTGCGGCCGAAGCCGCGGCGGTTCACGACGCCGAACTGCTGGTCGCCGCCGCGAACGACTACGAGCGAACCGAGCTGTTGCTTCGGCGCGAGCTGCAACGGGCGGGTACCATCGACGAGATCGCCCAGAAGCTCGAGTGGACCGTCGAGCGCGCGCAGTACGTCGCGCAGGTCGTTGCCGACGCGCGCCGCCGGCACGACGAGGAGCTGCTCGAGTTCATCGACCCGGACGCCATCGATTTCGACGGCACCGTTGACGGCGAATAGCACGCTTCGGCGCACGCCGCTCTACTCCCGACACGTCGCGCTCGGAGCCCGCATGGTCGACTTCGGCGGATGGGAGATGCCCCAGCAGTACACGTCGATCCGCGACGAGCACCTGGCGGTACGGAAATTCGCGGGTCTCTTCGATGTCTCGCACATGGGTCGGCTCGTCGTCCGTGGGGAAGGCGCGCTCGATTATCTGCAGCGGCTGCTGACCAACGACATCGGGATCGAGGTGGGAAAGGCTGTCTACACACTCATGTGCAATCCAGAGGGCGGCGTGATCGACGACCTGATCGTCTACCGCCCGACGGAAGGTCGGTACAACGTCGTGGTCAACGCTTCGAACAGGGAGAAGGACGTGGCCTGGATGCGCGACCAGCTCCCATCGAGAGTGACGCTCGACGACCTGACCGAGCAGACCGGGCTGCTCGCTTTTCAGGGCCCGATGGCGGAGGAGCTGCTGCCGGCGAGCGGTCTCGACCGGCTCGCTTACTTCGGCTGCACGGACGGTGAAGTGGCCGGTGTCGACGCGCTGGTCTCGCGAACGGGATACACGGGTGAGGACGGCTTCGAGCTCTTCATCGAGAGCGAGACCCTGGGCGAAGTGTGGGACGCGATTCTCGACAAAGGGCGGGACGCGGGCGTGCTGCCCGCCGGGCTGGGCGCGCGCGATGCGTGCCGGCTGGAAGCTGCTCTGCGCCTGTGGGGCAACGACATGGATGAGACGGTGAACGCTTATGAGGCAGGCCTCGGCTGGACGGTCAAGCTCGACAAGGGCGATTTCATCGGCCGGGAGACGCTCGAGAAGGTGAAGGCGGAAGGTCCGCGCCGCCAGCTGGTCGGGCTTCGGATGCAGGCCGGCGATATCGCCCGGCACGGAGCTGCGGTCTCGGCCAACGACCGTCCACTAGGAGTCGTCACGAGCGGCACGCATTCCTTCTTCCTCGGCTACCCGATCGCACTCGCGATGGTGGAAGCGCGATCATTGCAAGTCGGAGACAGGGCGGTGGTCGAGGTCCGGGGCAGGGAGGCCCCGGCCGAGGTCGTGAAGCTTCCTTTCTATAGAGGCTCGGCTCACTCCATCAGCGCGAAGAAATAAGAAGGGGGGTCGCCATGGCCGACCGTCGCTATACCAAGACGCACGAATGGGTTGCGGTCGACGGCAAGACCGCGACCATCGGAATCAGCGATTACGCACAGGCCCAGCTCGGCGACGTCGTCTTCCTCGAACTGCCAAAGCCCGGACGCAAACTCGATACGGGCGAGACGTTCGGGGTCGTCGAGTCGGTCAAGGCTGCGAGCGACCTTTACTCGCCGGTTGCCGGGCGGATCACGGAGGTCAACGACAAGCTTGCGTCCAAACCGGAGCTCATCAACTCCGATCCCTACGGCGAGGGCTGGATCCTCAAGCTCGACCTGTCGGGAGATGTTCCTTCCGACCTGCTCGACGACGTGGCATACAAGAAGGTGACCGAGGCAGCCTCGAGCTAGAGTGCCGTACCTCGTCCACTCTCCCGAAGACCGCGCGGCGATGCTGGAAACGCTTGGCGTCCGCTCCATCGACGACCTCCTGGTTGACATTCCGCAATCCCTTCGACTCGAAGGCCTGAAGCTGCCTCATGGCCTGTCCGAGCTCGAGACGGTGGCCCAGGTGTCCGCGCTCGCCAATCGCAACCGGGTCTACCCCGACCGTTTGACATTCCGGGGCGGTGGAGTCTACCGCCGCTTCATCCCGGCTGCCGTTTCCGCGGTGACCTCGAAGCCCGAGTTCTATACGGCCTATACGCCTTACCAGGCGGAAGCCAGCCAGGGCACGCTGCAGGCGATCTTCGAGTATCAGTCGCTCATCGCCGAGCTGACCGCGATGGATGTGTCCAACGCATCGCTCTACGACGGCGCGACGGCGGTCGCAGAGGCGGCGATGATGGCGTACGTCCACACCGGCCGCAACGAGGTGACCGTCTCCGGCTATGTGCATCCCGAATACGTGCAGGTGCTGCGCGCCTTCGGCGAAGGGCGTGGCATCAAGGTCCGCAAGGGGGGCGAGCCCAACAAGAAGACTGCGGCGGTGATCTTCCAACAACCGGACTTCCTTGGTCTGCTGGTCGACGCGCGCGGGCTGACAGCGGCCGCGCACGACGCCGGCGCCCTGGCGATCGCCTGCGTGGATCCGATCAGCCTCGCCATCCTTGCGCCGCCCGGCGAGTACGGCGCGGACATCGCGGTCGGTGAAGGTCAGCAGCTCGGCCTCGCCCCGAGCTTCGGCGGACCCCACGTGGGTTTCATCGCCTGCAAGAAAGACCTCGTGCGCAAGCTGCCCGGAAGGCTGGTCGGCATCGCGCACGACGCCCAGGGCAGGAGGGGCTTCGTCCTCGCGCTGGCGGCGCGCGAGCAGCACATTCGACGCGAGAAGGCGACCTCCAACATCTGCACCAACCACTCGCTCTGCGCTCTTGCCGCTGGGGTGTACCTGACCTATATGGGCCCGTATGGGCTCAAACAGGTCGCCGAGGTGAGCTTCCAGCGCGCGCACGCATTGGCGGATCGCCTCAAGACCCTGCCGGGTTGGGAGCTAGCTTTTCCCGAGCGTCAGTTCGTCAACGAGTTCCCGGTGCGCGTGCCCAAGGCGCCCGCCGTGCTTCGCAAGTTGGCGCGGAAGGGAATCCTCGGCGGCCTCGAGGTCGGCAGGTGGTTCCGCGAGCTGAAGGGCGTGGTCACCTTCACTTGCACCGAGGTAAACGACGCGAATGCGCTCGACGCGCTGGTGGAGGCGCTGGGGGCATGACCGAGCCCCTCAGCTTCGAGCTCAGCCGGCCTGCGGTCGACCCACCACGCCTGCCGGAGGCGGAGGTCGCCGGCCGGTCGTCGTCGGAGGTGTTGGCCCACGACGCGCTTCGGGCTCGCCCCCCGGGCCTGCCGCGGCTGAGCGAGCCCGAGATCATGCGCCACTACAGCCGGCTCGCGTCCCTCAACTACTCGATCAGCGAGAACTTCTATCCGCTGGGCAGCTGCACGATGAAATACAACCCGGTCGTCAACGAGATGGCGGCCGCGCTGCCGGGATTCGCGGGCCTGCATCCGTATCAGGACGAGGATTCGGCCCAGGGAGCCCTCGAGCTCATGTGGCGCCTGGAGCAAGCGCTCTGTGCTGTCGTCGGGGTCGAGCGCGTCACGCTCCAACCCGCGGCGGGGGCTCACGGCGAGTGGACGGCGCTGCGAATGATCGCTGCCTTCCATCTTTCGCGCGACGAGGACCGCAGCGAGGTCCTGGTTCCGGACTCGGCGCACGGGACCAACCCGGCCAGCGCCGCCCTCAGCGGATTCCACGTGATCGAGGTCAAGTCCGGGCCGGACGGCCGCATCAGCCTGGCCGACCTGGAGTCCAAGCTGTCGCCGAGGACTGCGGCCCTGATGCTGACAAACCCCAATACCTTGGGCCTGTTCGAGCGGGAGATACTGGATATAGCCGAGATGGTGCACGCCACCGGCGCGATGCTCTACTACGACGGCGCCAACCTGAACGCCTTTATGGGCATATGCCGGCCGGGAGACATGGGATTCGACGCAGTCCACATGAACCTCCACAAGACGTTCACGACTCCCCATGGCGGGGGCGGGCCAGGGGCCGGGCCGGTCGGAGTCAAGGCCGAGCTCGTACCTTTCCTGCCGGCTCCAACCGTCGAGCGCCAGGACGGCCGCTTCACGTTGGCTTACAAGCGTCCCCAGTCGATCGGCCGCGTGCGGAGCTTCTACGGCAACTTCGGCATGCTCGTCCGGGCCTACACGTACATCCTGGCGATGGGCGGCGACGGCCTGAGCCAGGCTTCACAGGACGCGGTACTCTCGGCCAACTACCTGCGGAAGCTCGTCGAAGGCGACCTCGAGATGCCGCACGAAGGTCCGTGCATGCACGAGTTCGTCGCCAGCGCCCACAACCTCCAGGAGACCGGCGTTCGGGCCCTGGACGTCGCCAAGGCGCTTCTGGACAAGAGCTTCTACGCCCCGACCGTCTACTTTCCGCTGGTGGTCCCTGAGGCCATCATGGTCGAGCCGACGGAGACCGAGAGCAAGGCCACGCTCGACTCCTTCGCGGCCGCCATCAAGGAGATCGTGGCGAGGGCCAAAAGCGACCCCGCCAGCCTCCACGCCGAGCCCACCAGCCTGCCCGTCGGACGCCTCGACGAGGTGACCGCCGCCAGGCGGATCAACGCCTACCTCCAGGGTGCCAGCGAGGATCCCGTGCTGAGGTGGAAGGGCCCTCCGAAGGAGCCTCTTAAAGAGCCCTGTTAAGGGCCCCTCCGGGCCCGATTTCGTATTCAAAATCCGGTAGAATTGACGGTCTGAAGTTCTGCCCAGTTGTCTTCCTAAATGTCGTCCGCGCTGGGAGGGCCTGAACCCCGGTAATGGCGGTTAGAAAACCCCTTCCGGAGGGCTCGCGTAAGCCCCAGGCACTAGGCGCGGACGTGGCGTACACCGCCGAGCAGATCCAGGTCCTGGAGGGCCGGGAGCACGTGCGGCGGCGCCCGAGCATGTACATCGGTTCGACAAGCTCGACCGGCCTTCATCACCTGGTCAACGAAGTCGTCGACAACGCCGTCGACGAGGCCCTCGCCGGCTATGCCCGGAGGATCATCGTCACTCTCTTCTCAGACGGCAGCGTGCAGTGCGACGACGACGGCCGCGGCATCCCGGTCGACATCCATAAGAAGGAAGGCCTCTCCGCCCTCGAGCTGGTGATGACCCGCCTCAATGCGGGCGGCAAGTTCGGAGGCGGCGGATACAAGGTTTCGTCCGGCCTCCATGGGGTTGGCGTGTCAGCTGTGAACTTCCTGAGCGAGAAGCTCCAGGTCTGGGTCCATCGCAGCGGCAAGGTCTATTTCCAGGAGTACGCGCGAGGGGTTCCAAAGGCGGCCGTGAAGCCGATCGGCAAGACCGACCACACCGGGACGATCGTGCGGTTCTGGCCGGACCCGCAGATCTTTCCCGACACGAAGTTCGACCACGAGACGATTCAGCACCGGCTGCGCGAGATGGCCTACCTCAACAAGCGCCTGGAGATCGCCCTCGCCGACGAGCAGCTCGGCATCACCAACACCTTCTACTTCGAAGGCGGCATCGTGGCCTTCGTCCGCGCCCTCAACCGCGACAAGCAGGTCGTCAACGTGCCGCCGTTCTACATCGAGCGCGAGATCGAGGGCACCCAGGTGGAGATCGCGCTGCAGTACAACGAGACCTTCGTCGAAAACGTGGTGGCGTTCGCCAACACCATCCACACGAGCGAGGGTGGCACCCACGTCACCGGTTTCCGTTCGGCGTTGACGAACGTGCTCAACCGCTACGCGCGCAAAGCCGGATTGCTCAAGGAGTCGGACCCCAATCTCACGGGCGAGGACGTGCGCGAAGGACTCACGGCCGTGATCAGCGTCAAGGTGCTCGAGCCACAGTTCGAAGGCCAGACCAAAGGAAAGCTCGGCAATGCAGAGGTGCAGGGCCATGTCTCTCTGGCGATCACCGAGGGGTTGACGCAGTACCTCGAGGAGAACCCGTCGGAAGGCAGGCGCTTGATCGAGAAGTCGCTGACCGCCGCCCGCGCGCGCGAGGCGGCGCGCAAGGCCCGCGACCTGGTGCAGCGCAAGAGCCTGCTCGAGTCGAGCATGCTGCCCGGAAAGCTGGCGGACTGCTCGGAACGAGACCCCGCGCTCTCAGAGCTGTACATCGTCGAGGGCGATTCTGCCGGTGGCACCGCCAAGGGCGGCCGTGACCGGCGCACGCAAGCGATCCTTCCTCTGCGCGGCAAGATCCTCAACGTCGAGAAGGCGCGTCTCGACAAAGTGCTCACGTCAGACGAGATTCGCAACCTCATCACGGCCATGGGAGCGGGCGTCGGCGACAACTTCAACATCGACAAGATCCGCTACCACAAGATCGTCACGATGACCGACGCGGACGTCGACGGCAGTCACATCCGCACGCTGCTGCTCACCTTTTTCTTCCGCTACTTCCCGCAGGTGATCGACAAGGGTTACCTGTACATGGCCCAACCGCCGCTGTTCAAGGTGTCCAGGGGCGCGGGGAAGAACATGAAGGTGATCTGGGCCCAGACCGAGGCCGATCGCGACAAAGCGCTGCGAACGCTCGGCAAGGGCGCTGAAGCCGCGCGCATGAAAGGACTCGGCGAGATGAACGCCGAGGAGCTTTGGGAGACGACGATGAATCCCGCGAGCCGCGTGCTCTTGCGGGTCGCGGTCGAGGACGCGGCCGCGGTCAACGACACCTTTGAAAAGCTGATGGGTCCCGACGTCGAGCCGCGCAAGAAGTTCATCCAGGCGCACGCCAAGAGCGTCCGCAACCTCGACATTTAGTCATGCGCATCGCCGTCGACGCCATGGGCGGCGATCACGCACCGGCAGAGATCGTCAAAGGCGCTGCGCTCGCGGTGCAGGAGTACGACATCGACATCTCGCTGGTCGGTCTTCCGCATGAGGTGCAGCCACTGCTCGGCAGCAATCCCCGGATGCAGCTCGTCCCCTGCACTCAGGTCATCACCATGGACGAGCACGCCGCCCAAGCGGTCCGGTCCAAGCCGGACGCATCGCTCAACGTGTGCGCGCGCATGGTCAAGGAGGGACGCGCTCAGGGCTGGATCTCGGCGGGCAACTCCGGGGCGATCATGGCCGCCGCGCTCTTCATCCAGGGCCGCATCCGCGGCGTGGAACGGCCGGCCCTGGGATCGATCGTGCCGACGCAAAGCGACTTTGCCTATTTCCTCGACGTCGGCGCGAACGTCGATTCAAAGCCCGACTACATGGAGCAGTTCGCTGTGATGGGTTCCGTGTATGCGCGCGAGATGATGGGGCGGCCGAAGCCCCGCGTGGCGCTTCTCAGCAATGGCGAGGAGGAAGGCAAGGGCGACGAGCGAGTGCGAGAGACCACCCGGCGCCTGCGCGGTTCGCTGTCAGGTTTCATCGGCAACGTGGAACCGAAGGACATATACGCGGCACGTGCGGATGTGGTTGTCGCGGACGGATTCGTGGGCAACATCGCGATCAAGATGGCTGAGGCGACCGCGGAGTTTCTGTTCCGCGCACTGCGGGACGAGATTCCCAAGACCCTGACCGGCAAAGTTGGCGGCGCGCTGATCAGGCCGCGCGTTCGCGAGATCCGCGACCGCATCGACTGGCGAGAGTTTGGAGGAGCTCCGCTGCTCGGAATCGACGGCGTTGCGGTCGTTGCCCACGGGCGCTCTGACGCACGCGCCATCAAGAACGCGATCCGGGTGACGCGTGACGCAGTCGCCAACCAGCTCGTCGGTAAGATTCGGGCGGAGGTGGGACGCCCGTGAGGAATGGACGGACGAGGGTGGTGGTGACCGGAATGGGAACCGTCAATCCCATCGGCAAGAACGTCGAAGAGTACTGGCACGGCCTCATCGAGGGCCGAAGCGGCGCCAGCGTCATCGAACGCTTTCCGAGCGAGCGTCTGGCCACCAAGTTTGCTTGCCAGGTGAACAACTTCGACCCCACTGATTACATCGATCGCAAGGCCGCGCAGCGCATGGCCCGTTTCTCCCAGATGGCGGTGGCGGCGTCTGGTATGGCGCTCGCGGACTCAGGCCTTGACCTTTCCAAAGAGGACGACTTCCGCGTTGGAGTCGCGATGGGCACTGGCATCGGCGCGTTCGACGACATGACAGAAGGCGCTCACAACTTTCTGAGCAAGGGCCGGATGAAACCGCTGTATGCCCCCACCATCATCCCGAACATGGCGGGCGCATCGGTGGCGATGCAGTTCCATTTGCGCGGCCCGAACACGACCGTCACCACTGCGTGCGCCGCGTCGACCCAAACGATCGGAGACGCGGTCCGCTTGATCGAGCGCGGGGATGCCGACGTGATGTTGGCCGGCGGCACGGAGGCTTCCCTCTGCGAGGTCGGGATCGCGTCGTTCAACGCCATCAAGGCGCTGTCGACGCGCAACGACGCGCCGGAGAAGGCGAGCCGGCCGTTTGACCGCGACCGCGACGGCTTCGTGCCTGGCGAAGGCGCGGGCACCCTGATCCTGGAGTCGCGAGAGCACGCAATCAATCGGGGCGCGCGCATCTACGGTGAGGTGCTCGGTTTCGGCACGACCAACGACGCGTTCCACCAGGTTGCGCCGGATGAAACGGGTGTGGCGCCGGCTCGCGCTGTGACGCTGGCGCTGCAGGACGCCGGAATCGCGCCGTCCGACATCGACTACGTGAATGCTCACGGCACGTCGACGCAACTGAACGACGCGGGCGAGACAAAGGCACTGAAGATTGCGCTGGGCGACTACGCGCGCAAGGTTGCCATCAGCAGCACCAAGTCGATGATCGGCCACCTCCTCGGCGCGGCGGGCGCGGTCGAAGCGATCGCGACGCTCCTCACCATCAACCGCGGCGTCATCCACCCGACGATCAACTACGAGAATCCCGACCCCGAATGCGACCTCGACTACGTGCCCAACGTCGCGCGCCGCAAGGACGTGCGGATCGCCATCTCCAACGGGTTTGGTTTTGGCGGGCACAACGCGGTCGTCGTCCTGGGGAAGTACGAGGACTGACGGTTTGGCGGAAGACACCGTACTGACCCGCAACCTCCAGGAGGAGATGCAGACCTCCTACATGGAGTACGCGATGTCCGTCATCGTCAGCCGGGCCCTGCCCGACGTACGCGACGGGCTCAAGCCGGTACAGCGCCGAATCCTCTACACAATGAACCGCGCGGGCGCGACGGCCGGGACGAAGACCAAGAAGTGCGCCGCATTCGTGGGCGACGTCATGAAGCTCTATCACCCGCACGGCGACGCCGCCATCTACGACGCGCTGGTGCGCATGGCGCAACCGTTCTCGCTTCGCTATCCACTAATAGAAGGACAGGGGAACTTCGGCAGCGTCGATGGCGACCCGCCCGCCGCGATGCGGTACACGGAAGCCCGGCTGTCTGCGATCAGCGGCGAGCTCATGGCCGACATCGAAAAGCAGACGGTCGACATGGAGCCGAACTACGACAACTCCGAGGAGCAGCCGTCCGTGCTCCCCGCGCGCGTGCCGAACCTGTTGATCAACGGTGCGTCGGGCATCGCCGTCGGCATGACCACCAACATCCCTCCGCACAACCTGCGTGAGGTGGCGGCCGCGGTGAAGAACCTGGTCGAGAACCCGGAAGCAACGGCCGAGGACCTGCTTAGCTTCGTCAAAGGCCCGGACTTCCCGACCGGAGGCCTGATCATGGGCACGGCCGGCATCAAGGCCGCTTACTCGACCGGCCACGGCCGCATCATCGTCCGGGCACGGCACACGTTCGAACAAGCGCCCAACGGACGGGAGCGGATCATCATCGACGAGCTGCCGTATGCGGTCAACAAGGCCGCGCTGGTGGCGAAGATCGCCGAGCTCGTCTCGGAGCGAAAGCTCGAGGGCATTGCCGATCTACGCGACGAGTCAGACCGGCAGGGCATGCGCATCGTGATCGAGCTCAAGCGCGAGGCGCAGGTCTTCACCGTGCTCAACAACCTGTACAAGCACACGCAGCTGCAGACGACCTTCGGCGTGATCATGCTCGCGATCGTCGATGGCCGGCCGGTCGTGCTGAGCTTGAAGCAGGCCCTGCAGCTGTTCATCGACCATCGGCGCAACGTCATCCTGCGCAGGACGAGGTTCGACCTCGAGCGGGCGCAGGAGCGTGCGCACATCCTCGAGGGACTCAAGATCATCCTCGACCACCTGGACGAGGCCATCAAGACCATTCGAGCCGCGGCCGACCAGGACGCCGCTTCGACCCAGTTGCAGACGAAGTTCGGCCTCAGCGAGCGTCAGGCCAAGGCAGTGCTGGCCCTGACCCTCGGCCGCTTGACACGGCTCGAGCGCGGAAAGATCGACGAGGAGTACGAGCAGGTGATCAAGACGATCGCCTATCTCGAAAGCATCCTGGCGAGCGAGCGCAAGGTGCGGGAGCTGATCAAGGAAGAGATGGACGACGTCGTCAAGAAGTACGGAGACGACCGTCGGACGGAGATCACGGACCAGGAGGCGACCGAGCTGTCGGCCGAGGACCTCGTGCCCAAGGAAGAAGTCGTGGTCACGCTCACTCACCGCGGCTACGTGAAGCGCCAGCCGCTCCGCGTGTTCCGCGCGCAGAAGCGGGGAGGCGTGGGCTTGAAGGGCGCCAAGCCGACCGCGGGTTCTGACGCGCCGAGCGGAACGCGCGAGGAGGATTACGCACTTCACCTCCTCACGACGCACACTCACGCGTCGATGCTGTTCTTCACGCAGAGCGGCCGTGTGTTCCAGCTCCGCGTGCATGAGGTTCCGGAGCGCGAGCGCCAGGCAAAGGGCATGCCGATCAACAACCTGATCGACATCGGCTCCAACGAGCGCATCACGTCGGTCTTCGTGCGCCCCGAATCGGAAAGCGAGGCGCATTACATGCTCATGGTCACCAAGAACGGATACATAAAGAAGACGGCGATGGCCGAGTACGCCAACGTGCGCCGCAATGGATTGATCGCGATCAACCTGCAGGATGGCGACGAGCTGGACTGGGTCACGCCGACCACTGGCAAGGACGAGGTCATCATCGCCACCGAGCTGGGCAAGGCGATTCGCTTCAGCGAAACGGAAGTGCGCGCGATGGGCCGTGACACCCAGGGCGTGATCGGAATGAAGCTCGGCAAAGGCGATGCGGTGGCCGGTATGGCGGCGGTTGTGGAGGGTGGCGACCTGCTCGTCATCACGCAGCGTGGCTACGGCAAGAGGACGCCGCTCAAGGAGTATCCGAAGAAGCACCGTGCCGGCCAGGGCGTCTTCACCTTGAATGTGACCGACCGCGTGGGCAAGCTCGCGGCGGTGCGCGTGGTGAGCGACCCGGAAGAGGAGATCCTCGTCATCAGCGCCAGCGGGATGGTGCTGCGCACGTCAGTCGG
>DASYZS010000211.1:0-10538 GCA_035945895.1 Candidatus Dormiibacterota bacterium | reverse complement strand
GATGGTTCCACAGGTCAAGGTGCCGGCAGGTGGTCTGCCCTCACCAGATGCCAGCGATTCGTCCCCGCAATGGGTCAAATGTCCCCTTGTGTGCGTGCTCGAGCACGAGTACAACTTTGGCGGTTCGCTGCCGGGATCCGGCCCATTCAGGTCCGGCGGAGCAGCTGCAAAGAGGGAGCACGGAATGAGGAGAGGACTGATATCGGCGCTACTTGCGTCGCTTGCTGTGATTGCGGTTGGCGCCGTGCCTGCTCAAGCCGGGAATCCGGCGGCTGAGCAGATGTATGCGAACGACACGACCGTCTACATGATCGCGCCCCCAACCCTCGCGACTGGTGGACCCAACGTCCCAGACGACCTCTACCTGGCGGTCTATCCCATAACAAACGGGGCCAATCTCGGCCCGCTGACGGTCGGCAGCAACCAATACCACCCTCAGTGTGATCCCTGCTTTCATCCGGGCGTGCCGCTTCCGTTCGCCTATCACGATCACGTGATCAGCGGCGCGCCGGGTTTCGGCACCAACGGAACCGCGGGCACATTCAACCCCTTCTGGCACGTGTTTGTCGTCATGTACAACCCCAGCGACTACACGAACAAGGTGTTCACGCCGGTGAAGAGCACCGCCGAACTCGACGCGGGTGAGGCGAGTGGAATGTTTCTCCCGATCAATCGGGGACCGGGCAACCCATTCGAAGTGGACACGGGGATCGTCTTCCTCTGCAACATCGTTTCGTCCCACGCCTGAGCCAAGCGACCGGGAATAGACAAACGGGAGGCTAGGGCCAGGCGCCCATGCCTCCCGTTCGGGACCCAGCCGATTGAGGGGCTAGCGCCCCTGGGTTCGGGAAGTTCGCGATTGTTCGCCTTCGGCTCGCGAGCGCCAAGCTGTGGTTGTTTCCCCTCGCGGCGTCGGTTATGTTGTCTTTCAGTCGACTCGGAGGGCTTGGGTTGGGGAGGAGGACTTATGGTCAGGCTGACGGCAGCTAGGTCAAATACGCTCAGGTTCCTGGTCCTTGCTCTCGCCGGAGGACTCGCGGCGGCTCCAGTCCAGGTCGTGTCCGGGTCAGGCTCGAGCACCGGCGGCTGGACGTCAACTGTCTCGGCGACCAATACCGTGGTGAGCTCACCAACGATGGGTGGCGGCTACCCCCAGATGCCGCCCGTGGAGGGCGGCTGTGTCGCCCCGACCCCCAACAACTTCAACGCCAACCACTCAGAGTCGGAGCTGGCCGTCGAGCCCAACAGCGAGCAGCTGGTCGGATCGTCCAAGTTCTTCTTCGACAAGTTCTCGACCGGCTACAACTTCTATCTCGGCAGCTACGACATCAAAGGCAGCGCTCACTCGAACAACATCGTCCAGGGTTACGACTGCTCGACCACGGAAACCACTCCCGGCGTGTTGAACGAGAGAATGCCGCCGAGCTGGACCAACACGACCGACCCGAACGTCGCCTTCGACACGAAAGGTCGCATCTACCAGACCGTGCTTCCGTTCAACGCTTTCTGGACCAACTTGCACCCCAACGGTGAGATCACGGTCTCCTTCAGCGACGACCTGGGCCACCACTGGGTGACGGGCAACGGCGGGGCGGCTCTCGAGCAGGTGCCGAACGCTGCGTCGACTCAACTGGGCCATGTCGAGGACAAGCAGTGGATCGCGGTCAACCACTACCCCGGGAGCCCGTTCCAGGACCACGTCTACTCGACCTGGGACATCATCGACGGCAACGTTGGCAGCACGGTCAAACTGCGGCTGGCGGTGTCGCGAGACCGCGGGCAGACCTTCTCTCCTGCGAGGACGATCGTGAACGGCTCGGTTGACCAGATGCGCAACCAGTTCAGCCAGACCGGCATCGACCCCTCGGGAGACCTTTACGTTGCCTACACCAACATCGGCGTGAAGACCAACGAGACCGACTTCTTCGTTACCAAGTCCTCCGACGACGGAAACACGTTCAGCGCACCAGTCATGGCCGGTACTGGTCGCACCATAGGCACGACTCGTGTGACCAACACGACCTTCAGGGACGGCATCAACTTCGCATTCGCGGCCTCTCAGGATTTTCCGGGACATCTCTACCTGGCCTACAACGACTTCGATGGAACGCAGTACAACGTGTTCCTCGTCCAGTCCGCCGACGGCGGGAAAACCTGGAGTAAGCCCGTCCCCGTGAATGACGACTTCACGTCGCCCAAGGTTGCGGACCACTTCCAGCCCGCAGTGGCCGCAGGTCCCGGTGGCGCCGTGGCCGTGGCTTTTTACGACCGGCGGGCCAATTGCCCAACGAACGATCCCACGATCATTGCGCAGGACTGGAACCGGCCGAACTTCTGCATCAACGTCTCGGTGCAGGTTTACAAAGACGGCGGTGGGACGGCCGGAGCGGCGCCTATCGGCACGAATATCCGGGCATCCCAGTTCACATGGGACCCGCAGCAGCCGGGCTTGCTGGTCAATCCGGACGGCACGACTCAGGACCTGCAGACCCTGGGTGGCATTGGGCAGATGGCATGCGCCTCGCACAACGACCCGTGCAGGACGGCCTTCATCGGCGACTACTTCGGGCTCGCCGTCTCGAACGGCTTCATCTACACGCTTTCGGTGTCGACCCACTACCCAAGCGGCGTCTTGGCGGACGATGGCTCCCAGCTTTATTACCAGCAGCAGGTGCTGGGGGCGATCAGCCGGGCGGGCGTGGGGATCTAACCGGGAAGCGCGGCGAAGAGCGATCGGGTCCGTTTCACAGGACTTTCGAAAGGAAGACCTTGGTCCGTTCGTTCTCCGGACTGGTCAGCACTTCGCGCGGCTTGCCTGATTCCACGATCACGCCGGCGTCCATGAAGACGAGCGTGTCACCGACCTCGCGCGCGAACCCCATCTCATGCGTAACCACGATCATTGTCATGCCGTCGCTGGCCAGGCCCCTCATGACATCCAGCACCTCGCCGACGAGCTCCGGATCGAGGGCCGACGTCGGCTCATCAAACAGCATCAGCTTCGGTTCCATGGCGAGTGCTCGGGCTATGGCCACGCGCTGCTGCTGTCCCCCCGACAGCTGGTTGGGGTAGGCGTCGAACTTGTCCGCGAGCCCGACCCTTTCGAGCAGCTTGCGCGCCCGTGCTTCGGCCTGAGCGCGGCTTTCCTTCTTGACGTGCACCGGCGCCTCGATCACGTTCTCCAGCGCCGTCATGTGAGGGAAGAGGTTGAAACGCTGGAAGACCATCCCGATCTCGGACCGTTTGCGGCAGACCTCGTTATCGGGCAGCTCATACAACCTGTCTCCCCGCTGCCGGTAGCCGACGAGCTCGCCGTCGACCCACAGCCTTCCAGCGTCGATCTTTTCCAGGTGATTGATGCAGCGGAGGAACGTGCTCTTGCCCGAGCCTGACGGCCCGATAACGCACATCACCTCCTTCGGCTGCACATTCAAGTCGATGCCGCGGAGTACCTCCAGCCGGCCGTAACTCTTGTAGACGGACTCCGCCTTGACCATCGGCCGCCCCGCCGTCATCGATCGGCTGGAGGGGTTGCGTGGAAGGTGAGGAGCATTCGGCGGAATCGCTGGAAGGGGGTGGGGGGCAGCTCTCGCACTCCGCCGCGGGCGAAGTAGCGCTCGACGTAGTACTGCCCGATGGTGAGGACGGTGGTCATCGCCAGATACCAGATGCTCGCGACGATGGCCAGTTCGATGACGGCGAAATTGAAGTTTGAGATCTCGTGCGACCGATTGAACAGCTCATCGACGGCGGCGGTGGAGGCAAGCGAGGTCGTCTTGAGCATCGAGATCGTCTCGTTTCCCGTCGGTGGCACGATCACTCGCATCGCTTGAGGCAGCACGATGCGCTGCATGACCTGGAGGCGGGTCATGCCGAGCGCCTGCGCTGCCTCGGTCTGTCCGTGCTCGACCGAGATGATTCCCGCCCGGACGATTTCCGCCATGTACGCCGCCTCGTTCAGGCCCAGGCCCAGGGTGACCGCGATGAAAGGATTGATCAGCTGATTGGTGCCGATGGACCACAACCAGGGCCCGTCTGGCGGGAGGCCTATGCCAACGGTCTTCAGGACGGTGTTCAGGTTGAACCAGAAAAAGATCTGGACCAACACCGGCGTGCCTCGAAAGAACCAGATGTACAGCCAGCTGACGGAGGAAGTGACTGGATTCGGCGACAGTCGCATCACCGCGAGTGCGATTCCCAGAACGATTCCAGTCACCATGGCGAGCGCCGTCAACACGATGGTCACGACGACTCCCTGGAGAATCAGGTTCCCGAACAGGTACTTCCACACCGCGTACCAACCCGCTCCCGCGCCGGTGGTGTCGTTCCCAACGGCGGAGCCGACCGTATAGACGGCGTCGGCTACGACCAGGAGGACGACGACCGCCGAGACCCACCGCCACGGGTGGCGGACCGGGATCGCCTTGATCGCCTCCGGACGCCGCCCGCCTCCAGCGCCGGTGGCCCGCGAGCCGGAGGCGACCTCGGTCACTTCACCTCGCTTTCGACTGAGACCCCATCACGACGGGACGCACGTCTGGCCGACTGCGTTGTTGTCGTTGAGCTTGACGTCCGCGCTTGTGATCGCCCCGCTGGCGACGCCCCAGTTATCGAGGATCGTCTTGTAGTAGCCGTGATCCATCAAATACTTCACCGCGTCGGTGATCGCCTGCTCGAGTTTGCTGCCCTTCACGAGTGCGATGCCGTACGGAGCGACGCTGCAGGCCTGGCCCACGACTTTCAATTTCCCGCCTGACGTCTTGGCCTGGTAGGCGGCCACCGGCTGGTCGAGGAATCCTACGTCGGCGCGGCCGGACTCGAGAGCCGTGTTGGCGTCAGTCTGCGTCTGGAAGCTGGACACCTTGAGATCGGGTTTGCCTGCGTCCTTGCAGAGGTCCTTGGCGCCAGTCGAACCGCCTCCAACCTGCTGCCCGATGTAACCCCAGGCGTCGCTTTCTTCAGTCGTGCCGGCTTCCACGGCGACCGTCTTGCCGCACATGTCAGCCGCGCTGTTGAAGGCCGGACCGCCGGAAGACTTCTCGATCCAAACCTCGCCGGCCCGGAAGTAAGTGATGAAGTCGATACCGCTGCCCTCCCGGTCTTGAGTGGGGCTCCAGCTTGAAATGCTCAGCTCGTATCGCGGCTTGTCTCCGCCCGCGACCTCGCTTGGCGTGCTTGCCTTCAGCTGCGCGATGATGTCGTCAAACGTCACGTTGTTGAACGTGCACTTGACCCCCAGCACCGCGCAGATTGAGTTGCCGAAGTCGATGTCCCAGCCTCTGATCGCGCCTGTGTCCGGATCGACGAACTCGTTCGGCGCGTAGGTCGCGTCGGTTGCGATCTGAAACGGCGCAAGGGCGAGCATGTCCGCCGACAACTCAGCCGCGATGTTGGCCTGTTTGGTGACGCCGCTCGTCGACGTGCCCGGTGAAGTCGTGCCGCCACATGCGCTCACGATCAGCAATCCGACGATGCCGCTGACCAGTCTTTTCATTCTGCCCCCTCCCGCGTTCTGATCTTGATTCTGAAAGTGCGTCGCCTATTATCCGCGCCCTGCCGGAGTCCGACAGAATCGCTGTTAGCTTGGCTGACACGCGTCATGTCACATTGATCTCGGCGCACCGTGGCGGAAGCGTCGTCCCCGGCGAACCCGCCGCCGAACGCTACCGGCGCGCGATCGAGCTCGGCGTCGACTACATAGAGTTCGATGTCAGGCGCACTCTTGATGGAGTCATAGCCGTATGCCACGATCCGCGGACAGCCAGCGGCCGCCCGATCGCGAAGTTCGCCTACTCCGAGCTGACAGATGAGCTGGGTGGCGAGGCCCTGACGTTCCACGAGCTCCTCGACCTCGCCGATGGTCGCGTGGGGCTGCACCTCGACCTCAAAGAGTCCGGCTACGAGACACTGGCCGTCAGCAACGCGCTGGAAGCCTGCCCAGTTGAGCGGCTGGTTGTAACCGGCGACGATGCCGTCATCCGCAAGGTGAAGGACGAGTTCCCATCGGTGAAGGTCGGCCTGTCGCTGGGTGAAGACCTGGAGGGCGCTCCACCCTGGGTCAAGCTCGCAGTCCGGCTGCGCGAACTGTTCCCGCATGGCCTGGTGCGCGATTCGCACGCCGACTTCGTCGCCCTGCATCGCCAGCTAGCCTCGCTGAACGTACTCCGCTACAGCGCGCGCGCCGGCATCCCGGCGTGGGTCTGGACGGTCGACGAGGAGTCCGAGATGATTCGTTTCCTGGGCGATTCCCGCGTTACGACGCTGATCACCAACCGACCTGAGCTGGCCGTCGGGCTCCGCCGAGCTGCCCCAGAATAGGTAATGAAATATGGCCGTCGCTAACCGAACGCGAGCCCCAATCGCCGATCGCAAGGCGCGCGAGTTCCTCCGCAAGGCGGACCGGACATTGGCCCGGATCATCGACGCCAACCCGGGCTTCCGGCCGCGCGCGTGGATGGACGAGCTGCCTCGGCTCGACGCCTTCGGGACGCTGATATTCCAGGTCGCCGGCCAGCAGTTGTCGGTCGCATCGACCCGCGCGATCATCTCGCACCTGGAAGATCACTTCGGCGGGCACATGCCCTCGGCGCGTGAGTTGCTGGCTGCCGACCCAAAGGTGCTTCGCGAGAGCGGCTTCTCGGTCCGGAAGGGCCAGACCCTACGGGCGCTGGCGGAGAGGTTCGTCGACGGACGCCTGAGCGACAAGAAGTTCGAGCGCATGACCGACGAGCAGATCCAGGCTGCGCTGACCGAGGTCCCGGGGATCGGGCCCTGGACGGCCCGGGGCTTCCTGCTCGTCGCCCTCGACCGGCCCGACGTCTTCCTGTCGGGAGACCTCGCACTCAGGCACACGATCCAGCGCCAGTACAAGTTCGACCACCTGCCGACCGACGACGAGCTGATCAAGCTCTCCGACCGTTGGCGTCCGTACCGGAGCCTGGCTGTCAGCTACCTGTTCGCATCGGCTTACGACGGAAAGACTCCGACATGAGGCGACGGAACGTCGCGACCTAGCGTCGCGACGCTTCGAACCACCGCTCGGAAGCAGCGGGTCGCTCAGGCGAGATAGTCGGTCGCTCCTCAATCGAGAGCGCGAGCCGGCGTAGCGCCGAGAAGAAATGATGCGGCCATTGGTTCGTTAGGGGCACCGAGATTGCATACCGGAGCGGCTCACACTCCAATGTCCCAAACAAACCCTGCCTGGCGTTGCTGCCGATAGCGCGAGCTTATCGTCAGCAAACCTTTGTGGGCGATCGGGAACTAGCTGGCTTTCTTCCTCTCCCGACGAGTGCCCGCGATGCGCAATTCAACAGCGCGGCCGGAATGCTTGGTTTCGATAGCCCGCACCAGCTCCGCACCCTGACGCACGGTCACTTCGAGCAGCTTGAGCGCCTCTTGATCGACGTTTGTCCGTACACCGCCAAGCCTGATTTGGCGGAGGCGAGCCGCCACAGAGACCATCTCAGTCGCCAGATCCGGAGCACGATCGGGCAAGCCGCCGGTATCCTCCTGCTGGGCCAGAAAGAAGCTCACTGGACGGTGAGTGCGTTTCGCGATCAGATCAAGCACTCGTTTCGACGGTCGCGACTTTCCCTGTTCGACCAGCAAGAGGAAGGTGCGGGAGAAGTCGTCCCCAGCGACCTGGCCCAAGCTCAGTCGGGCGGCCAAGCGGGCCGCGCGCACGCGGACCGGGTCAACGAAGATTCCCGAGCCTCTGGGCGACCGCGCCACTGCGGGATTGGATCGTAGTGTTAAGTGTCAGTTAAGCGATGGAAGACTTATACGGTTGGCCATCGCCCTCAGCGGACTCAGAATCCGAAGCAGGCGAGACACACATCGGGCCGCCTTACGCGTCCATCAGGCCGAGAACATACCTCAGAAGATCCCTGTGGACATTGACTATGGGTTCGCATTGCAAGGGACCTCGTCTTTGCAGCTACCGATACGAGTTAGTTATCGCCAGCTTCTCAGCAGAGTTGGCGACTCGCGCCGCGCGACTTGGAAATACTTGAGGTGACGGGTGGGGTCGCGGCGGGCAGCCAGGTCATTCGATCTATCCCACCGTTTACATGTGAGCCACCCGGTTGACCCACTTCGATCCCGCTGAACCCACACGCATGCGTTCGAGCCTTGACCGTCAGGCGGTTGACCACCCTCCGTCCGCCGTCATGATCGCGCCGTTCACGTTTGATGCCTCGCTGCTGGCGAGCCACGAGATCGCAGCGGCAATCTCATCAGGCTGCGCGGGCGCTGGCATAGTCGCCATCGACAGCTGTGCGCGCTCCATTGCCCACGGAACCCTGGGGGCCGCCGTCGTGCCGATGTTGGTGATCACCGCTCCAGGCAACACGGCGTTCGATCGGATACCACGCGGCCCATAGAAGTACGCGATGCTCTTCACGAGCCCAATCACCCCATGCTTCGACGTGGTGTACGCGACCCCGGCTGCTCCCGCGCCGAGCGACGCCTCCGATGCCACGGTGACGATGGAGCCCTTCCCAGCCGAGAGCATCACCGGAAGCACCGCACGTGACAAGCGCATCACGCCGGTCAGGTTGACATCAAGCACACTGTCCCACGTCGCGTCGTCGACTTCTCCCAGCGGGAGGAAGTGGTCCATGATGCCGGCGACGTTGGCGAGGACGTCGATGCGCGGTCCGGCCGCGGCCGCGATCTTCTCGACGTCCTGCTGCCTGGTGACATCCGCGGTCACGAAGTCGGCCTTGAAACCGGCTCTCTCGATCGCTGACTTTGTTTCAGCGAGACCGGCTTCGACGACGTCGCAGCCGATTACTCGAGCGCCCTCACTGCTCAGGCGAATTGCGGTGGCTCGTCCGATCCCACTCCCTGCGCCGGTGACAATTGCGACCTTTCCTGCGTGACGTGTGCCGTCCATTTCCTTCACCTCCGCCAGTCGGCTGGAACCGCCTCGCGGCAACTTCCGGGTTCTACTGGCTGTGGCCAACCTAACTTGTCGCGAACCTGGATGGCCAGAGTCGATGGTCCCGGACCAATAGGGAAGAGGAGCGCCAATCGGGCGTTATGCGTGCGGTACGACCCGAGTCCCACATGTAAGGACGCGCGCGGGGCCGACTCGAGATCGACCCCGATCGGCCGCGCCTTTGTCTGGCGAGATGCTGGCGGGGTCTATGCCGACTTGGGCTTGGGCGCGTAGTAGCCGCGCCAGATCAAACGGTGAATCGGCACCCAGCGTGGGATGTCGCGCAGGATCGGGATGAACGGCACAAGCGCCAACGCTCCAGTCAGGAGCGTCATCAGGATGATGATTCCGAGGTCTGCGTTGGATGAGTTGATCCCGAGAAACCCTGTCGAGCTGGTGAACGGCGGCACCTGGTACCACATCGTGTACAGCCACAACCAGGTCTGGCCGGGATAGCGCCCCGTCTCGTTCATCATTCCCCACTGGTTCCCGAGCAGGTTCCACTGCTGGGCCTGGCCTGCTAGGTAGCCACCGTCGCCCATGAAGAGCAGCGCGGGCGTGTAGTCCGTCTGGTAGAAGCGCCCGTTGATCTGCAGCAATCCGTCGAGCCCGCCGGCCTGCGCGACCGCGAGCAGATTGGACATCATCACGGGCAGCGGTCCGTAGTCGCCGTCGGCCACCACGACCTTGCCGTCCTGCACAGTAGCTTTCGCGAGCGCCTTCGTGTAGGCGTCCGTCCACTTGCCCTGGTCGTCCGAGCTTGCCTTCTGCCAGGTGTCAAGCGCCGTGCCCAAATCTGGGTTCCCGGTTGAGGCGCGCTGCAGGGGCTGGATGACGAAGGTGTCGGCCGAGTCGATCGGGATACGCGTGCCGAACCATTTCTGTGGCGCGATCGGACCCCAGGCTTGTCCGGGGCCGTTGGTGTTGTAGGGATTGCCGTAGCCGGCGCTCGTCGTGGTGCCGGCCAGCTCACCTGTCGCGGTCGTGACGAAGTCGACCGGATCGCCTTGCGCCCAGGCGGCGATGGTGACCGGCGCCACGTCTGGGGAGGACAACACCGCCGCCACGAAGATCGCCACGATGCCAACCCCCGCGAGGGCCAACACCAGCTCTTTGACGAGGTCGTACGGCACCATCCGGACCCCGCGGTAGTACTCCTGTTGGGTCGCGCCCATCGGCTTCATGGCCGCACGCCTCCTTCTGGATCGATTGGTTTGACCACGCCGCGGGCCCGGACCATGACGATGTGCCAGACGACCAGGATCGTCACCCCGATCGGCAGCAACATGATGTGCAGCCCGTACATCTGGCCGAAGTTCAAGACGTTGAAGAACGCGCCTACGCCGGCGGCGTTCATTGCGTCTTTTGCGTTGACGCCGATGAACTGCGAGTCGAAGTTCTGCTGCGAGAGGTATCCGGTGAAAGCGGTCAGGATGCTGACGCCGAAGATGACGACGCCGATCGCCCAGGTCGCCGCGCGCCCGCTGCGCCAGCCTGCCATGAAGTACTGACCCCACAGGTGCAGGACCATGAAGATGAAGAACAGCTGCACCGACCAGAAGTGGAGGCTGTTGAAGAAGCGGCCGGCGCCCGAGTC
>DASYZS010000210.1:0-7406 GCA_035945895.1 Candidatus Dormiibacterota bacterium | reverse complement strand
TCCCGACCGGCTGCGAAGGCTCGCCGGCACGACCGTCAGCGACGTGCAGCCCGTCGGAAAGCACCTGATGATCCGGTTCGACAACGGATTAGCTCTGCACACGCACATGCGCATGCGCGGGGTGTGGCAGGTCTACTCGCGGGGCCAGCGGTGGTCGCGACCCGAGTGGCAGCTGAGGGCGCTTTTGGAAACCGAGGACCTTGTCGCCGCGTGCTTTGCCGCACCGGTCGTCGAGCTGGTTCGCGACGAGTCGACGAAGGTCGGACATCTGGGTCCTGACATCCTCGGCGCGGATTGGGATGCCCAGGTGGTCGTGAAACGGGCCCGGTCGCTCGGCAGCGTGCCTGCGGGCGAGCTGCTGCTCGACCAGCGGGTCACGGCGGGGATCGGCAACGTGTATCGGTGCGAGGCGCTGTGGCAGCGCAGGGTGAATCCCTGGAAGCGCTCGGGGGAGCTGTCCGACGAGGAGCTTGCCGGTCTGTTCGAAGCGGCAAGGCACGCGATGCTTGCCAACCTGGGCGGAGGGTTCCGCCGGCGCTTTCCCGGTTACGGTCGTGGCGCGGTGCACGGCCGCGCCGGAAGGCCGTGCCCGAGGTGCGGGACCCTCATCAGGGCGCGCGCGCAGGGCGAGCAGGCGCGAGTGGCGTACTGGTGTCCCCAATGCCAAAGCTGACGAGCCGCCTGCTCGTGTTGAGCCCCAAGTCGGGCGGGTTGAACGAGCAGGCGGACCGGAAGCTGCGCCGAGCCTTCGCCGATTACTCGATAGTCGAGTTCGATCCGAGCATGGACCTCGCCCAGCTCGTGACCAGGGCGGGTCGGATCGTGGTGGCGGGCGGAGACGGCAGCGTGGAGTGGGTCGTGCGGCGATTAGCCGACACCCGGCATCCGGTCGGCATCATCGCCCTGGGCACGTACAACAACCTGGCTCTTGCGTTGGGACTGCCGACCAGGCTCGAGACCGCGATCGACGTCGCGCGCAACGGCCGGCCGCGGCCGATCACGCTGGGCCGCGTCAACGATTACGTGTTCGTCGAAGCGTGCGCGATCGGGCTGTTCGGCGAAACCATCGCGCTCGGCGAATCGGCCAAGGAGAAGGAGTTCGGCAAGGTGGCGCACAAGCTGAAGGACGTCATTGCGGCCAGGCGGTTTCGCTATGAGCTCAGCGGCGACATCGAAGGCAGCGGGGCGGCGATGTCGCTCGTCTTCAGCAACACGGCGACTATGGGAAACCAGCTTGCGATCGGTGGCGGCAACCCGATGACTCCCAAGCTCGAGTTCTCGGTGCACGCGGGGGAGACGCGCACCGACATCGCCACGCGCGCGCTCAAGTCTGCGCTGCCGTTCACCGAGGGCGGCGACCCAGGCGCGCAGGTGTTCAAGTTCAAGAAGCTGCATGTGACCACCAGGCCGCGCATGCGGGTGTACGCCGACAACGTCCCGGTCGGACGCACGCCGGCAACGATCAGCGCCGAGGTCAGCGCTCTTCGAGTCTTGCTGCCCAGGTGAAAGTGGCGCCGATTCGCACCGAGCGGTTGGAGCTCGTGGCGCTGGCGCCGCAGGCCATCCGGCAGCTGATCGCAATCGACAGTCCGGCCGCGGAGAGAACGCTGGGCTTGAGACTCCCTCACGAGTTTCCCAATGTGGATGAGTTGACGGGCTTTCTGCCGATCCAGCTGCGACGGATGGAGGCCGAGCCGGACAAGCGCCAGTGGATGGCGCGTGTGATGGCTGGACGCGGGTCGCGAGCGGTGGGGCACTGCGGATTCCATGGGCCGCCCGAGACGATAGGCCGGGCGGAGATCGGCTACACCGTGTTCAGCGAGTTCCGCGGCCGCGGCTATGCCAAGGAAGCGGCGCGAGGCCTGGTGTCCTTCGCGTTCGAGCAGGGCGAGCGCGAGGTCTACGCGACCGTCTCGCCCGACAACGCACCGTCCCTCGCGGTCGTGAACGCGCTGGGGTTCACGCAGGTCGGGACGCAGGAGGACGAGGTGGACGGGCTCGAGCTCGTTTTCGTGGTTCGCGCCGCCGGCGGCTGATCCGCGCGAGGATCCCCTGGTGACTCCGCTCCACCTCGGCGGCCACGGCCACTGCGGTTTCGACGAAAGCCTGCGCCGAGGGCGGGCGATAGCGGTCGCGGTGCCAAACCACCACCAGAACGCGGGGCGGGATGGGATCGGCGGGCAGCCGGAGCTCGATGCGTGGGTCGTTCTCATCGACGGCCAGCAGCGGCGCGAGCGCCCAGCCGAGGCCGGAGGCGACCATGGCCTGCACGGTCCCGTTGTCGTTGGACCGGAACACGATCTTTGGCCTCACGCCACGGGCTCGCAAGAAGTCCTCGGCCAGGTCCTGGTGCCTGAGGTGCTGGTAGGCCACCATGGGCGCTCCGTCGAGCGATGCGAGGTTGAAGGTCGGGCCCGGAACCTCTGATCCCGCCGGCACTACGAGCACGTACGGGTCGCGCATCAGCCGGCGCACCGCGAAAGGCCCCTCCGGAATCGGCTCGATGGAGAAGGTGACGTCGAGGTCGCCGCGCTCCACCCCGTCGACCAGGCTGGCCTCGTAGGAGTCCTCGGTCAGCGTGATGTCGACGTTCGGCCACCCGGCCCGAAATCGGCGCATAGCCTCGGGCAGGATTTTGTTCTCCACGCTCTGGTACACGCCGACGCGGAGGGCGCCGGACTGGCCGGCGGCGAAGGCGCGGAAGTCGGCTTCGGCGGCGTGGATGCGCGACTCGATGGCGTCGGCGTGGCCGCGCAGCAGACGGCCGGCCTCGGTGAGGGCGACAGTGCGCCGGCCCCTGGAACGTTCGACGAGCCGCTGGCCGACCAGCGCCTCCAGCTCATTGATGTGGTCGCTGACGGTAGAGAGGGAGCTGTTCAGCCTCTCGGACGCGGCCCAGAACGTGCCGCTTTCGGCGACCGCGCGGAGCGCCCGGAGGTGCTTGAGCTCGACGCTGGCCCAATTATTCGCCACGGCGATATTTTATCGGGAAAACTCCTGTTGCTCCGGACATTCAGGTTGGGAACACTCATGTCGTGGAGGTTTTGATGACAGTCCTGATCATCGTCGCGCTGTGCCTCGCGGCTGGGTTCTGGGGCGTCGACTCGCGCCCGCTGGACCTGCAGGAGCGGAAGCCGGCGCGCTGGTGGCTCGCGATACCCCGGAGCTGAGCCTGTTTCTGGGCTAGGCGGAGGTGTGGGGCTGGAGCAGCTCCGCGATCGAGCCTTCGAAGCCCGCGAGCTGTTTGTGAACCTCGAGCACCTCGTCGGAGCTGACGGGTTCGGTCGGGTCGACGTCAACCAGGTGGATGGTCCACTCCGCGCCGCATTCACAGCGGTGAAAGAGAAAGCGGTCGGTGTGGGAGCGGTAGGTGTAGACGGCCGCGTCTTTCAGGCGACGTCCACAGGAGCATTTCCCTTTGTCTGATTCCACTCGCGACCTTTGCATTGACGTAATCCTCGACCTGTATAACGATCCAGAAATCAGTTTCGTGGCAGCTTACACCTCGGGTCGCCGATTGAATAGCTCATATCTATGTAAATGTTTGGCGACGTTTCAGCGCGCGCCGTTCAGCTCGCGGAGGAGTCCGTCGAGGTCGCGCAACCGGTCCTGGCGAGCGGCGTGCTCCAGCGTCTGGTACTGGGAAAGCACGTCGACGAATCCCTCGCCAACCTCATAACCGTGGCGACGAAGCGCTTCGACTCCGCTCTCACCCAGCTTCTCGAGGACCTGCCGGACTTTGGCGTCCGGTGTGAACGCGTCAGGCACCCGGCGGTGGGGGCTGGACTTGCTTCAGGACGATGCGGTGACCACGCCAGTGTTCGGGCACGGCCTTCGGTTGGTCTCCCTGGTAGGTGAGCTCCAGGCACCAGATGCCGTCGACCTGAATGGGTTCGACGCTGAGCTTGCTCTTGGGATTGGCCGGACGGAGCTCCTGGAGCAGGCCGACGCCGTAGATGACGAGCGCTCCCGACAGGTTGATGGTGTTGATCCGGCCGCCTTCGCTCGAGCCGTCGACGCCGGACGTGCGTGATCCGAGGGAATGGACCATAGGGGTGCTTAGCGTATCGGCTTGCGGTCTTTGAGCGCGACGAGGATGGTTTCGATCACGGCGTCGTAGCCGAGGCGTCCGGTGTCGAGAACCATGTCGTAGTGCGCTGGGTGATTGCGGTCGTGGCCGTAGACCTGCTTGATATACGAGGTCCAGTTTTCATCGGTGAGCTTCATGCGCTTCCTGGCCTCGTCTGCGGAGGCGATGTTGAAGCGTTCCATGATCGTTTTCACACGCACGTCTTCGGCTGCGCGGAGGAACACGTGGAGGGCGCCCGGGAAGTCGCGGAGGATGTAGGCGCCGCCCCGGCCGACGATGACAACGTTGCCACTCCGCGCCGCCTCCTGGATGACATGCTGCGTGATCTGCAGCACGGCTTTGCGGGTGTCGAAGGTGGGCGCGGCGTTGGGAGGCGTCCAGGCGGTGGCCTCGGGCGGGATCAGGGGCTCGCTGCTGGCGCTTCCGAGCGCCACGAGCAGTCTTGCGAGCAAGGATCCGGGGTGCTCGTCCTCGGCTTCGACCTCTTCCTTGGGAAGCTGGAGGCGACGCGCGACCTCGTCGATGATGTTCGAGTCGAGGAAGTCGGCTTTCAGGCGCTCGGACAGCAGGTGGCCGACCGTGGCGCCCCCCGCCCCGAACTGCCGTCCGACCGTTACGACCGGCACGGGTTAATTCTCGCCCGGATCTACTCCAGGTAGTCGCGCAGCTTCTTCGAGCGGGACGGGTGGCGGAGCTTGCGTAGGGCCTTGGCCTCGATCTGGCGGATGCGCTCCCTCGTCACTCCGAAGCGCTTTCCGACCTCTTCCAGCGTGCGCTGGTGGCCGTCGATCAACCCAAATCTCAGCTGGAGCACGCGGCGCTCTCGGGGCGTGAGCGTATCGAGCACGTCCTCGACCTCGGAGTGGAGCATCGTGAGCGAGGCTGCGTCGCTTGGGGAGACTGCCTCGCGGTCTTCGACGAAGTCGCCGAGGTGCGAGTCCTCTTCCTCGCCGATCGGAGTCTCGAGGGAGACTGGGTCCTGGGAGACCTTGACGATCTCGCGGACCTTCTCCGGGGTGATTCCCATCTCCTCGCCGATCTCGTCGTCGCTCGGCTCGCGGCCCAGCTCCTGGAGCAGGCGTCTCGAGACCCGCACGAGCTTGTTGATCGTCTCGACCATGTGCACCGGGATGCGGATCGTGCGTGCCTGGTCGGCGATGGCGCGGGTGATGGCCTGCCGGATCCACCACGTGGCGTAGGTCGAGAACTTGTATCCCTTGTGGTAGTCGAACTTCTCGACCGCGCGAATCAGGCCCATGTTGCCTTCCTGGATCAGGTCGAGGAAGGACATGCCGCGGCCGATGTACTTCTTGGCGATGCTGACGACCAGGCGTAGGTTCGCTTCGGTGAGGCGCTGCTTGGCCTCATACGCGCGCTCGTAGCGCCCGGTCAGCCGGTAGCGGGCGATGCGGTACTGCTCGAGCGCCTCGGCGCGGAGGCGCGGGCGGGTGCCGTTGGTCAGGCGCTTACGCTCGGCGGCGGCGGCGTCGGTCAGGTTCTGGAGCTTGCCGAGGTCCATCAGGCCGATCAGCTCCTGGGCGATCTGCGCCTGCTGGCCCTTGCGCTTGACCGTGACGAGGCGCTCGACGACCTCGGGGAGCAGCTCGTCGATCGACCGCTGGCGCCCGTCAACTTCCTCGGTCACGCTCAGGGCCTTCATCGCGTCGTGCAGTGGCTTGGCCTCGATCGCCTGCGCGAGCTCGACCTCGTCGTTCGCGGTCAGCAGCGAGACTCGCCCAATCTCTTTCAAATACATTCGAACCGGGTCGTCGAGCGAGACCGAGTCCATCATCTCGATGTCGAGCAACATCTCGTCGTCGATCTGCTCGACTTCCTCGAAGTCCTTCTCCCCGTCCGTGACCTCGATGCCGATCTCTTTGAAGGCCGCGAAGATCCGGAAGATCTGGTCCGGCTCGGCGTCGATCTCCGGGAATCCCTGGAGGATGTCGTCGGGAGTCAGGTAGCCCTGCTCTTTGCCCTTGATGATGAGCTGCTCGGCGACGGACATCAGCTCGTCCTCGAACTTCTGCTCCGGCTTATCGACGACCTTGGCCGCCTTGGCGGGCTTGGCCGCGACGGGTTTGGTGACCACCGCCTTGGTAACGATGGGCTTGGTCACAACTTGCTTCACCGCCACCGGTTTCACCGCCACCGGTTTCACCGCCACCGGTTTCACCACCACCTGCTTGATCACCGCCGGTTTCGCCGGCGCCTTGGCCGCCGCCTGCTTCACTACCCGAGCGATGTCTACCCTCTCCTTTCCATATCTGTGATGGCGCGGGCCAGCTCCCTGGCTTCAGTCTCCAATCGCGCCACCGATTCCGAGTCCCTGCCCCTTTCGGCCTCGGACAGCTGGCGGATTATCCCACTGTGCATACCCTTCATGTGCTCAAGGCGGATCCTCTCCGCAAGCTCAACTGCCACCTCGTCATCAACATTCGGCGGGGGTGCCGCCCACGCCCTTCTGATCAGGTCCTGCTCGTCGGCCGGGTAGCCCACAAGGTCGGCTTCGAGCCCGCCCGACCCTGCCCGTTCGTAGCTTTCCAGCATACGGACGAAAAGCTCACGAACGTCCGGATCGACCTGATCCGCGAGGTGCATGAGCCGCACCCGATCGAACGCCGCCGGCCGGACGGCAAGCAACTGTACGAGATATCGGCTCGGCGTCATTTTCCTGGAGGACAGCGAACGCGTCGCAGCAGGCGCAGCAGCGACCGGGCGAGCAGGCACCGGCTCCGGGTCCCGAAGCAACAGGTGCCGCGAGATTCCGGTCTTGCGCTCCGCCAGCTCCGCGTACGCCTCGTGCAGGTCGGGCGGGAACTGGCGGATCCACTCCCGAAGCCGCATGCCGACCTGCTCCACCTGGTTCGAGTTGCTCGGATTGAGCCCAGCGGACAGCTCCGCCACGCCGGCTTCGAAACCGGACGGTGCCCGATCCACGACCTCACCCCACCGCGCAAGCGCCTCGGCCCCGCCAAAGCGCAGAAACTCGTCCGGGTCTTTGGCGTCCGGGATCGTCGCCACCCGCGTGCGCATCGCGTGCTGCGCCGCCAGGACGGCGGCCTTGCGCGCAGCCTCGCGGCCCGCCCGGTCCGAATCGAAGACGAGAACCACCTCGTCGGCGAAGCGCTTGAGCAGGCGCACCTGGTCCTCGGTCAGCGCAGTGCCCGAGACAGCAACCGAGTTCGTCACCCCGAACTGGTGGCACGTGATGACGTCGAACTGACCCTCGACCAGCACCGCATGACCAGCCCGGGCGATCGAATCGCGTGCCAGGTCCAGCCCGAACAGCACTCTTCCTTTTATGTAGGCGGGC
>DASYZS010000209.1:0-26684 GCA_035945895.1 Candidatus Dormiibacterota bacterium | reverse complement strand
CAGCTACGACGTGTTGCTGGTGAACCCGATCCTGGACGGAATGAACCTGGTCGCGAAGGAAGGCCCGACCGTCAATCAGCGTTCCGGAGTCCTGGTCCTGTCCGAATCCGCCGGCGCACACGAAGAGCTTGGCGCGTATGCATTGACCGTGAACCCATTTGACGTCGAGCTGACCGCGAGGGCCATCCATCGGGCATTGCAAATGCCCCAGCTCGAGCGATCCGAACGATCGACGGCGATCAACCAGATCGTCGCGACCAACGACGTCGCGCGCTGGATTCGTCATCAGCTCGAGGACATTCGCTCCCTGACGCCCGCGACTCGTGGGTTGGCGCGCGTCTCCGACGTCAGCGCTTAACCCGCTCGAGCTCAGTGGCGGCACGGTCGAGCAGCTCCTTCAGAGAATCGGCCGCGCCGTCGCGATCAACCGTCGCGAGGAGCACCGGGCGGCCGGCGTCGCGCATCGCGAAAAACGTGCCGAGGGCCTGGGCGTGGAGGAACCGGGCGCTGTAGTCCCCCTCCCTCACGGGCTCAGGATCGCGGACCAGGATCCGGAGCGAAAGCAGGTCCCCAGGGCCGTCGGTTTCGCTCTGTTCCGTCGAGTGATAGTCCCGAGGGCCTGAGCGGATCTTGACCGGACGGCGCAGCACCTCGTTGCCGAACCGCCTACCCGCCTCGCAAGCCGCGTCCCACAGGGGCCCTTCAGGGGCGCCGTTGACAGTCAGGTCGAAATAGCCCAGGCGCCCGGCCGCTTCGAGGCTCCGGACCAGTTCCGCCAGGCCTGCTGCGGTCACCTCCTCCGCCGGATATGGAAGCTCGCCCGGCGCGTCGCGTAGGCGGCGCGCGTACGACTTGTAGAGCTCGACCGCCGGCTGCCCCGCAAAGGTGATCCCCTGGAGGTAGCCGATGATCGCCACGGCGAGGTTCCATCCGGCGAAGAAGCGGGCGGTGGTGGCAATTCGCGAGAGTGAATCCGTCCCGTCATTGAGGTTGAGCGTCGCGAGCGGCCGGTCGGGCAGCCGAGCGCCGGATCCTTCGGCGATACGCAGGATCGAGAAGCGATCGGGCCAGGCGCCCGCCAATCGCAGATCCTGGTCGTGGAAGATCAGGAGTCCGCGGCCTCCCTTGCCGAGGCTTTCCTCCACCACCTGCTCCACCCACGGCGCCAGGGCGGCCCATCGCCGCGGGATATCCAGGAGGAGCATGTCGCGGCCTGCGTCGATCTGCGTCGACAGCCACGCAGCCAGCCGCACGAACGGGTCGCTTTCCACCATTTCGGAATGGAGCTCAGCCTCGGCATCACACCGACGCAGGACCTCGCGAAGACTTCCAGGCCGCGCAAGAGCGGCGGGTAGTAGGAACACGCGCGTCGACGGCGCGCTCATGCGTCCGGGAATGTGGCTTGCGCCGTCGAGCTGGATGTCGACTCGGGTTGCCCCCGCGTCGACGGCGAACCGGTCGAGAAATGATCCCGGCAGCGTCATCACCATCACGTGGCCTCCCGGTCGGTCGATTCCGTGGCGCTTCAGCAGCGCCTCGAACCACCGAAGGTGAGTGATGGGCTCTTCGGAAGTCATTCCCATGCTCACGCCGACCATCAGGGTTTTCTCCAGGCCGTTCCCTACCTCGCGCAGAAGTCGGTTCAGCGACGCCGGGTCGGTGCTGTCGAGCGGGTGGACCTGGACGCCAGCACCGTCGAAGAGGCCAAGTCCTTTCAGCGTGTGCACCGCCTGGATCGACCCACCCATGCCCGACCAGATGAGGTGCTCGAATCGCGACCGAATCGATTGCGCCATCTCCTCCACGGCGGCGAGAGATTCGGGATGGTCGAGCGCCCGCGCCACCTGGTCGCTCCAATCGAGCTTCACGTCACCGGCTTCGGTGGCCAGCTCCGCCATTCGTCCACGCCGTTCGAGGATCTGGCCCATCACGTCGTCACGCCGCAGCCTCTCGAGCACCGGGCCGATGTCCGGTGAGTCGACGTCGAGCGCCGTCAAACCCGGACCAGGGGCAGCGCGACGTCGGCCCCGGTGCGCGCCGACTCGTACGCGGCGAGGATGATCTCGAGCGGCTTGCGCGCCTCAGCGCCATCGATCGAGGGAGGTCGGCCGGCGTCGATGGCTTCGAGAACGTCGCGCAGCTGCTCTCGGTGGCCGGCGTAGGAGATGTCGGCTGGATTCGCGGCCCCTCCGTCGGACGGCTGCACAGCGCCGCCGTAGGGCGAAGTTTCGCCGTGCTCGTCCTTAAGCTCCCTGGCTCTCAGCGCCCCCGCCTCGACGATGCAGGTGCCGCCCGTGCCGGAGATCTCGAGTCGCTCGGGTAGGCCGGGATAAACGGCGGTCGAGCACTCGATCACTCCGACGGCCCGGCTCGCGAAGCCGAGCACGACGGTTGCGATGTCCTCGACCTCGATTCGCTCGTGCGCCAACGTGCGAGTGCGAGCGAAAACGCGCTCCACAGGTCCCATCACCCACTGCAGCAGGTCGACGTAGTGGATGCCCTGGTTCATCATCGCCCCGCCCCCGTCGAGGCGTCGCGTACCGCGCCACGCGCCGCTCTCGTAGTACTGCTGGGTGCGGTACCACTTGACGATCGCGTCGCCAAGGACCAGCCGCCCGAGCCTTCCCTGATCGACGAGCTGCTTCAGCTCACGCACGCCGGCATCCCATCGGTGCTGCGAGATGACCGAAAGGACAACGCCCCGTTCGCGAGCGGCGTCGATGAGCCGGTCCGCGGCCTCCAGCGTGACCTCGATGGGTTTTTCGACGACGACGTGCTTGCCGGCTGCCGCCACCCGCACGCCTGTCTCGGCGTGCGCGCCGCTGGGCACGCAAACGCACACGACGTCGATGTCGGAGCGGGCCAGCAGCTCATCGATGTCCAGGGCGAGGACTTCGAAGTCCGAAGCAAGGTCTCGCGCTCGCTCCGGCACTGCGTCGGCCACGGCGACCAGCCGCGCGTTGGGTAGCTCGGCAATCGCCCTCGCATGGAAGGGAGCGATGACGCCACCGCCGATGATCCCGAAGCCGTGCTTCCTTTCGCTCATGACTGCACCCTCCAGCTTCTCAGCATCGCGGCGAACTGGGGAAGCGCGACCTCCGGCTCGGCAAGCTCCGGGTGCCAGTGCTTCTCCCACTCGACCGAGATCCATCCGTCGTAGCCCGCGGCGCTCAGGGCATCGAGGCATGACCTCACCGGCACCTCGCCGTCGCCGAGCAGGGTGAGCTCCCATCCGTCGGGGCTCGCCGCGTTGCGGCGCGCGTCCTTCACGTGAACGTGAGCGATGCGGCCGCCGAGAAGTTGGACCACCTTGTTTGCATCATCGCCGACGCGAAACGGGTGGGCGACATCCCACAGGGCGGCCGCGGCGCCGGGCAGCCCATCGAGGACCTCGGCCACGATGTCCGCGCCGGAAAAACAGTCGTGCGTCTCCAGGGCGATAGCAATCCCGACTCGCTCCGCCACGGCGGACGCCTCGCCGAGAACGTAGCGGGCTTGGCCGACGGCATCTTCGGGCGATCGGCCGGCACTCCAATCGCCTCCGAAGACCCTCACCACTGGCGAGCCCCATGCAGATGCGATCTCGATCAGCGAGCTCAGCTCGCGAAGGGCGGGCTCCGGGGGATCCGCCGCGACGCGGACCGAGGTGTCGAGCGCGACGATCGGCAAACCTGCGTCCTGGAATGTCTTGCGTACCCGGTCTCGGTCAGCCGTACTGAGCGACGAATCGATCAGCCGGCCGTCCAGCAAGCGGAGCTCGATGCCGTCGTAGCCGTATTGCCTCGCCGCCTCCGCGACCTCGTCGATCGACCATCCAGGACAGGCGAGTGTGCTGAATGCGAGCTTCACCTCCCGAATCCTGCCGCCACCAGGGCCTCGCGAACACGCGCCACGGCGGCCGGCAGCTCGCGCACAAGGTCGGTCCAGTTGCATTCGATGGAGCACGCGCCCGCGTAGCCGGACTCACGCAGATAGCGCAGGAAAGGTTCGATGTGATCCGCAGCCTGCCCCGGCGCGCGTCGCTTGTCCGCCGCCACGTGTGCATGTGCGACCAGGTCACCCGCGGGCCCTAACGCATCGAGCGGTTCGCGCTCACATTCCATGTGCCACAGGTCGGCCACTAGCCGGACTCCATCCAAGTGTCGCTTGCGGATGAACTCCGCAGTCTCACCCAAAGTATTGAGAAGGTTTGTCTCCTCGGCATGCAGTGGTTCGAGCGCCAGGGTGATGCCGCGTTTCGACGCCTTCGTGTGAACCGCCCGGACTGCAGATTCGAACTGGTCAAGCGCAACGGTGTGAGAAAAGCCATCCGGCACCTGACGCGAAGTGCCGCTGCCGAAGACGAGCAACTTGACACCCAGCCGGCTTGCTCGCTCGACAGCGACCCCGGCGTAGGCGCCCAGCTCAGCAGGGTCGGCACCCGGCCCGACGACTTTCAGCGTGGGCGGAAGGAACACATTGACCGCGTACGCGGGGATCCGGGACGAACCCAGCGTGGTTTCCAGAACGTGGAACTGTTCTGTGCCGTCCATCAGGGCCCTCGCGACCGGCAACTCCACGTAGTCCAAGCCAGGGCAACCTTCGAGCACACCGATCTCACCGGCTGCTGCGCAACACCCTACCTTCATTCGAACAGTGGGTCGAACAATTTTGGTCGCCTCGACCATTCTAGGTGTTGACCCCGCACTCAACAATTCTGTGATAGGCTCGAAGTCAGTCGAACGCTGAGTCGAACAAATTGAACTCAATCTCAATGCGTGATGTCGCGCGCGCGGCTGGCGTCTCTCTGGCCACTGTTTCCTACGTCGTCAACCGCGGACCCAAGCCCGTCGGCGAGGACACGCGCAGGCGCGTCGTCGCGGCTATGCATCGCGTGGGCTACGAGGCCGGCCTACGCACGCGGACACACACGCGCACATTGACGATCGGTGCGATCGTCCCCGACCCCACGAACAGCTTTTTCACCCAGGCGGTTGCGGGAATGGAGTCGGTAGTGGACGAGCCCGGCCACATGCTCGTGGTCGCGTCGAGCGCCGACGATCCACAACGCGAGGTGAAAGCCCTCAACGCGTTCGCTCGAGCGCGTGTCGATGGCCTGATCTTGACGCCGACCGGCGATGTGCCCGAGGAGGTCGAACACCTTCGATCTCGCGGAGTGCCTGTCGTGCTGATGGACCGGGACGGTGGGGATACGCGCCTCAGTCGCGTCGTGATGGACAACTACGGCTCCGCTCTTCGTGCCACGCGCCTGCTGATCGAAAGCGGGCATCGGCGCCTCGCTCTGGTGAACGGCCCGGAGCGCATCTCCACGGCGCGTGAACGCCTGCGCGGCTACCGCGAAGCGCTGCATGAGGCCGGGATCAAGCTCGATGAGCGTTACGTGCGGCTCGGCCCGTTCACCGCCGAGCATGGCCGGCAAAGCACACTCGACCTTCTTTCGCTGCCCAAGCGCCCGGACGCGATCTTCAGCAGCAGCGTGATTCTCACTTCCGGCGTTCTATGGGCGCTCCGCGCACGCCGCCTCCGCTGGCCCGAGGACATCGCCATCGTTGGTTTCGGCGACGCCGCGTGGGCGGAGCTCGTCACGCCGACCCTCACAGTGGTCGAACAGCCGGCGTGGCAGTTGGGCGAGGTCGCCGCGCGTCTCCTGCTCTCGTCCAGCGGGGAGACAACCGAGGGCCAGCAGCTGGTGCTCGAGTCTCAACTCATCCTGCGCGAATCCCATCGGCGCCTGGAGGCAGCTCGTGGTTGATCGGTGGCCAATCAGCGCTTTCGGCGACGAGATCGCCCCAGATCTTGAGGGTCAGATCGCCGTCCTGAAACGGCATTCGGTGTCGGCACTCGAATTGCGCTCGGCGTGGGGAGTCAATGTCGTCGATATGGATGGAGACATGCTCACGCGCGCACACCGTTTGCTAAGAGACGCCGGCTTGACCGTTTCCGCGGTCGGCTCACCAGTAGGCAAGGTATCGATCGAGGACGAGTTCGATTCCGAGCTGGCACGCCTTCGCGCGGCCATGGCCGCGGCGCGGCGGCTTGGGACGAAGCGAATCCGGATCTTTTCCTTCTTCATCCCTGACGGCAGATATGCGGATTTCAGAGACGAGGTCCTTCGCCGCATGTCGCGCTTCGCCCGCGAGGCCGAGGGGGGCGAGCTGGTGCTCGTCCACGAGAACGAGAGCTACATCTACGGTGATAACGCCGAGCGCTGCCGTGACCTGGTCGAATCGGTCGCCTCGCCAGCCCTGCGCATTGCGTTCGACCCGGCCAACTTCGTGCACGTCGGTGTCAGGCCGTACGACGAGGCGTGGCCGCTGCTTGCGCCTCATGTCGCGCATTTCCACGTCAAGGACGCGGTCGGGGTTGACCGGGAGGGAGGCCCGCCATATCCCGCCAGGGCCCCAGACGAGCAGCTGATGGCGAGCGTGCGCCCCGCCGGGAGGGGTGAAGGTCAGCTCCCCGATCTGCTCGAGGCCCTCGACAGGCAGAACTACCGCGGCTTCCTCGTCATCGAGCCGCACCTCCAGTTTCGCCTGCACGAGATGGATGCGGCGCAGCGGTTCGCTGTCGCGCTGGCCGCATTGCGAAAGCTGTTGGCCGAGACGGCGGTGAACCCTCACTGATGGGCATGGGAGATGGGAAATGGGTGGATTGATCGATCGCAAGCTGACCCGACGGCGTTTCCTGGAGGTCGCGGGGATGGGCGCCGCGGCCGCCGCCACCGTGCCCGGTTTTCTCGAGGCCTGCGCGCAAACAACGAGCTCGCCGGCGACCGGAACGCCAAGACCGGCCACGCTATCGCTTTTCATCGCCAAGGACACGGCTCACCCCCAGCAGCAGGCGCAGCTCATGGACACGATCAAGGCGCAATTCGAGAAGGAGAACCCAGGGTCGTCGTTCACCTACGACACCTATGCGTCGGCGGCGGAAGAGACGACCAAGCTCGAGACTGCATCGGCGGCGCAGGAAGGACCTGACATCTTCGAGTTCGGATCCACCGTGGTTCCGACCGCGTACGCCACTGGAAGCTTCGAGGTCTTCACGGACGACATGTGGAATCACCTCGGCGGCAAGAAGATCTTCCTGCAGCCGCAGCTGACCATGAGCGGCCCATCGCCGAACAAATTGATTGCGGTACCGGTCAGCGGCAACCCCTGGGCGATGGTGCACAACAAGGCGATGTTCCAGGCCGCTGGGATCAACAGCGTGCCCACGAACTGGAACGACTTCGTCGCCGCGGCGAAGGAGATGACCAACGGGACCGACCAGTGGGGCACTTCCATGGCGCCGGCCGATGGCTTTGACCCCTGGCACAAGATCTGGCTGTTCGTCACCCAGCTCGGGGGTCAGCTGATGGATTCCACCGGCAAGAAAGGTCTGCTCGACTCGGCCGAAGCGGTCGAGGCTTGCGCCTTCTGGCTCGACTGGATGGCGAAGTTCAAGATCGCCGCGCGGCAGGATGCGGCCTTCAAGGGCGCCGACGAGGTCAAAGCGTTCGCGACGGGCAGGATCGGGATGTCGGTCATGACCGGTCCCGGCGGCATCGTCACCTGGGACAACTCGCCGGTCGCCGGCCAGTACGAATTCACGCTCGGACCGACGGTGCCGTACGGGATGTCGTCGCTTCCACCGGGTGGCAAGCCGGCGCAGGGCTTCGTGTCCGGCCAGTACTACACGCTCTTCAAGTACAGCAAGAACCAGGAGCTCGCGCTGAACCTGCTCAAGGTCGTGGTCAGCCCCGACATCCAGTACCAGTACTTCAAGCTCCGCAAGCAGCAGCCTGTCGTGCTCGGCGCGTTCGACAAATACCCGGAGCTCAAGCAGGGCAACTACGGGGCCCTGTACGACGCGGCGCTGAAGGCGTACCCGACACCATTCTTCTCGGCGTGGGGTCCGCTCGAGGTCGAGGTCGGCAAGGCGATCAACAAGATGGCGGCCGAGATCGCCGCAACCGGGTCGTACTCGTCGGCTGACCTGAAGGCGGCTCTGACCCAAGTGAACCAGGAACTGCAAGCCAGCCTCTGATGGCCAGCAAAGGGTCCGCCCTCGGAGCGGCGGTCTCTGGCTTCCGCGCGAGGCGATCCGTAGGGCGCCGGTCGGCGATACCGGTGCCCTACTTCCTTTTGTGGCCTAGCGTGGCGCCGCTGGTGTTGATCGTCTTCGTACCAATGGTCTTCGCCTTCTACATCAGCCTGACCGGCCTCAACCAGAACACGATCGGTGACTGGACGCACGCGCCCTTCGTGGGACTGAAGCATTACCTCGACGGCCTGAATCCGCGGGGGCCGCTGGCTCCGTCCTTCTACGGCTCGATCAAGGCGAGCGTCATCTTTTCGGTCTTGACGACGCTGTTCATCCTGCCGATCGGTGTCGGTGCTGCGCTGCTTCTGAACACCAAGCTGCGCGGTCGCACCGTGTTGCGCGCCCTGGTCCTGCTCCCCTACATCATCCCGACGTTCGTCAACGGGATCCTGTGGCGCCTTGTGTTCATGACCAACACCGGCATCGCGGACCAGTGGATGTCGGCGCTGCACCTGGGCTCGCGCGAAACCTTCTGGCTCATCGGCCCACGCACGCTGTGGGCGCTGATCATCGCCGACGTGTGGGCTTCGTGGCCCTTCATCTACCTGATGGCGCTGGCGGCGCTCCAGACGATCCCCGCCGACGTCTACGACGCGGCCACCATCGACGGCGCCGGCCCGCTCCGGATATTCCGCCGCATCACCCTGCCGCTGATCGCTCCGACGCTTGGGCTGGGGATAGCGCTCTCGACCATCAACCACTTCAACAACTTCGCCCTGCCTTACGTCATGTTCGGGCCGACGCCGTCCGACGAAGTCAACGTCCTGCCGCTGAACATTTACGTCAACTCGTTCATCACGTTCAACCTGGGTCTCGGCGCCGCTATGTCGGTGGTGGCCCTGGTGATCATGCTCGCGCCGGCGGTGATCTACCTCCGAGCGGCGCGCGTCGGAGACACCGACTGAGATGGCGGCCGCGATACGGTCCTCATGGCGTTACGGGCTTGCCCTCAGTTACACGGTGTTCGTCCTCGCCCCGTTCATCTATATGGCGCTGGTCGCCCTGCAGACGGACGCCGCGGCGGGCGAAGGCGACCTGCTCATGCCGACCCAGCCACAATGGGTCAACTTCGCGCGCATCTGGCAGACCGTCGACCTGGGGCTCTACCTGCGCAACAGCCTCGTCGTTTCAACCAGCACCGGGGCGATCGCTTCTTTGGTCGCGCTGGGGGCCGCCTACGTCGTGGCGAGATTTCGCTTTCCGTTCCGCAACACGTTTCGGATTTCCCTGCTTGCGACCCAGACGGTGCCGGGCATCCTGCTGTTGCTGCCGCTCTTCGTGATCTACATCATCATTCAGCGGTCGATCGAGCTTCGCATCGTCGGCACGTACTGGGGACTCGTGCTGACGTACATGACCTTTGCGCTGCCTTTTGCCATCTGGCTGTTGAGCGTCTACGTCAAGAGCCTTCCTGTCGAGCTCGAGGAGCAGGCGATGGTCGACGGCGCGAATCGGTTCCAGGTCATACGGCACGTCACGCTGCCGCTTGCCGTCCCCGGCATCGTCGTGACGTTTGTCTTCTCGTTTCTCCTGGCCTGGAACGACATCCTGTTCGCATCCGTGCTGACGTCCCCCGAGACGAAGACGCTTGGACCAGGGCTTCAGTTCTTCGTCTCCGAGAGCTTCTCCATCCCGTACTGGAACCTGTTGATGGCGGCGAGTCTGGTGGTCGCGTTGCCAGCGATGATCCTGTTTCTGGTCGTGCAGCGATACATCGTTGCCGGCCTCGCGGCAGGGTCGCTGAAAGGATGAGCGATGGCCGCGATTACCTGGCATCGATGTTCGGCTTGAGCGGCAAGTCGGCGCTGGTCACCGGCGGCACCGGGGTATTGGGGAACGCGATCGCCAAGGCGCTGGCTGATGCCGGCGCCAGGGTCGCAGTGCTGGGTCGGCGCCGCGCCGCCGACCAGGAGATGTCATTGCAGGCCGACGTGCGCGACCGAGGTTCGCTCGCGGCGGCTCGCGAGCAGTTGATGGACCGGTGGGGCGAGCTGCACATCCTGGTGAACGCCGCCGGCGGCAACACGTCGCAGGCGGTGGTGCCTGAAGGCGGTGATGTGTTCGCGATGTCCGAATCCGCATTTCGTGACGTCCTCGATCTCAACCTGTTGGGAACGCTTCTTCCGACGCTCGAATTCGGCGCGGCGATCGCCCGATCCGGCGGTGGATCCATTGTCAACATCTCCTCGATGTCGGCGGGGCCGGCTTTGACCCGAGTCGGTGGCTACGGCGCGGCCAAGGCCGCGGTCGAGAACCTGACCCGGTGGCTGGCCGTCGAGTTGGGGCGCCGCCACGGCGCCGCGATTCGCGTCAACGCCATCGCGCCCGGTTTTTTCGTCGGTGAGCAGAACCGGGCACTTCTCTACGAGCCTGACGGCACGCTCACCTCGCGTGGGCAAGCGATCATCAAACACACTCCATCGGGCCGTTTTGGCATCCCGGATGACCTCGCCTCGACGGTCATCTGGTTGTGCGGACCGGGGTCGCGCTTCGTCAACGGCGTCGTCGTCCCGATCGATGGAGGGTTCAGTGCGTACAGCGGAATCTGAGCTGACGGAGCAGGACGTCCGCGGCGCGCTTGGCACCGGCCTTGAGGCAATCCCGTCCGGCAAGCGAATCCTCGTCCTGATCCCCGATGGGACGCGCCACGCGCCGATGCCCATGCTCTATCGACTTTTCGGCGAGCTGCTGGGTGAGCGATCGACCCGACTCGACTACGTCGTTGCATTGGGAACGCATCCACCCATGACCGCGGAGGCGATCGACCGGCTCGTTGGCGTGAGCGCATCCGAACGCCAGTCGAAGACCACGATCTTCAACCACGAATGGCAGCGGCCGGAGGCGCTGACCCGCGTGGGCACCATCGACGGGGCGTCCGTCGAGCAGCTGACGGGCGGCCTGCTACAGGACGCGATACCCGTCGACCTGAATCGAGCGATCCTCGAGTACGACCACCTGGTCATTTGTGGCCCGGTCTTTCCCCACGAGGTGGCCGGATTTTCCGGCGGCGCGAAATACGTGGTGCCAGGGATCGCGGGCCCAGAGATCATCAGTCAGACCCACTGGCTGGGGGCGTTGGTCTCGAGCATGCACACGATCGGCATCAAAGACACCGCTGTCCGCCGTCTCATCGACGCGGCCGCCGACCTCGTCCCCCAACCCATCACGTGCGTGGCGATGGTGGTGCGCGGTGAAAGCTTGCGCGGCTTTTTCGTCGGTGACTTCAGGGAGTCCTGGAGCCAGGCGGCCGACCTCTCGTCGCAGGTGGAGATCGTGCGGGTGCGTCGCGGATACCGCAGCGTCCTCTCGGTGCCGTCCGAGATCTACGACGATCTCTGGACGGCCGCGAAGGCGATGTACAAGACGGAGCCCGCGATCGTCGACGGCGGCGAGGTCGTCATCTACGCACCCCGTCTGAGCGAGATCTCCTTCACCCACGGACGGCTCATCGACGAGGTCGGCTACCACGTCCTCGAGTACTTCACCAAGCAGCCCGACCGATTCGCGTCGGTCCCTGGAGTGGTGAGGGCCCACAGCACCCATGTCAAGGGCGCGGGCTCGTACGACGCGAGCACGAACGACGAGCGGCCGCGTATCAGGGTCACCCTTGCCACGGGGATTCCCGAAGAACGATGCCGCCGCGTCAACCTCGGATATCTCGACCCGCGGGAGATCAATCCGCAAGACTGGGAAGGGCGCGAGGCCGAGGGCAGGCTCGTCGTCCACAACGCCGGCGAGATCCTGTACCGCGCCGAGGACCTCTCCGCGTAGCCCTTACGACCCAAACCTCGGATAGTCCGGACTAACCGGAGTTCTCGCGATGCAAATGCTCGGATAGTCCAGACTAACCGGGGCCGAGCTGCAGCCGGTCGATGATCTCCTGGACGATCGCGTCAGCCACCGCCTCGACATCGAAGGTGAGGGCAGGCTCGTCGGACGCAGGAGTTTCGAGGTCATGGAACTGGCTGTCGAGGAGCGCCGCCGGCATGAAGTGATCGCGCCGGAGCTCGAGTCGCTCCGCGATCGACTCTTTCGTGCCTGAGAGGAAGACGAAGACCACTCCCCCGCCTCGTCGATTCAGCAACTCCCGGTAGCGGCGCTTCAGGGCGGAGGACGTGATGACTCCGTTTTCCTGCGCATCGAGACGGGCGTCGATCCATGCGGCGATCGCATCGAGCCAGGGAGCCCGGTCCTCGTCCGTCAGCGGATGGCCAGCCTTCATCTTCTCGACGTTGGAGTGGGGATGAAGCGAGTCTCCCTCCTCGAAGGGCCACCCCAACCGGCCGGCCAGTTTCGAGGCGACGGTCGTCTTGCCGGAGCCGGAAACTCCCATCACCACGATCACCACGGCCTGCTAGCTATACAGCATGAGTTCGGCGGCCAGTCGGCTAGTGTGCCAGGCGTGCATCCACCGGCCGTCGGTCTGCTCCTGCTGGGCGCAGCTACGGTCGGCGTCGTGCATTCGATCCTGCCCGACCATTGGGTCCCACTTGCGGTAGTCGCCCGTACTCAGAGGTGGAGCACGGCGCGGCTGGCCAGGACGACGATTCTTGCGGCCAGTGGTCATGTCCTCACATCGATTGGGTTGGGTGCGGCCGTCGCGGTGATCGGTCTTCAGTTTCAGAGGGAGATCGAGACTCAACAAGGACACATCGTCGGCGGAGTCCTCGTCTTAACCGGCCTGGGCTTCTTGACCTGGGGTTTGACCGGCCACGGCCACGCGCATGCACACGGGCCTGACGAAGACGGCTTGCACCAGGAGACTGTCGCGTCAAGCAGGCAAGAGATCGACGATCAGGCCCATCAACACAGGCATCAGCCGGGCACCGCTCTGTCTGCGTCCGGTGATCACTTGCACGAGCACGAGCATGGTGGGGTGCGCCACTCTCATCGCCACCATCACGAAGTCTTCATTCAGAAGCAGGCGGAATTGATCGCCGAGCGCTCGAATCGACCAACGACCCTTGGCCGGCTGTCGGCAATCGCCGTTCCATTTGGAGTCGCAGCTTCACCGGACCTCTCGTTCCTGCCGTTCGCCCTGGCTGCCGCCGCCTACGGCGTCGGCGCAGTTGGGTCAGTGCTCGGAGTATTCGCGCTGGTGACGATGATCACCTTCGTCGGGCTGACTTTGGTCGCGACAGCCGTCGGCTACCAGATGCATGGCGAATGGCTGGAGAAGAACGCCAACACAATCACATCGCTGGTCCTCGTCGTGATTGGGGTCATCGCCTATGTCGGACTCTGAGCGTCCTCACATGGACAGTCGTCCCCTCGGCTGTAAACGCGGATATGAGTCACCGACGGCCGCAGCCGCCGGTGACTCCCTCCTCTCCGCGAACCGCCGGTCTAGTGGTGCTCGAGTCGCGCGATCTCGTCGTAGACGGCCTGCGGGCGGCCGCCCTGGACGTAGATGCTCGGCGCTGTGCTGGCGAGGACCGGGTTGTCCTGCCGGAGCACCGTGCCCGCCGCGGGGTGTTCGTCCGAGCCGGCGGGGTTGTCCTGCCGGAGGACGGTACCCGGCGCGGGGTACACGACGGTGGACCCGCTGCCGCGCGAGGTTCCGAAACCGCTGCTGATCGCTGCAAAGGCCGCGACCAGCGCGATCGCCACGCAAACCGCGAGCAGGATCCGAAGAACGTTCGCGCCTGCGCTCGCTCCGATCGTCTGTCTGGCTTCCATCGCTTTGTTCCTCCTGTACTTAGTCGGTCTTGTCGACCGCCGAGCACAGGTTCGGACCGCCGGTTCAACGCGAGGTCAAGGGGTGCTCAAGGGCGCCAGCGGCGATGGCGCGCGCGCGCGCCGGCCCGGATCAGCTCCAGCCGGGGTCGTGGGCCGTCGGTCCGGCCCGCGGGCGGCTTCCTGCTGCCGCGCTGGAACTGCACCGGCCAGTTGATCGCGACCTCCTGCTCGGCCGCCGCGTGCAGGGTCCAGGCGGGGTCGAATAGATGGGCGCGCCCCAGGGCGCACATGTCGGCGCGGCCGGCAAGGATGATGGTGTTCACGTCGTCGTAGCTGCTGATCGCACCCACGGCGATGGTCTTGACGCCGGTGCGATTGCGGATGCGGTCTGAGAACGGCGTCTGGTAGCTGCGGCCGAAGCTGGGTTGCTCCTCAGAGACGGTTTGGCCGGTCGAAACATCGAGGGCGTCGACGCCATGGTCGGCGAAAGCGCGCGCGACCTCGACCGATTCCTCCGGGCTGAGCCCTCCTTCGTACCAGTCGGTGGCTGACAGCCGCACCGTCATGGGTTTAAGCGCGGGCCACTCCGCCCTCACGGCGTCGAAAACCTCGAGCGGAAAGCGCAGACGGTTGGCGAGGCTGCCGCCGTATTCGTCGCGCCGGCGATTGGTCAACGGCGAGATGAAGCTGGCCAGGAGATAGCCGTGCGCGCAGTGCAGCTCCAGCAGGTCGAAGCCCGCGCGCTCGGCCATGCGCGTGGCCTCGACGAACTGGTCGCGAACGACGTCCATGTCCCTGCGGGTCATCTCCCGCGGCACCTGGCTGCCGGATAGATAAGGAAGAGGTGACGGGGCGACCAGGTCCCAGTTCCCCGACTCAAGCGGCTCGTCCATCCCTTCCCACATGAGCCTGGTGGACCCCTTGCGTCCGGAATGGCCGAGCTGGAGCCCGATCTTGGCGGGGGTCTGCGTGTGCACGAACTCGACCACGCGCTTGAACGCCGCCTCGTGCTCCGGCGCGTACATGCCTGCGCATCCCGGCGAGATGCGACCCTCGGGCGAGACGCAGACCATCTCGGTCATCACCAGGGCTGCGCCCCCAAGCGCCTTGCTGCCGAGGTGGACCAGGTGGAAGTCGCCGATCAGCCCGTCTTCGGCGCTGTACATGTCCATCGCCGAGACGATCACGCGGTTGGACAGCTCGAGGTCGCGGAGGCGAATCGGCACGAACATGGGCGGGACGGACGTGCCGTTCGGACTGAACCAGTGCTCGACCCGTTCCACGAACTCGGGGTCACGCACCTTGAGGTTCGAGTAGGTCACCCGCCGGCTTCGCGTCAGCAGGTTGAAGGCAAACTGCAGAGGCTCCTGGTGCGTGTACTGCCCAATGTTCTCGAACCACTCGAGGCTTGCCTGCGCCGCTCGCTGCGAGCTCTCGACCACCGGACGGCGTTCCGACTCGTAGGCGGCCAGCGCGGTTTCCACGTTCGGGTTCTCGTGCAGGCACGCCGCCAGCGCAAGAGAGTCCTCCATCGCCAACTTGGTGCCCGAGCCGATCGAGAAGTGGGCCGTGTGGGCCGCGTCGCCGATGAGGATCAGGTTGCCGTCGCGCCAGCGTCGGGTGCGCAGCGTGGGAAAGCGAATCCAGCGACTGTTGTTACCGAGGAGTGGCGCCCCGTTGAGGTCCGCCCTGAATACTTCGGCGCAGAATTCCATCCCGGCCTGGTCGCTCTCGCCCGGCTTCCACGTCCGCTCGGTCGAGTCGACCTGGCCGCTGCGCTTCCACGCATCCTCGGACAGCTCGACGATGAACGTGCTCATCGCTGTGCTGTACGGATACGCGTGGGCCTGCACCGTCCCGATGTCCGTGTCGGCGATGAAGAACTTGAAGGCGTCGAGAACCAGCGGCGTGCCCAACCAGATGTATCGCGCGTGCCTCACGTCGAGCTGGGGCTCAAACACGCCGGCGCCCGCACTCCGGGTGAGACTGTTGACGCCGTCCGCGCCGACCACGAGGTCGTATGACGCCCGCAGCTCCTCGAGCTTCGGCGCGAGCTCGCGATAGTGGATGCGCACGCCGAACTCCTCGCACCTCTCGCGCAAGATCGCCAGCAGCCGTTGGCGGCTGATGGCCGCAAATCCGTGCCCCCCGGATGTGAGCACCTGCCCTTTGAAATGCACGTCGATGTCGTCCCAGATCGCGAACTCCCTGCTGAGCTGGTCATAGAAAGCGGAGTCGGCGTTCTCGAGACCGCTGAGCGTCTCATCGGAGAAGACGACCCCGAAGCCGAACGTGTCGTCGGGAGCGTTGCGTTCCCAGACCTCGATCTCGTGCTTCGGGTCCAGCAGCTTGGCCAGCGTCGCGAGGTACAGACCCGCGGGTCCGCCGCCGATGACTGCGATGTTCAGCCGCTGGTCTCCAATGAACCGCTGCGCGGAGGGCGCAACCTGAAGCGCTGCAGCTTCCCGGTTGCGGTTCGGGGCAAGGAATCGGCGAACTCGATGGCGCGCGGGTACTTGTAGGGAGCGATCTGCGCTTTGACGAAATCCTGCAGAGTCTTGGCGGGTTCTGGTCCGAGGTCGGCTCCCTTCTGCAGGACCACGACGGCCTTGACGATCATGCCGCGCTGCTCGTCGGGCATCCCGATCACCGCGACCTCGGCCACGGATGGGTGACGGAGCAGCGCCTCCTCGACCTCGGGGCCGGCGATGTTGTAACCGGCGCTGATGATCATGTCGTCGGCCCGCGCCTGGTAGTGAAAGTAACCGCCGGCGTCGCGAACGTAGACGTCGCCGGTGATGTTCCAACCGTCCTGGACATACGTTGCCTGGCGGTCGCCGCGCAGATAGCGGCAGCCTGTAGGGCCTTTCACGGCGAGGCGGCCCAGCTCGCCGTCGGGTACGGGCCGCCCATCCGGGTCCTGGACTTCGGCGATGTAGCCCGTGACGGCGCGGCCGGTGCTCCCGGGTCGGATGTCGTCGCCCGCCGCGGAGATGAAGATGTGAAGCATCTCGGTCGAGCCGATGCCGTCGATGATGCGAATGCCGCAGGCGGTGTGCACCGCCTCCCACGTCGCTTGCGGAAGCGTCTCGCCCGCCGAAACGCATGCCCGCAACGAGTTGATGTCGGCAGCTTGGAGGTCGGGCAGCATCGCTCGATATGCGGTCGGCGCGGTGGCGAGGACCGTGATGCGGTGTCGCTCGACCGCTTCGAGCAGCGCCTTCGGCGAGGGCTGCTCGAGCAGGTAGACGGACGCCCCGGCGCGCAGCGGAAAAATCAGGCTCTGACCGAGCCCGAACGTGAAGGCCAGGGGAGGGCTGGCCGCGAAGACGTCGTCGGGATTCGGTCGCAGCACGTGGCGCGAGAACGTGTCGGCGATCGCGAGCACGTCGCGATGAAAGTGCATCGTCGCCTTCGGCTTGCCGGTCGTGCCCGAGGTGAACGCGAGCATGCAGACGTCGTCGGCCGCCGTCGCGACGTTTGCGAACTTCGTGTTCTTTTTCGCCGCGACGTTGATGAGGTCGTTCTCGTCGCGGCCGCCGTATCTGAAGGTCCGACATCGGCCCGGTGCGGCAGCATCGAGGTCGGTGGCGAAGCGGTGGTCGCAGATGGCCAGCTGCACGTCCGCGATCTCGATGATCGTCTCCAGCTCGCCCCGGCGCAGCAGCGGCATGGTCGTGACCGCGATGCCGCCCGCCTTCATCACTCCGAACCAGCTCGCGACCAGCCACGGATTGTTGGGCCCTCGCAGCAGGACCCTGTTGCCAGGCACCAGGCCCGCCTCGTCGACGAGCACGTGCGCGACCTGGTTCGACGTCGCCTGCAGATCCGCGTATGACCAGATGTCGTCGTCCGACCTCACGCACCGCCGGTGGCCATGGCCGGCCGCCACGTGGCGGTCGAGCAGTTCGGCGGCGCAGTTGAGGGCGGCCGGATATTGCAGCTCGGGCAAGGAGAAAAAGAACTCGGGCCATTGGGCTTGGGGAGGCAGGTTCTCCCGGGTGAACGTATCGACGTGCGCCGAACGCGTGCCCAGTTTCAATCGCCCTGTCTCGACATACTAGCTAGATGGAGCAACGCGACCGGCCGCGAAACGTCAACCCGCCCGAGCTCGCGCCGGCACGAGGTTTCTCACACGCGACGGTCGCCGGTGACACCGTGTGGATCGGCGGCCAGACGGGCGATGACGAGAGCGGAAGTGTCGTCGCCAAAGGCGACATCGTGGCGCAGTTCACCCGGGCTGTCGCCAACCTGGCGACGGCCCTGCACGCGGCCGGCTCCTCTCCGGAGAACACGGTCAAGCTGACCTATTACGTGACCGACCTGGACGCTTACAAGAGCAACCTCGGCGCGATCGGCTCCGCCTACCGCGAGGTGTTCGGCCGCCACTACCCGGCCACGACCCTGGTCCAGGTCAAGGCGCTGTTCGACCCTGATGCCCTGGTCGAGATCGATGCCGTGGCGGTCCGCGTGCCTTGAGTCGCTGGGAGCATTTCGACTACTCCGAGCGAGACGGCGTGGCAACCCTCACCTTCTCGAGGCCGGAGCGACTCAACTCGCTGACGTTTGAGGTCTACGCGGACATCCGCGACCTCACCAGGGAACTCCGTACGCGGGGAGATGAGGTTCGGGTTCTCGTCATTCGCGGCCAGGGGCGCGGGTTTTGCTCAGGCGGCGACGTCGACGAGATCATCGGCGAGCTCCTCAAGCGCGGCGTTCGTGATGTGTACGAGTTCGCGCACATGACCGGTGAGTGCGTGCGCAACCTGCGCGAGATGCCGCAGCCGGTCATCGCGGCAGTCAATGGGATCGCGGCCGGCGCCGGCGCGGTTCTCGCTGCGGCTTCGGACATCCGCGTGCTGGCTGAGTCGGCCAGCTTTCGCTTTCTCTTCACAAGCGTTGGACTGTCGGGCGGCGACATGGGGATTTGCTGGCTGCTGCCGCGGATAGTGGGATTCGGCCGCGCGACCGAGGCCCTTTTGCTCGGCGGCAAGATCACGAGCGCGCAAGCCCTCGACTGGGGGCTAGCGAGCAAGGTGGTTCCCGACGGCGAGCTCGATGCGACGGTCGCCGAGTACGTCGCCCAGTCGAAAGCCCTGGCTCCGTGGGGCATCGCGATGACCAAGGCGATGCTGAACCGCGCGGCTTCGTCCGACTACTCGAGCGCCATCGAGATGGAGGCGTTCACGCAGTCGCTGCTGATGACCGCCGAGGATTTCAAGGAGTTCCACGCCGGCTTCACGGGCAAGCGCAAGCCGGAATTTCGAGGACGCTGATTCCCACCGCTCGGCTCGCAGCGCTCGAGGCGCGCCGCGTTCGCGAATGTCGACTGTCCCCTGACCGAATGCTCGAGACGCTCGACGACGCCGCCGACTTTCTCGCCGAGCGAAAGCTGCTCACGCGGATGCCCGACTCGGCGCTGCCGAGCCTGTTCGGGGCGTGCCATGAAGCTCCGGGCCGGGCCGGCGGCCGGGGGTTCGACCTGTGGCCACGGACCAAGTGGATCTGGTCTTTCCAGCTGACGCTGCGCCCCGGAACACTGCTGACGAAGCTGCATCGCGGAAGGTCGCTCTACCTCAGCTCGGACGGCGCGCGCATCTTCGATCCTCTGGTCAGATCGTCGATCGCGGCCGCCGCCGGTGACGACGCAACGTTTCTGGCCCACCTGGCGGAGCACGGCGATTCGACACTCGATGACATGGAGCTGGAGCTGGGTTGGGATCGCCCACGTTTGAAGCGCGTCCGCGACCGCCTGCAGCGCGTCGGTGCGGTGGTTGGTCATGGGCTCGTCTTCGAGGATGAGACGACCTGGCATTTCGCGCCCCTACGACGGTGGGACCAGGTCTTCGAAGAGGTTGTGCATGTCGATGATCCCTACGCCGAGCTGGTGGCGGCGGCGGTTCGGGCTGCCGTGCTCACTCGCGACGACGAGGTCTCGAAGTGGTTCAGCTGGCCGGTCCCCGACGGCGTGGTCGACGGGCTGGTGGCGAGCGGACGCCTCGTTCGGCCCGCGCCGGGGTGGTTGGCCCCGGCGGATGCCGGTTAGTCCGGACTATCGCGAGGTTTCGTGCACGAGAGGTTTGGATAGTCCGGACTATCGCGAGGTTGGCGTGTTACGTGTGGACCAGCTTCAGGTCGAACTCGATCGTGATTCCAGGTTCGGCGCGCGTGAACGAGATGTCGGGCGGATCGATGGCGAAGTCGCGCATGTCGACGTCCATCGAACCGACGACCTCCGCCTGCGATCCCGTGCTGCTTGCCTGGACATGGGCGGTGACGGCTTTGGTGACGCCGTGCACGGTCAGCTTTCCAGGCACGTCGACGCTTGCCTCACCGTCCGTGGGAAGCGGAAACTTCACGGAGTCAGCGACAAAAGTCGCGGTGGGAAAGCTGGTGGTTTCGAGATAGACCGTGCGCACGAAAAAATCGCGCTGATACACCTGGTAGGTCGCGTATTTGTCCTGGCTCGTGAGTGACGCGAGGTCGACGGTGAACTTCATCTTCGACACGTTGACCGTTCCGCCTTCGACGGCAACTACCAGGGTGCCCTTGACGCTCGACGTCCGGGCCACAGCTTCCGTCTCCGACGGTTGGTTGATGAACTGTTCTTTCGCCCGATAGCCCACCAGTGAGCCGGACCCGGTTGTCCACTGGCCCGCCAGAGCCGAAACGGAGCCGGAATGCTCGCCCGAGGCCAGCGCAAACGGTGACGGTGACTGGTGAGATCCGAGCAGCAGCCGTGCGCCAATCGCAGCAATGGCCACGATCGCAATGAGGACCACCGCGCCGAGAAGCACAAGGCGTTGGAGACGCCCCACGATGTTCGGAGGCTAGTGGCAGTGGCGCGAGCCGTCAACGCCAGCGACGATTTCCGCCATCGGGCTATCCCGATGGCGCCGTCTGGATAATCAACCGGTGCCGATTGTCGTCGAGCGCGTGACAGCGTCGATCGCAGCCGAGGTGGCCTGGCTGCTCGACCTGTTGGTGCAGACCGAGCGCTATGCGGAGCCGGCCCTCGCGGAGCTGGATCGTTCGCTGCTTCCCGGCATCGAAGCGCTCCGACCGCAGATCAAAGATCGATACGCGTTGCTGTGGGACGACTCGCTTCGAGGCTGCCCCGAGCTCCTCATCGCCGCGAGAAGCGAGATCGACGACGACGCGCGACAGCTGCTTGCGTGGTTCAGCACTCGACCCAGGAATTCGTCTCGCCGGTACGACCTGCTGAGCGAGCGCGCCCCGGATCGGCGGCACGTTCGCCGGCGCCTGGCGCTGCTTGCCTCAGATATCGCCATTCGGCGGCGATATCGAGACATCCTTGCCGCGGTCTGGCAGCTTGCCGGACCCGTTTGGGAACGGCGGGGGCGAGGGGTCACAGCGAAGGCGACCGGCGAGTGGATTCGCAGGCTGGCGAGCGTCCGCAATGCTTCGGAGCTGATCAGGCTGATGCCGCCGCGACATCCGCTCGCCGGCGAGGAAAAGATCCCGCGCCGCAGGAGAGTCGTCGTCGTCCCGATCTACTTCTGCATGTCGGGTGGGACCGTGACCGACCTCGGAGACCGCCTGGTCATCGGCGTCCCGGCGAGCGCCCTCGATCCAGTCCGCCGCTCCCGCGATGCGGCGTACGTCGCGGATCGCGCGCGCCTGCTTGCCGAGCCGACCCGCGTCAACATCCTCATTCACGTGATGACGGCGCCTTCGGGCGTGATGGAAATCTCGCGCGCGCTGCGAATCAGTCAGCCGGCGGTCAGCGAACATGTCCGCGTCCTGGCGGCGGCCGGCCTCATTCGCAAGGCGCGAGCAGGATCCCGAACCGTCTATTTCGCACTCCCGCGAAGGACCGAACGGATCTTCGAGGATGCCCGAGCGACGCTGATGCGCTGGGCGCCCGGCTGAGAGCCGTCGGGAGTCGGTTTGACGTTCGGCCACCGGCTTTGTTACGGTGGCGCGGACTTCCAGGCGCCGCGGCGTCCGGGGGAAGCAACGCTGGGGGTAGCCGTTGAGGAAGTATCGCCTCGCGAGCCACGCATCCATCGTGTTGGTGGCAATAGCGATCTCTGGCTATGGCGCCGCGGACATCGGTCTGTCGCTGGCGTCACGGCCGGGCACTGTCGACGCGGCCGCGGTCAACGTCGGGGATGTTGCATTGGGCCGAGACAGCACGATCATCAAGCCGATCGCCATCCCCTCCACGCCGCTGCCCAACCGCCACGTCATCCGGTACGCGGTCGGCGCCAACGACACGCTGGACAGCATCGCCCGAGCGCATGGCATCACCCTGAGGGAGGTCACGTGGTCCAACCCCGGGCTGCACCTGCCGCTCAAGGTTGGGCAGATCCTGAAGCTTCCGCCGACGCATGGAGTCGTGATCTTCGTGAAACCTGGCGATTCGGCAGCCACCCTCGCCGCGACCTACGGCGTTGACGCCACTGCCATCCTCGGTTTCAACAGTCTTCGTGCGGACCAGGTGACACCAGGCCTCACCCTTTTCGTGCCGGTCGATCCGCAGGTTGGACCGAATCTCAGCACTGGCATGCCCGCCGATCCGATCGATCCGGGCGCGCTGGTGTGCCCGATCAAGGGTGCGCCGATCATCCAGAAGTTCGGACCGACGGGGTTCGAACTCGAGCCGCCCTACGGCGGCTACCTGCACTTCCACACCGGCGTCGACATACTCGCGGAGTACGGCACTCCCATTGGTGCGGCGGCCGGGGGCAAGGTCACAGCCGTCGGTTTCGTTCCCTACTTCGGGCTGCGGGTCGAGATCACGGACAGCTACGGGCTGGTCGAGATCTACGCGCACATGTCGGCGGCGTCGGCCGCGGTCGGCGAGCCGGTGCAGCAAGGGCAGAAGATCGGCCTGGTGGGGAGCACCGGGCTGTCGATCGGCTACCACCTCCACCTTCAACTCGAGATCGGAGGCCTGCCCACGGACCCCATGCCCCTCGTCGGCTGCTGATGGGCGACTGAAACGTCATATGCTGGGCGAGACTCTTTTTGGGCATGGGTATCGGGGCTCCAGAACTCCTAGCGGAACCGGTCGCACACGCGCCTGAGCGCCGGTGGCGCCGCCGCCCGTTCCTTCGCGCCACGATCATCCTGGCCGCGGTCCTCGCACCTGCCGCGGTGGCGGCCGGGGTGGCAATCGGGTTCACCCGCCTGGTGCCGCTTCCCGGGGATCTTGTCGGGATAGTCGTCTGGTCCGTCATCTTCACGGTGGCCGTCATCGTGGCGTGGATTCTCAGCGCAGAGCTCCTGCGCCGAACCCTGCCCCTCGCGACGCTTCTCGACATGACGCTGGCTTTTCCCGACTCGGCCCCTTCGCGCTTTGCCATCCTGCGGCGCAACGTCAACCGGCGCCATCTCGACTCCGAGCTGCGCCGGCTCCGCGAACGCTCAGACCCTGACAGCGCGCCCCGCGCTCAGCTCATCCTCGAGCTCGCCGTCGCCCTCAGCATCCACGACAACCGGACGCGCGGGCATTCGGAGCGCGTCCGCCTGTACACCGACCTGATCGCCCAGGAGCTGCACCTGGCGCAGCGCGACGCCGACCGGCTGCGGTGGGCGGCTCTGCTGCACGACATCGGCAAGCTCGCGGTGGCGCCGGCGATCCTGAACAAGACGGACCTCCCAGACGACGAGGAGCGGGTGAGCCTTCGCAACCATCCGATCGAGGGCTACCGACTGATCGCGCCCCTCCACAGATGGCTCGGCCCGTGGGCGGCCACCGTTCGCGACCATCACGAACGGTTCGATGGGTCAGGTTATCCGTCCGGCCTGAGCGGGAGAGCCATCTCCCTCGGCGGCCGGATAGTCGCCGTCGCCGATAGCTACGAGGCGATGACGGCCGGCAGGCCGTACCGCAAACCGCTCTCGGTCAAGGCGGCTCGCGAGGAGCTAGTGCGCAGGTCCGGGACTCACTTCGACCCCGAGGTCGTGCGCGCTTTTCTCGCCGTTTCGCTCGGGCGGCTGTGGCCGGTGGTCGGCATCAGCGCGCTGCTGGCCGAGATGCCGTTCCTCGCCTCCGCAAGCGGGCGTTTCTCGCAGCTCAGCCTGCGCACGGTGTCCGGGTTCGCCGCCGCGGGCACCACGGTCACGCTCGTCGTCGCCGGCCTTGCCGGGCCGACGGCCGGCGTGTTCGTGCATGGTCCGTCGAGCAAGTCCATCGTCGCGTCGACTCAGACCAACAACCCCGGCACCTCGCCGGCCCCGACCACACCTCCTGCTTCACCCGCTGTCCAGGCACCCGCGCCGGCCGTCACCTCGGGTGCGCCGGCAGGCCCGACAACACAAGCGACGAGCTCGACAACGCCGCCGACGACCGGCGCACCGCCTCCAAGCTCCGGTCCCCCACCGACCGGCGGACAGTCGCTGTATCCCGCCGGAATCGGCAAGCACGGGGTGCTGCCGGCGGGGATAGCCAAGCAGACGAATCCGTTCGCCCAGTGGCGGCTCCACCACTAATCGAGCTGAAGCAGCACCGCCCCATCACCGAGGTCGGCGCAGCCGTGGTCGGCACCGGCTTTATCGGCGTGGTCCACGTCGAGGCGCTGCGGCGACTCGGCGTCCAGGTACACGGCGTTGTCGGTTCGAGCCAGGAGCGCGCGACCGCTCGATCCCGCGAGCTCGCCTTGCCCCCCGCGTACGAGAGCTTCCAGGCGATGCTCGACGATCCACGCGTCGAGGTCGTGCACATCACCTCCCCTAATCACCTGCACCACGAGCAAGCTGCGGCCGCGATCAAAGCGGGCAAGCACGTCGTGTGCGAGAAACCGTTGGCGATGACCTCGCGGCAGTCGGCCGAGCTGCTCCACCTGGCCGAAGAGAGCGGGCGCGTGCACGCCGTCAACTTCAACATCCGGTTCTATCCGGTCCTCCAGCACGTCCGCGGGCTGATCGATGGCAACGGGCTCGGCACGGTACGCCTCGTGTCCGGGCACTATCTGCAGGACTGGCTGCTGCTGGACACGGACTGGAACTGGCGGCTCGAGCCCGAGCTGGGCGGTGAGCTGCGCGCGGTGGCCGACATCGGGTCGCACTGGATGGACCTCACGTCCTTTCTTGTAGGCAAGCGCATCACGTCGGTGATGGCAGACCTCGCGACCTTCATCAAGACGCGGCACCAACCCACCGGGCCCCTCCAGACGTTCACCACCGATCGCGGCGCTCGGACTGTGTCGCGTGAGATCCACACCGAGGACGCCGCGACAATCCTTCTGCGTTACGAGGGAGGCACGCGAGGCGCGGTCACCGTGTCGCAGGTGAGCCCCGGCCGCAAGAACTCGCTGGTCTTCGAGATCGACGGCGCCGATTCGGCGGCGGGATGGAATTCCGAACGTCCCGACGAGCTGTGGATCGGGCATCGGGGCAGGCCGAACGAGCTGATCCTCCGCGACCCCGCGATCCTGAACGCGCAAGGCAGGAAGGCTTCGTATCTGCCGGGCGGTCATGCCGAGGGTTTCGCCGATACGTTCAAGGCGCTGTACACGGCCGTTTACACCGCGGTCGCGGCCGGCAAACCAGGCGCCGGATACCCGACATTCGCTGACGGCCATGACTGGATGCTGGTCGGCGAGGCGGTGGTGCGCAGCGCGCGCGAAGGACGCTGGGTCGACGTCGAGCGCGGCGCTGCGGTGAAGAGCGAAGCGCTTTGAAGCTCGGCTTTTTGACCGCGGCGTTTCCCTCGTTGACGCTCGAAGAGGTCGCGCAGTGGGCGCATGCAAGCGGCTTCGAAGCGCTCGAGATCGCATGCTGGCCGTCGAGCTCCGGTGAGCAGCGCCGCTACGCGGGCGTGTCGCACATCGACGTCGAGAACCTCGATGCGAAACGCGTCAAGGACATCCTGCGCCGCTACAACCTCGAGATTTCGTCCCTCGCCTACTACCCCAACAACCTCGACCCCGACCCCTCCGCACGTGAGGCGGCCAACGCGCACCTGAAGCGGGTGATCGAGGCGGCGGCCAAGCTCGAGGTCGGAATCGTCGGCACCTTCGTGGGACGCGACAAGCACCGCTCGATCGAGGACAGCCTGCGGGACTTCGCGCAGGTGTGGCCACCTCTTGTGCGGTTCGCGCGCGAGCACGACGTGAGGATCGCGATCGAGAACTGCCCGATGATCTTCTCCCTCGACGAGTGGCCGGGTGGCAAGAACCTCGCTTATTCGCCCGCGATCTGGCGACGCATGTTCGAGACGATCCCGGACGACAACTTCGGCCTGAACCTCGATCCGTCTCACCTGGTGTGGCAGTTCATCGATTACACGCGCGCGGTGCGCGACTTCGCGCCGCGAATCTTCCACGTGCATGCCAAGGACATGGAGGTCGACCGTGAGGGCCTGTATCAGAACGGCGTCATGTCGCTGGGCATGGCATGGCAGGTCCCGCGCCTGCCCGGGCTGGGCGAGGTCCGGTGGGACCGATTCATCAGCGCCCTGTACGCCATCGGCTACGACTGGGTGGTGTCCGTCGAGCACGAGGACCGGCAATTCGAGGGGGAGGTCGACCTGGTCAAGCGCGGATTCCTGGTCGCGCGCAACACCCTGCGGCCCCTGCTGGTCTGAGCGAGCACAGCCGCGAGAAGCTCGGATAGTCCGGACTAACGGGCATTTTGGGATGCGAAAAGCTCGGATAGTCCGGGCTATCCGGGTTGGTGCCGCCAGGCAATTTTTGTTAAGCCACCGCGTTACGCCTAATCCATAATCTCCGCACACCGCGCACCCCGCGCGGTGCCACAGCTGGGGGTGTTTTGGTGCGCCGAACCGGGGTTCCTCGTCGGCTGGCCGCACTGGTCATCGGCTTGATCCCGATGCTGCTCGCCCCGGCTGCAACGCATGCCGCGCCGCCCACGCTCGCGGCCCGACCGGTAATCGGCGCGACGGTCCTCCCCGTGGGCCACGCCGAAGCAAAGTTGCTTGGGCAGGGCACGCG
>DASYZS010000208.1:0-24872 GCA_035945895.1 Candidatus Dormiibacterota bacterium | reverse complement strand
CAACGACGCATCGTTGTCGACCCGCTCCCCATCGAGGATCCCGCAGTGGCCGTGCGATGTGTACTCGCACAGGCAAACGTCCGCCGCGAGCGCCAGGGGGAGACCCTCGCGGCGCAGGAGCCGAAGCGTTTCCGGTACCGGACCACCCGGGTCGTCCGCCCCGCTTCCGCTCGCGTCCTTAGCATCGGGAATGCCGAAGAGCAGCACGCCGCCGACACCCAGCTCGGCCAGGCGATGAGCCTCGCGCACAGCGAGGTCCGGCGACAGCCGCGAGTGCCCGCGCAGCGACTCGATCTCCTGGCGGCGACCTTCGCCGCTGACCACGAACAGCGGCGCGATCAGCTGACCGGGATGGAGCCTGGTCTCGCGGACGAGGCTGCGCAGCGCCGGGCTGGTACGAAGGCGCCGCGGCCGGTCGACCGGCGTCGTTTTGGGCACCGACCTCTCTACGGCCGCCGCCATCTCGCCCACGTCCTGGGCGGTTGCCTCAGCGGCGACTGTGAACCCGGCGTCGCGCGCGGCGGCGCTGGTGCGCGGCCCGATCGTGACCGCGGGCAGGTTGGTCTCGCCGCCGAGCTTGACGAAGCCGCGCACCGCGGAACCCGAGGCGAACACGACCGCCGCCAGGTCCTCGCGCAACGCCTGGTGCAGTGCCGGCGCGGACTCGGCCGGGCCTTCGACCGTCTCATACGCGGTGATGTCGTCGACGATCGCTCCCCGTGCGGTGAGCACACCGGGCAGGTCCGGGGCCGCCTCCGAGGCGCGGACCAGCGCGACGCGCTTGCCGGCGACGTCGGGGATCGTTTCCCCGAGGGCGCGGCCGTTGGCCTCTCCCGGAACGAAGTCGGCCTCGACCCCAACGCGGCGCAGCGCGCTCGCGGTTGCCTCCCCTACGGCCGCCCACCGCGGCCCGCGCGGCAGCTCTGGCAGGACCGCCACCCCGGCCGCGCTGGTGACCACGATCCAATCGAACCACGCCAGGTCAGGCCACTCGACCTCGATCGCTCGGGTGGCGACGGTCGGCACCGCGATCACCCGGTAGCCGCGCGACTCCAGCTCCGCGACGAGCGGGTCCTGCTCTCCGCCGGGCCTGGTCACCAGAACGGTCTTCATCGCAAAGCCACCGCACGGGCCAGGCTGTGCCCAGCCTCCTCCGCGATCCGCATTGCCTCGGAGAGCTCGCCGCGAACGACCTCGACGCGCCGCTCTGAACCGTCGCTGTTCACACCACCGACGATCATGGTGAAAAGGCGGTCCGCGACGTAGGCGAGCGCGCCGACCGGGGCGCGGCACGTGCCCCCCGTGGCCAGCAGGACTTGGCGCTCAGCCTCCACCGCAAGCCTCAGGTCGGCGTTGTCGTAGAGACGGATCTCCTGGACGAGGAGGCTGTCCTCGTTGCGCGTCTGGATCGCCAGCGCTCCCTGCGCCGGCGCCGGTGGCATGACGGTCGGCTCGATTCGCTCATCGATGCGCCCGCCGCGAGCCAGCCGGTCCAACCCCGCCGCGGCGATGACGATCGCATCCACCTCATGCGCATCCAGCCTTCGGACACGTGTGTCGACGTTTCCGTGCAGCGGAACCACGCGAAGGTCGGCGCGGGCAGCCCGCAGAAACCCGGCGCGCCGAGGGCTGTCAGTGCCCACGCTCGCTCCTTGGGGCAGGCGCGCCAGGGCGCTGCCGCCTTCGTGGGTCACGAGCGCATCGCGCGCGTCGGCTCGCACAGGGTAGGCGGCGATGACGAGATCACTCTCTACTTCGAGAGGAACGTCCTTGGCGCTGTGGACGGCGGCGTCGATCTCACCGCGCTGGAGCGCGCGAGCGATCGCAGCGACGAAGATGCCCTCGCCGGGCTCGGTGTCCACCGGCCTCACATCGCCTTCCGTGACGATGCGCACGAGCTCGACCTCGTGACCCGCCTCGCTGACCCGCTTGGCGAACCATTCCGTCTGCGCGAGAGCAAGCATCGAACCGCGGGTGCCCAGCCGGATCTTCATCGCAGCCCTCGAACTTATCACCCTGCCAGGTGACGCTTGTAGCGCTGGGCCGAGCGACGGACCGCGTCTTTCGCGCCGGTCATGACGTTGCGGTCCCACCACGCGCCGTAGATGCGATCGAACGCGAACGGCTCCACGGCGCCGGTGACGCGATCGACCTCAGCCGCCGAAAGGGGAACGTAGTTCGGAAAGCTGTACATGAAGCTCACCCAGCGCCGGTCCGACGCGACCTGCAGGATGTCGCCGGCGAGCAGGGCGCCCTGTCCCCTCACCCCATCCGGCCAGTGCAGCACGGTGCCGCCCGCGAAGTGACCACCCGCTCGAACCAGGGTCATGCCGTCCCACAGCTCCTTGGTTTCGCCCGACCAGAACTGGATGCTGGGGTCGTTGCGCATCACCCACAAGCGGTCCGCCGCATGGAGCAGGACCGGCGCATCGAACTCCCTGGCCCACTCCACCATCGACGAGTAGTAGTGCGGATGCGAGATGGCGATGGCGCGGAGGCCGCCTGCCTCGCGCACCGCTTGCACCGAAGCATCGTCGATCAGGGTTATGCAGTCCCAGAGCACGTTGCCTCCGGGTGACGGCACCAGCAGCGCCCGTTGACCGATCGCAAACGACGGCTCGGTGCCGATCCCCGTCAGGCCGGCGTCGTCACGCAGCAGGTTGTGGTGTTTCGCGCGCAGATCGTCGAGCGTGGTCCAGCGCTGCCCACCCCATCCCACGTACTGGCGCTCGTCCTCGCATACGGGGCAGCGGTCAGGCGGATCCGTGGCGGGCGCGAACTGCACGCCACACGTTGCGCATATGTAGCAGCGCGGCTCGGGCACGCATGCAATCTACGCCGGCGCGACATGCCGGCCGGTCGTTGTCAGAAAACGAGAAGTCCGATACGCATCGCGCTGAGGACGGCCTCGGTGCGATTCGTCGCTCGCAGCTTGCTGAACGCACGGCTGAGATGATTCCGCACCGTCTTTTCGCTGATGCCCAGGAGCCGCGCAATCTGTTTGTTCGACAGGCCGCCGGCGACTTGCTTCAGGATGTGCAGCTCTCGCTTGGAAAGCTCGCCTGCCGGCGCTTTGGGCGCGTGTCCGTTTGCGGCAGCCAGGGCCAGGATCCGATCGACGATCTCGTCAGGGGTTACGTCCTTGTCGACAAACCCCTTCGCGCCGTTGTCGATAGCCGCCGTCACCAACGAGCGATCCCGGTAAGCCGAAAGCACGAGAACCCGGACCGACGGCGCTTCGGCCGCCAGCCTCTTTGTCGCAGCGACACCGTCCAGCACCGGCATCTGCAGGTCCATGAGGACAACGTCGGGGTGGCGCGCGAGCGTTTCCTCGACGGCTTCAGCTCCGTTCTTTGCCTGGGCAACCACCTCGAGCCTTGGATCCCGCGCGAGGATTCGGGCTAGACCAGCCCTGAAAAGAGTCTGATCGTCGGCGATCAGCACCTTGACGCGGTCGTCGACAGCCGTCGTCACTCGAGAAGCGCGACCGGAACTCGGACCTCGACTCGGGTGCCACCCGCCGTAAGTGGCGCGACCGTGAAGGTGCCGCCGAGGATCACGGCGCGCTCTGACATGCCGATCATTCCAAACCCAGACGGGCCATCGGGAATCCCCCCGCCGTCGTCGATCACGACCATCACGGCTTCGCCTTTGGCATTGGTGTCCAGAAAAACGTCCACGGAGGTCGCCTTGCCGTGGCGCACGGCGTTGGCGGTCGCCTCCTGCGCAATACGTACCAGGTTGAACGCGGCCCAGCCGTTGATGCGCTCTGGCCAGCGCGGCGACGCATGGACTTTGGGGACGACATTGCCGCCGCGAGCGACCTCGGTGCGCAGCGTGTGCACAAAATCGCGACGTATCTCGTGGGGACCGCGCAGGTCGATCAGCATCTCCCGCGTCTGCCGCATCACACGCCGAGCCGCTTCCTCGATGCGCAACACATCCGTCGCGATCGGATCCGAGAGCGGCTGTTGCAAGCGCATCTCGTGGATCTCCAGGATGAGAGCAACCAGCGGTTGCGCAACCTGATCGTGGAGCTCGCGCGCGAAATGCGCTGACAGCTCCTCACCAGCATCCACCACCCCAGCGGCGCTCGGGGACGCTGAAGTTGCCCCTAAGCCGCTTGGAAATTCCAAGACGAACGCGTGCCTCCCTCTACTCGCCCCAGGGAAAGACTGCCGGGGGACAATCATTCCGCCCAGGGGAACCCAAGTGTAATCCCTTCGGGTGATGGGTGCTTAATACACGCACCAACGAAGGATTAAGAATCGCCGACCGATTGCCGACTGGCCTCGACCGCAGCGACCATCGCGTCTTTGAATCGCAGCTGTTCGGCGGGAGTGAGCTTCCGTAAAGACTCCGGCGGCTCGAAGGCGCGGGCGATCAGCTGATCCCGCACCTGCCGGCCGCGCGCCGTCACCTTCAGGACGTTGATCCGGCGGTCGGTCGGATACGGCCGCCGCACCACGAGGCCTTTTTCCTCGAGACGATCCGTCGGATCTACGACCGTTGACGGATTGCAGTGAAGTCGCTTGGCCAGCTCCTTTTGCGAGATCGCGTGCTCGGGGTCGAGCTGGATCAGCGCCCATGCCGAAACCGGAGAAAGCCCCGCGGACTCTGAGGCCTTGTTCATGCGGTCTTCCCAGCCGGCGAGCAGCTCGACCACCAGCGCCCAGAGCTCCTGGGCCCGAGATCGGTACTTGAGGCCGGGCACGAAGTCCTCGCTCACTGGCGCCGAAGTGTACGTGACGGCTGCCCAATCAGTTTGTGCTGAAATAAATGGAGACTCCACGGGATTGGTTGCGGGTAGCGGATTCCCTTTTCAGGAGGCTGTACAGATGGGGACCTGGAAATTCGACCCGTTTCACACGCAAGTCGAGTTCTCGGCCAAGCACCTCGGCATGATGACGGTCCGAGGCCACTTCACCGACGTGACGGCGGGCGGGGAGATCTACCCCGACGAGCCGGAGCGGTCGAAGGTGGAGGCGACAATCACGACCGCCAGCATTCGCACTCACAACGAGCAGCGCGATCGCGACCTACGATCCTCGAACTTCCTCGAGATCGACAAGTTTCCGACGATGACGTTCAAGAGCACCAAGATCGAGAAGACGGGTGACAACACCTACAACCTCACGGGTGACCTGACGATCAAGGCCACGACCAGGCCGGTCACGCTCGAGGTCGTCAACTACGGTGAGTTCAACGACAAGATGATGGGCCACCGGTATGGGTACGAGGCCAGCACGAAGATCAACCGCAAGGACTTCGGCATGAACTTCGACGCCATACTCGACGGCAAGCTCGTCGTCAGCAATGAGATCCAGATCCACATCGAAGGTGAGATCGTCGAGGCTGCCGACCAACCCGCGGTCAAAGAGCCGCAGGAAGCCGGACAGCAGCGCTAGCTCGCCGGGTCGCGGGCGGCAAAGAGAAATACGACGGCGAGGATCAGCGCGAGAGCGACGGGTCCCCACTCGTTGACGGGTCCGCTGGTGAACAGCAGTCTGATCACCAGCGACCCGAAAACGTAGGCGCCGCCCAACACCAGCACGATGCGGAAGCGCCGGGCCATCAGGCGGAGTTGGCGGCGCAAACCGCCTGGACGGATGGTCAAAACGGTGAGCGACAGCAGCATCAGCAGGACAAACCCGATCGCGATCCCGCGCACGACGTCAGTGTGAAGGGACGGCTATCATCGATCGCGACTTGATCAGCACTGCGATCAAGGCCGCCCGCCCCAGCGCCGAGCTCGACGAGTTCCAGCACGACCGGCTTGGTTTCTTGCGTCGCTGCGCCGAGGAAGGCGAGGCCGTGCATGTTCGACTCGGCCTCGAGGACGTTCTTGTCATCAGCCGGCCCGAACTGGTCAACGACGTGCTGATGACCCGCCGCGCCGACTTCAGCAAGGCGTACCTGACGAGCCTCATGCATCCGCTGCTCGCGGGAAGCATGTTGCTGGCCGACAGCGACAGCTGGCTGCACCAGCGCAAGTTGGTCCTCCCGGCATTCCACCGCGAGCGCCTAGACGTCTACGCGGTCGTCATGGCCGAAGAAGCGCGCCGCGCGATCTCGATATGGACAGCCGGCCAGAAGCGCGACGTCCACTCCGACATGATGCGGATGACTCTCCAGATCGTCACCCGCACGCTGTTCGGCATCGACTTCTCGAAGGCGGTCGGCGTGGCGGAGAACCTGGTGGCGACGGTGATGGACGAGTTCAATCGCCGCATCGCGAGCCCGATGCGATTCCGGTTTCCCCTGCCGAGCGTGCGTACCCTGCGTCTCCTCAAAGCCATGCGCGAGCTCGACGACATCGCCTATCGGGCCATCGCGGAACGGCGCCGCGAGCCCCAGGAAGACCTTCTTTCGATGCTGGTCGCGGCCCAGGATGAGCACGGCCGGCCGATGACCGACCGCGAGGTCCGCGATGCCTGCATCGCGGTGTTCTTTGCCGGCCACGAGACAACGGCGTGCCTGCTGTCCTGGACCTGGTATGTGCTGGCCCGCAGGCGAGACGTCGAAGAGAAGCTGCTGCAGGAGATGGAAAGCACCCAGGTGCAGCCGGGCGACGCACCGGCCAGCCTGGTCTCGCGTCTTCCTTATATGCAGGCGGTTTTGAACGAGGTCCTGCGACTCTACCCGCCCGCGTACGCCTTCGGGCGCAGGGCGCTGCGCAACACAGTTGTCGGAACCCACCCGGTCGCTGCCGGGACGACCGTCTTGATGAGCCCATGGGCGATGCAGCGGGACCCCACCTACTTCGATAACCCCCAACACTTCCTGCCCGAGCGCTGGGCCAATGGGCTCGCGTCGCGCCTCCCCAAATTCGCGTTCTTCCCATTCAGCAGCGGGCCGCGCCGGTGCCTCGGGAGCTCCTACGCGATGATGGAGGCGACGATCGCGATCGCGACCATCCTGCCCACATTCAAGATGACCTCGACGGCGGAGGTGTTGCCTGCGCCTTCGCTGACCCTCCGGCCCGCAGGCGGCATGCCGATGGCGGTCGAGTACCGAAACTAGGCCTCACCGGCGATGTAATTCGGCGAAAATATTCCCCCCGCCGATGCACCCGATCTGGCGTTCGATGTCTCCACAAGAGCACTTCCTTCCATTGCTGACCATCGGCGTCATCATCGGGATCGTCCTGTTTGCAACCCGGCGCTGGCCGGGAAGGTGGGTCGACCACGGAGCGCGTGTCATCGCGGTCCTGGTGGTCCTCGCCGAGGCCGGCTGGTGGGCAATCAACATCGCCGGCGGCACCTGGTCGTTGCAGTGGGACCTCCCACTTCACCTGTGTGAAGCCGGATGCTTCGTCTGCGCCGCAGCGCTGTGGTGGCGAGCCCGCTTCGCCTTTGAGATGACCTACTTCTGGGGCCTGGGCGGCACCTTGCCCGGCCTCTTCTCGCCGAGCATCCCCGGCCACTTTCCAGACCCGGTGTTTTTTCAGTACTACGCGGAACACGGGCTCCTCGTGCTCGGGGCCTTCTACCTGGTGATCGCGCTGCGCATGCGACCGGCCTCGCGCGCGGTGATAAGGGTCTATCTGGCCACGGCCACCTACGCACTGGCCGTGGGCGTGGTCGATTACTTCACCGACGGCAACTACCTCTTCCTGCGCGACCTCCCTCCGACCAAGACGCTGCTCGACTACCTGGGTCCGTGGCCCTGGTACATCGTGACCCTCGCCATAGGCGCGATCGTCGTCTTCAACCTTTTGTACCTGCCGTTCGCGCGCTCAGCGCGGATGCAGGAGGTTGCGGCGACTACCGCCTAGCCAAGCGGCGGTCGAGAGCGCCGTTTCGCGCCAAAAGCCCCAGTAACCCAGTCGCAACTGGGACGTTTGGATCCAAACGTCCCTCGGATGCCGGAGTCGCCACCTGCTTTATTGATCGGCGCCCCAAAGTGACCTGGAGCGCCGACTTGGGGGTAGGGGAGGTTCTCGGTCAGGTGCGCGCGGGCCGCAGCACAGCTCTGGCGATCGGAGGCTCGAGGATGGGCCGAGGCCGGCCGGCGAACACGCGGCGAGCCACCGCCGGTGCAAGCAGCGCCTGGGGCGCGTCGAGCAAGTGCACCACCCGCGAGAAGGCGGCGTTGACATCGGCGTCCTGCATCGAGACCTCGATCACGCGGTCGATGTAGCGCTGCATCAATCGGTCGAGAGCGCCGGGCTGCCGGCCCTCGGTTGTCGGATAACGGACGTCGGCACCGGTGGCGATGACCCAGGCGTTGAGCGATGTCTTCGCCACGCGCTTCTGCATGCGCCTTGCGAAGCCGGGGCGCGCAAAGTCGCCGGCGGCTTTGCGCAGCGCGGCCGCGGTCATCGCCGCAACCGACATACCCTGGCCGTAGACCGGGTTGAAGGTGCAGGCCGCGTCGCCGAGGACGACGAACCGCTCGGGCCAGCGAGCCATGGATTCGAAGTGACGGCGGCGGTTGACGGTGGCTCGGAACCCGCTGATGCGCGTCAGCGCCTCGGCATCGCGAATCGCGCGATAGAGAAGATCGCTGCGCAGGCTGCGTGCAAACTCCAGGAAACCTTCGCGGTCGGTCGGCGGGTAGTCGCGTCCGTAACCGGCCAACCCCACCATCCAGCGCCCACCCTCGATCGGCGCGACGATGCCCGCCCGGCCTATCACCGGCGGCTTGTCCCCGACCATCAAGATCTTCCAGTCGGCGGCGAACCCGGGCGGAATCCGGTAAACACAGCTGGCGTAGCCGACGAAAGAGTTGATGACGGTCTCGGGGAGCTCGCCGTAGCCGAGGTCCTTCAGCCACGCGGGGGCTTTGGAGTTGCGGCCCGTCGCGTCCACGACCAGGTCGCCGAGCAGCACGCAACCGGTCCCACCGATTCGCGCACGCAGCTCGACGCCGTTCACAATCGATCCGCCCGACGAGGCGACCAATCCTTCGACCTCGTGCCCGTCCAGCACCCTGATCCTCTGGTCCGCCAGGGTTCGCCGGCGAACGCTCCACTCGATCAGCTCTCTGCTGGCCGCGACCAGCCCGGGGCTCTCGAAGCGCTCAGCCCAGCCGAAAGCGCTCAGGCGCAGGAAATCGGGACCGGAAAGCGGGACCGCCCCAGCGTCTATCAGCTCGGCCTCCAGGCCGGGGTAGAGTCCTTCAAGCTCGATGAGGCCGCGCCGCAGGAGGCCATGCACGTGTCGGGACTGCGGTACGCCGTCGCGGTAGCGAGCGTCGCCAGGAAGCCGGTCGCGATCGACGATCGTCACCCGGTCGAAGTGGTCGGCCAGGGCGCGGGCCGCGAGCAGGCCCGCCATGCTGCCACCGAGGACGATTGCGTGCGTACCGCCGGCCGGCTCCACGTGCGGGGCCAGAAGGGATTGCCAGCTCGGGCTGGCCAGCGCGAGGTCGAGCTCGATCTCGCGGGTTGTCGGCATCTCGAATCCTGTGAAGTTGGCGTCGTTTGTCATCGGGCGCCCTCCTTGGTGTGATGGGGTTGAGGTTCGTGGAGGGCGCTCAAGGAAACCCCTAAAGTTGCTCAAGCCCCACGGGGCGCCCAGAATGGCGCCGGAGCGCCAATGGAATTCAGGTTGCTCGGCCCGCTCGAGGTTCGCAGCGGCGATGAGGCGCTGCCACTCGGAGGCGCCAAGCAGCGGGCGCTGCTCGCGATCCTCCTGCTTCAAGCCAACCACGTGGTCAGCCGCGAACGCCTCTCCGAGCTGTTGTGGAACGACGATCCGCCGCCCACCGCCGATCACGTCATCGAGGTCTATGTCTCGCAGCTGCGTCGCGTGCTCGAGCCGGACGGCGCGCCGTACAAGGTCGTGATCCGCAAACCCGTGGGTTACGTCCTGGAGGTTGACCCTTCGGACATCGATACCACCCGGTTCGCCAGGCTCGTCGAGAGCGCCAGGTCATCGCCGCCGGCGGAGGCGGCGGCCCAGCTGGCCACAGCCCTCGAGATGTGGCGCGGGCCGGCGCTCGCGGACTTCGCGGGTGAGCGCTTCGCGTTCAGCGAGGCCGCCCGCCTCGACGAGCTTCGTCTCTTCGCGACCGAAGAGCGAATCGACGCCGAGCTAAAGCTCGGCCGTCACGCGCGGCTGATCGGCGAGCTTCAGGGGCTCGTCGAGCAGCATCCGCTGCGCGAGCGGCTATGCGGCCAGCTCATGCTCGCGCTCTACCGTTCGGGCCGGCAGGCCGAGGCGTCCGACGTCTATCAGAAGACGCGAGAGCGGCTGGTCGACGAGCTCGGCATGGAACCGGGGCCCGAGCTGCAGGGGTTGTTGAAACGGATCCTTCAGCAGGAATCAGGTCTCGCCGCTGCCGCCGAGGTAGCCGCACCCCCGCTCCCTTCCGGGACCGTGACATTTCTCCTGACCGACCTCGAAGGATCGACGCGCCTTTGGGAACACACCCCGACCGCCATGCACCAGGCGCTTGCGATCCACGACGCGGTCATGGGTCGGGCGATGAGCGCGCGCGGCGGCTTGCAGGTCGAGTCGGGTCGGGAAGGCGACAGCATCCTTGCCGTTTTCCCTCGCGCCGCGGATGCCATCGCGTGCGCGGTCGAAATCCAGCGTGAGTTCGCAGCCCAGAGCTGGCCCGAGGGTGGCCACCTCCACATTCGCGTCGCGGTCCACACCGGTGAGGCTGAGCTGCGTGGCGGTCACTACTTCGGTCCGGCGGTCTACAGGTGCGCGCGCCTACTGGCCAGCGGCCATGGTGATCAAGTCCTGGTCTCCCAGGCCACGCACGACGTGGTGGTCGACACGCTGCCGGGCGGGGTTGCCTTGCGCGACCTCGGCCAGCACAGGCTCCGCGACCTGGAGCGTCCCGAGCGGATCTTCCAGCTGACGGCGCCTGGGCTGCGTGCGGAGTTTCCGCCGCTCAAATCGATGGATCCGCTACGACACAACCTGCCGATCAGCCCGACGCGCTTCATCGGCCGGGAGGCCGAGCTGGCAGAGATTGCAAAACTTCTTGTGGGTCACCGCATGCTCAGCCTCGTCGGATCCGGCGGCACAGGCAAGACGCGACTCGCCCTTCAGGCGGCCGCGGAGAACATCGAGCGATTCCCGGACGGCGTGTGGTGCGTCGAGCTGGCCTCCGTAAGGGAACCGGAGCTGGTCGCGCAAACGGTGGCCGAGGCGCTCGGGGTCAGAGAGGAAGCCGACCGGCCGGTCATCAAGACGCTCGTAGACCGGCTGCGCGACAGGAAGTTCCTGCTCGTGATCGATAACTGCGAGCACCTGATTCCCGCAGCCGTAAAACTGGCGGATGAGCTGATGCGCGCTTGCGACGGCATGCGGCTGCTGGCGACGAGCCGCGAGGCTCTGCGTGTGAGCGGCGAGGGGATTATGCGGGTTGGGCCGCTGGCCGAGCCGGACGCCGTGACGCTCTTCGTCGAGCGCTCGAACGCGGTCGAGTCGTCGTTCCAGGTGACGCCTGAAAACTCTGAGCTTGTGAGGCAGATCTGCCGCCGGGTGGAAAGCATTCCGCTGGCGATCGAACTGGCGGCGGGGCGCTCGCAGATGATGAGCCCGGCCGAGATTCTCGCTCGCCTGCAGGAAAGCTTCTCGCTGCTGGCAGGCGGAAGCCGGTCCGCGGAGGGTCGCCATGAGACCCTGAACACGGCGATCGACTGGAGCTACTGGCTGCTCGGCGATAGCGAGCAGAGGCTCCTGCGCTCGCTGGCTGTTTTCTCCGGAGGCTTCACGCTGGAAGCGGCGGACGCCGTGTTCGGCCAACACTCGCTGGCGCTGCTCAGCCAGTTGATCGAAAAGTCACTGATCGCCGCACAGCAGACCGCTAACGAAAGCACTCGTTACCGGCTGCTGGAAACGGTGCGCGAATACGGCCTGAGCCGGCTACGCGACCATGGGGAACTCGAGGACATGCAGGCCAGGCACGGGGAGTTCTTCGCGACGATGGTCGAGGCGTCTCGCAACAAGCTGAAAGGTCCGGACCGTACGAAATGGCTCGGACGGCTCGGGGACGACGTCGACAACCTCCGCGCGGTGTTCGACACCGGTGAGCTAAGCCCGAGCGCGAGCCTCGACATGGCTGCGACGCTGGCAAATTTTTGGGAAGCGCGTGGCGAGTACCGCGAGGCAAGATCAAGGCTTAAAACCGCCCTCGCGAAGAGCACAGGGCCCACAACGACGCGAATCGAGGGCCTCGAGGCGGCTGGAATGGTGGCGTGGCTTCAAGGGGATCTTGATGCGGCGGTCGACTATACGAGCGAGGGTCTGCGCCTGAGTCGCAACCTGCGGGAGAGCTTGCACGAGGCGCGACTGCTCCACCAGTTGTCTCAGATCGCCACACTACGCGGCGACTTCGAAAGTGCTCGAGCTTACGTCGAAGAAGCTCTCGGGATCGCAACCGCGCACGGTGATGAGGAGATCCAGGCGATGTGCGAGTGGCGGCTCGGCTTCATCGCACTCTTCACCAACGATCTCGATGCAGCTACCAGTCATTACCAGACCAGCATTCGCGTGTTGGAGCGGCTTAGGGACGTCGAATCAGTTGCGAGTTCGAAGGCCATGTTGGGATTCATAGCGCTCCGCCAGAACCGGCTTGCCGACGCCAGGTCCTACCTCGTTCAAAGCCTCGAGATGCAGCGACGACACGGAAGCTCCCGTCAAGTCGCAAACCTCCTCGAAATGTTTGCCGCCCTTGCCGTTGAGGAGGATCAGGTCGAGCAGGCGCTCCGCCTGGGCGGGGCCGCCGCGGGCATACGCAACCGCCTGGCGATCGTCGCGGAATCTCCCCTCAGCCGGGACATCATGCCTCGGCTCGAGAAGCTGCGCCCCGGCTCGTCGGCCGACAACGCCTGGCTATCTGGCTGGGAAATGTCGCGCGAGGATGCGATCGCCTACGCGCTCAGTGAGGGAGACCTGCGCGTGACCGTCACCAGCAAACAATCGCGACCATTTCTGCCTTGATGTCTGGCCAGTCGTCAGTCACTGCCTTGTAGGCCTGTTTGGCGACCTTCACGTCCTGGGCAGTTGCTCTGGTCTTGTAACCGCGCTCCTGCGGTGTGTGGTCGAGATAGAAACCCAAGATGGCCTCGCAGTACTGCCGGTACTTGACGGTGAACGTGATGTGCGTGTGCCAGAGCTCGTCAGCCTCACGGGTGATGAGGACGTTCCGGCCACCGGGGTTGTTGTAGACCACGTGGAGAAAGGCCTCGTACCACTTGATGGCCTGGTTCCTCGTTGCCTGATCCTTCCAGCCCCAGTCCTCCGCAGCCCTGTCCAGAATTCCGGTCTCTAGCAAGTCTGGTGCTTGGAACTCCGACGCTTTGCCCATTTCAATTCCTCCCTATTTGGGCGCCACTGTAAATCCAAACTGGCGGCAGTGGACGCCGAACTTTAAAGCGATCGCTCAATGCGGTCTTCCAGGGCCCAGACGGCCTCGCAGCGCCTGACGAGCTGCATCAGGTCCCAGAGCTGCTCGCGCAGCCCTTCCGAGCCCCGCCACCGCCTGGCGGCCATCTTTTCCCGGTAGTAACGCCAGTTCTCGCTCATCTCCAAAACCTCCTTGGCCATGAGGTTCGGAGACAGGGTTCAACCCGCCCTCAAGCGCCGCTCAAGCGGCTGGTCGGGTCAGACCACCGAGCGAGGGGATCCAGTAGTAGGCGCCCGTCAGCGGCGTGGCGTAGTAGGTCAGCGCGTCCCGGACCTCGTCGGAGACGCCCGCCATGCTCTGCAGCATCCGGACAAGCCGGCTCTGGTCGGAGCTGAACCCGACGAACATGGTGCCGTGGTCGGTGACCGTCCCGTAGGGCATGTTGCGGCGGAAGATCTTGCCGAAGACGTCCTGGTCGGTCTTGGCGACGTGGGAGTCGGCAGGTTTGTCCTCGAGCTCGGCACTGTCCAGCTTCTTGCGGCCGAGGACATGCTCCTGCCGCTCGACCTGCAGCGCCTCCCAGCGCACGGCGTCGTGGCTCCACTTCTGGAGCAGCAGGATCGAGCCGCCTGCGCCCGCTTCTCCCTCCGCGATGACGGCAATCCCTGGCGCGTCGATGAGCGTCGGGTTCTCGGTGCCATCGATGAATCCTGTGAGGTCTCGATCGTGGTGATAAGGCCAGCTCGAAGTTTCCTCGGCGATCTGCGCCACAACGTCGAGCGCGGCGATCGAGGAACGCGCGACGTCGAAGACGACGTCGTAAGCGCTCCCCGAGATCCAGAGCACCGCGTCGTGCTGGGTCGCCGGCATCGTGAATCCTCCGGCACCGACGATCGGCCGCTTGAAGCCCTCGACTCCCGACGGCGCATCGTTCGGATAGAGCGAGCGCCACAACTCTGGCCGGAAACCGGCCACGAGATTCACCCCTCCCATCGTGGTTCGCGGCTCGCGCAGAGCGCTCACCGCCTCGACCAAACCGCGCGCCTCCACCCTGTCTTTCATGTCGAGCTCGAGGTAGGTGTGCGACGCGGTCCCGAGCGCAAAGATGCCGGCCTGGGACGCCATGTTCAACGGTTTACGATCACATCATGGGCCAGAACCCGCCACCGGCCAAGCCCAGCGCGCCTCCTCCCAAACCGGGTCAGCAGCAGAGGCCGCCAGACATGCTGGCGCCGCTGCGCACGGGGCGATTCTGGATCGTGCTCGGGATCCTCCTGGTTCTGAACATCGTGGTTGGCCAGGTGTTCACGGCGCTGAGCCAGGCGCCCACGGTCACGATCTCCTACAACACCTTTCTGACCCAGGTCGGCGATGACAACGTCGCCAGCATCACCTCCACCGGCGAGTCGATCACCGGAGTCACCAAGAATCCGGTGGCCGACTTTCAGACTGGACAGAAGTCGACCAAGTTCGAGACCCAGCGGCCGGCGTTCGCCACCGACGACCTGTTGACGACGCTCCAGCAGCACAACGTCGTGATCAACGCCAAAGACCCGAATGCCTCAACCCCGCTTTGGGAGACGTTGCTCTTCAGCTTCGGACCGACGATCCTGCTCGTCCTCGGATTCCTTTACCTGTCGCGTCGCGCGGCGGGCGCCGGTGCCGGAGGCATTCTTGGGAGCTTCGGTCAGAGCCAGGCGCGCGTCTACGACGCCGAGCGGCCGGCGGTCACGTTTGACGACGTGGCGGGTATCGACGAGGTCAAGGCCGACCTCCAGGAGGAGGTCGACTTCCTGCGCGAGCCGCAGAAATACACCAGGCTCGGCGGCGCCGCTCCGAAAGGAGTCTTGCTGATCGGGGCGCCCGGCACCGGCAAGACTCTTCTCGCGCGCGCAGTCGCCGGCGAAGCGAAGGTGCCGTTCTTCAGCATCGCGGGCTCCGAATTCGTGGAGGCGATCGTTGGAGTGGGCGCGGCACGCGTGCGCGATCTGTTCAGCAAGGCGCGGGCGGCAGCGCCGGCGATCATCTTCATCGACGAGATCGATGCGATCGGTCGCAGCCGCTCCGCCGCAGTCCGCATCGGCGGCAATGACGAGCAGGAGCAGACCCTCAACCAGATCCTCACCGAGATGGACGGTTTTGATTCGCGCGAAGGCGTGATCGTGATCGCCGCGACCAACCGAGCCGACGTTCTCGACCAGGCGTTGCTGCGGCCGGGTCGCTTCGACCGGCGGATCACCGTTCAGCCGCCCGACCGGCGCGGCCGCGCCGCGATCCTTCGCATCCACACCAAGACCGTGCCGCTGGGACCAGACGTCGACCTCGACCAGATCGCATCCCAGACGCCTGGCCTGGTCGGCGCGGACCTCAAGAACCTTGTCAACGAAGCTGCACTAACAGCTGCGCGCAAAGGCGAGAACGCGGTCACGATGGCGGACTTCGGCGATGCGATCGAGAAGACGCTGCTCGGGAGCGAGCGGAAGCTCCTTCTGACCGATGCCGACCGCGAGCGTATCGCCTACCACGAATCCGGCCATGCCTTGCTCGGCCTTCTCGTTCCCGGGGCCGACCCGGTCAAGAAGGTCACCATCGTCCCGCGCGGGCAGGCGCTGGGCGTCACCCTGCAGAGCCCGGTCGACGACCGGTTCAACTATGGCGAGGACTACCTGCGGGCGCGTTTGATCGGGGCGCTCGGCGGCCGCGCGGCCGAGCGACTGGTGTACGGCGTCGTCACCACCGGGGCGGAGAACGACCTACAGCAGGTGACGCGCATCGCTCACGAGATGGTCGTGCGTTGGGGCATGAGCCCCAAAGTCGGACCTCTGAATTACACCGACGGTGACACCAACGCCTTGCAGAAGCCTTACAGCGAAGCGACCGCTCAAGTGATCGACGACGAAGTCCGGCGGATCGCTGAAGAGTGCCAGGCCGACGCCGAAAAGATGCTCACCGAGCATCGGGCTCAGCTGGATGCTCTGGCCAAGGCCCTCCTGGTGAGCGATTCGCTTGATGAGAACGAGATCCTCAAAGTCACAGGGGTCAAGCCACAGGTTGCGGTCGGGGTTGGCGGATCTAACTAAGGGCGCGCGCAACGCTGTGCGCGCCTGCATGAACGTGACCAGCTCGGACCGCGTCTGGATGATCCGCACCCGAACTCGCGCATCGATCGCCGACGCCATCGAACGCGAGGTTCGCGAGACCGGCGCCGACATCGAAGTCTGGACGATGGAGGATCACCTGCAGCGACCGGCAAAGGAGTTTCCGCGAAGCCTGGTGGACGAGATCACCCGTTTTCGCCCGACGGTCTCGTACTTCGTCGGCGACAGCCAGCCTGGCGAGCTTGCATTTCGTCTTCCGATGCTGCGCTTCCTCCCAGACCAGCTGCGCTGCCGGCATGGCCACATGATCGACATCACCGAGGAAGTGATGGCCGACGGCATGGCCGGCGACTACGAGGAGATTTATCGCGTGACGCGCAAGGTGTACGAGGCCGTGCGCCAGGCGCACAAGATCACGGTGAACACCGCGAAGGGCACGGACGTCGTCGCGACATTCACTCCGCAGCTCAAATGGGTCCCATCGGACGGCCGCTATTGGGAGCAGGGGCTTTGGGGCAACCTGCCCGAGGGCGAGACGTTCACGTGTCCGCAGTCGGTCGACGGCGTCATCGCCGCGGAGGAGATAGGCGACTGGTTCACGGCGAAGTACGGACTTCTCTCGCCTCCCGCCAGGCTGACGGTGAAAGGCGGTCGCTGGCTGTCCATTGAGACTCCAGACGAGAAGCTGGCGGCGGATTTCCGCCAGTACATGGCACAGGACCCGAACTCTTCTCGTGTCGGCGAGTTTGCGATAGGCACCAATGTCGGACTGACGCGGATCATCGGCAACTTCCTCCAGGACGAGAAGTTTCCCGGGGTGCACGTCGCGTTCGGTGATCCGTATGGTCACGGGACCGGGGCCGACTGGTCAGCGCCCTCTCATGTCGACGTTCTTGCGTCCCACGCGACGGTCGCCGTCGATGGCCACCGGCTGATGGAGAACGGGCGCTTCCTGATCTGACCGGTAGGGTTCATACTCGCGTCCGACATGGAAGCCGAGGCGATCAGAACCGACGATTGGGCGCGGACCAGGGGCATGCGCCGCATGCGGGCGGCGCTGCAAACCGGTCTCCTCTTCCCTGCCCTCAAGAGCTTTTGTCGCCTGGAAGTCGTGGACCGCGACCTGTTGAAAGGCCTGACCGGGCCGGCGGTGTTCGTGTCCAACCATGTCAGTGCCCTCGACGCGGTCGTCATGGCGGAGGCGCTGCCGCCGCGCTACCGGCATCGCTCGGTGGTCGTCGCTGCAGCTGACTCGATCTTCAAGCGGCGATGGGAGGCACGGCTCGCCCAGGTGACGGTGGATGCGTTCCCGATCCCGCGAGGCGGCGGCGCCCGTCCGCACCTCGAGTACCTGAAGGAGCTGCTGGGAAAGAAGTGGTCGGTGATCATCTTTCCGGAAGGGCGGCTGACCGTGACCGGCGCCATCGGGAAGTTCCGCAAGGGCGCGGCGATCCTCGCGATGGACGCAGGCGTACCGGTCGTCCCCACTTACATGGATGGCATGTACCAGGTGATGCCGCGGTTCCATCGCGTGCCACGACCAGGGCATGTGACCGTGACGTTCAGCGAGCCGATGTTGCCGGAGCCCGGCGAGGACTACGACTCGTTTATCGAGCGAATCGAGACGACCGTGCGACGCCTCGCAGGTCCGAAGGGGATCGCGGTCGATCCGCCGAGCACGTCGAAGTCAGAAGGTCCAACTTACTGGTACTGAGGTATTCTCTGACCCAGGTCAGAGAATTCCATGGGCTCGGAGATCGCCGGCGTCCGCGCGTTCAGTCGGACCGTCGCTGAGCGGGTCGGCACCCTAAGCGACCAGTTCCTCGGCCGGGGCCGAACATATGGCGAGTCGCGCGTGTTGTGGGAGATCGGCACCGGTACGGACGTGCGCGAGCTTCGCGGACGGCTTGGGCTCGACTCGGGCTACCTGGCGCGTGTACTCGGCTCGTTGGAGGCTGCTGGTCTGATCGGAGTCAGCAGCAACCCAAACGATCGGCGCGTGCGACGGGTCCGCCTCACTGCGGCCGGGCGACGCGAGCGCTCCGAACTGGAACTACGTTCGGACGATAGAGCAAAGAGTCTGCTGGAGCCGCTCAGCACCAAGCAGCGCGCCGAGCTCGTGGCCGCTATGAGGACGGTCGAGCGCCTGCTTCAGGCATCGATGGTGGTCTTTTCTGTCGAAGACCCACGCAGTGCCGACGCGAGATGGTGTATTGACCAGTACTTCGCAGAGCTGAACACGCGGTTCGAATCGGGATTCGACCCCAGGCGCAGCATTTCTGCCGGCGCTCACGAGCTGACGCCGCCTGCCGGAGCGTTTCTGATAGCGCGACTGCGCGGCCGGCCGATCGGATGCGGGGCCATCAAGTTCCATACCCACAAGCCCGCGGAGCTGAAGCGGATGTGGGTGACACCTGAAGCCCGCGGTCTGGGCATCGGCCGCCGGCTTCTCGTAGAGCTCGAGAGATATGCGAAGCAGGCCGGCGTGCGCAAGCTGCGGCTCGAGACCAACGGATCGCTGACCGAGGCAATCTCCCTCTACCGGCACAGCGGATTTCGCGAAGTGCCCGCCTTCAATCACGAGCCTTATGCGCAGCATTGGTTCGAAAAGGAATTGCCGCGTGGCAGACACCCTGGTCGCTGAACTCCGCGCCAAGCTGAGCGCCGCTCTGCGCAATGCGCTCAAGGCGCAGGACCCTCGGGCCATCGATTCGCTCCGATCGTTGATGAGCGCGATCGCCAACGCCGAGGCGGTCGACAATAGTGGTGAGCGGGTCGCGTCACCAAAGATTGGAATCGGCTCGGGTGACGTCCCGCGTCGCCAGCTGTCCGGACAGGATCTGATCGCGATTGCCGAACTCGAGATTGCCGAGCGCATGCGGGCCGCAGCCGAATACGATCGCCTCGGCCGGGCCGACCAAGCAGCGGCGCTTCGAGATCAGGCGACGGTCCTAAGGCGGTTCCTCGAAAGCAGCACCTAGAATTCGAGGTCTGTTCCGGGATAGCTCAACCGGTAGAGCAGGCGGCTGTTAACCGCAAGGTTCGGAGTTCGAATCTCCGTCCCGGAGCCAATTTCGAGTTCAAGGCGGACCGCAAGTGACGGCTTCTGCCGCGCCTTACTACAACCGCACTACAACCGCACTACAACCGGTGACAGACTCAGCCCTGCAACGAGCCTTGTTCCGTGACAGCCAGCAAGGTCTGAATAGATGTACTAGCGCCCGTCTGATTGCCTCACGACCAGCAGTCAAGAGTTGCCGTTAGATGGCTTGCCCTTTGCCTCTACCGCTTTCAACACCCTCGGCAGTAGGGAAGGCTTCCAACCGTCAATTGCAAGTACGCGCAAAGGTCGCGTAGCACCCTCGACAATGGGCAGTCGTGATCGAAGACTTCGACACGTGGCGAACCGAACTAATGCGGACTTGCCTACCCGGGACCAGTAGCCTGGTCAGTGTGCCGTCGAGGAAAGGCTCTTCAGGACGCGGTCGGTAGACCGTAGCCGATTTCTGCGGGGTGGTCAAGCGGTGGAAAAAGCTTCGGACTACGATCCTCACCCGATGGACGAGTGGATCGCAATCGTCTGCAAACGAGGGCATATCGCAACGCGGATTATGGAGGCTTACCGGTTCCGAGAGTTCGGCGAGTTCTGCGGCGAGTGCGGCGCGCGCTTATGTCACTAATGCCCGGCATGCGGTCGGTTGTTGCTTATCATCAATGTTGGCGCAGATGCACCACCGTTCTGCATCGGTTGTGGTCTTCCTTATACGAGAACCGGACACCTATACGGAACACTCGGCGGAGGTGTGATGGTTCCCGGGGCGTCCGTAGATGTCAGGGCCGGTCACATCTTCGGGGCTCACAAACCGTCTGATGTGGATGCTTTCGTCAAAGAATGGTCCGTCACCGCATCTGGGATGTATCCACTCTTGCCAGATCCAGAGGTCCCACTCGGGGTTGGACCTTCTGGCGGCGTCACTTGGGGTTATCCATTTCAGCGCACTGATCCAGGAGCCTTTAGCGGCGAGGCAGGGGTCGGCGCCGGGACCCCAAGCGGTAGCCTGTGCGGCACTTACTCATGGCACATTCCAGGGGTTCATGGCCCATCTTGGTAGCTCGAGCAAACCCGCCCTTATGAAGTGGGGGTATCCGGTCGCGGCGGGCGTAAGTCTGCTAGGGGTTGCCCTGTTAATAATGTCTGCCTTGCTCGCAAGAATTCAAGTTCAGGCTCTATTTCTAGCTGGGCTTTGCTTCTGCGCCGCCGGCTTGTTAGTGGCATCCGATATAGGGAGTGCGGGTACAGGTTTCATCGGGTACTACGAACGGTGGTTACACAAATGGCTGTCCTGGATGCAGTCTCCGCGTGCATATGGTCTATATCTCCGGCTCTTCGCGGGAGGTGTTGCATTCTTGGTCGGCGTTGTCAGCGTTTCGCTGAGCATTGTCGTCGCCCGACGGTGACTTTAGGCGGAGCCGTGTCACGGATTTGTCACGCATTCGTGGAACCAGACCGACACGGAACGACACGAGGGACACGAAGGCCCTTGAAATCGAGGAGAGAGACGGACACGGGAGGAAACGACGGGACACGGGCGGACCCTGCGGTACGCGGATTCGGGACTGTGCGTCGAAAGGAAGCAGGGGCCCTGACAGCCAACCTGACAGCCATGCTGTCGGACATTGGCAACCGTTAGCGAACGTCAGCGGATCGTAGCTGTTGAATTTGCAACTTGGGCGGACGTCGCTGGACGCCGGCGGATGTCAGAAACGCGGTCTTCAAAACCGCGGGGAGTGACGGTGCGGGCAAGGCTTACCGACGAGCCTGGTCGTACAGCAACGCCGGTAGCAAACGGTGGCATTCGGCGGTACTTGATGGCACTGCGCGAATTCAAGCCGGCCATTTTGAACGGGCTGCGCCGATCTGTTAACCGCAAGGTTCGGAGTTCGAATCTCCGTCCCGGAGCCAATTTCAAATTCAAAATCGGCCCGTTAGGTCAGCGCAAGCGCGTCACTCGGCGACCTTGCCGCTAACTTACGCAATTAATTGCGGTAAGCGCTGAGGTCCGCTTAGAGCTAGCGCTCCTGGAGCAAGTCCTGCATCCGCTTGGCGGCGTCCTTCCTCAGGTCGGGAATGACGTCCTACAAGTGTTCATCGTCAGACCGATCTGCGAGTGGCCGAGTACGTCCATCACGACTCGAGGTGAGACACCTTGGACCAGCAGAAGAGTCGCACAAGAGTGGCGTAGATCGTGAAATCGGCGCCGAGGCAGCCCTGCATTTTCGAGCACGCGATGGAATTGCTTGGTGACTGCAGTCCCATCAAGTGGCGAGCCGATCGGAGTCGTAAAGACTAAACCCGTTTCATGCCAGCGCTTGCCGGCTACACCAAGCTTCAAGACCATCACCAAGGGCACCATCTATGGCGGAGGAGGCATTACCCTCGGCGGCAGCAGCCTGGCTAATGGCTGCAACGCATTCGATTCTTCCGCTTTGATTACGTCCGGCTATCCGTCTTTCGACATCTCGGGATTTCTGAGCAGCATCCTCTTGTTCTTCTGACGTAGTCGGACATCGAATCGCGGCCGGGTGGCAAGCTAGACAGGATGATCGAGATGCCCAGCGTCGAGTTGCTGACGGCCTTCGCCGCCGCGCCATCCGGCAAGAGAGCCGCGGGTGTGTCCTATCAGGAATTGCTTGAGGCCATGCAGGCGGATCCCCGCGTAGCCGCTGAGCGGCTCAAGGCCCTGCTCAAGCATCCGAAAGCAGGCGTAAGGGCCTGGGCCTGCATCGTCGGCGCGAAAGTCTGCGGACGGCAGTTCGTTCCGACGCTGCTGGAGGCGTTCAACGACCGAAGCCAGGAGGTACGGGAGATGGCCCTCAGCGGCCTGGAGGAGATCGATCCCGAATTGCAGTTGCTTCATCCGCTGATGCTCCAGATGCGTCAGCGGCTTTCGAAGTGGGACGGAGACGGAGGCTTTCGTCTAGCGCGGCTGCTGACAGCGCTTAACGATTCCGAAGCCGCACCCTACATCGCTCGCTTCGCGCACCGAAGAGACGTCGATGCATACGATCGCGCTAGGAGCGAGGTCTATGTTGTTTACCTCACCGAAGGTCTGGAAGGAGTTTTGAGTCGGATTCGTAACCACGCAGACCATGGTCGAATGGACATCCTTTGCAAGGTCGCTTTCTTTGTTGGCAGTCCGGAGGTCGAACCCGCGCTCGAGGAGCTAATCGCGACGGCACCGGACGAGCGCTGCCGGGCAATCGCCCAACAAACGCTGGACGCTTTGAGAGGAGTTCGCTCCGAAGGTCCGCCGCCCTATTGGAATCGCCGGCTCAACTTCAAGAGCCTCCCTCGCAACAGCTAGTCCGCGGTGCGAACAACTTTTGGGCTCACGCGCACAGCAACGCGGGTGGCAAACCGTGGCATTTGGCGGCATTCAGCGGCACTTCATGAACTCGGGTCCCAATTTCGGAACGGGAGGCGCCGATCTGTTAACCGCAAGGTTCAGGGTTCGAATCCCTGTCCCGGAGCCAATCTTCGAATACAAAATCGGCCTTCGGGCCATCACGATTTTGCCGACTTGGGGACCTTACCGCGAACTTACCGCATTCAATTGGGAAAGCGCTGAGCCCGGACTAGGGCTGTCGCTTACCATTCGAAGAAACGCCAGCGTTGGTCTAGTAAGTGCTAGCCAGTAGTGCGGACAATGGCGGCGCGATTCTGATACTTCACGTGAGGCCAGTGGGCGTCGGGTTCTCTCTTAAGTGACGGCAGCGTCGGCAGCCAACACGGCCGTAGCCGATACGGCTGTATCTCGGGCCAGCCGGACTCTGGTCAGTCTACTCGCTGCTCTTGTTCAAGCTGGACTGTGCGTCGCCGCTCTCGGAGTTGTGATCTGGCAGATCGACATACTCAAGACCACTCCGACTGTTGCGCTACTGACGATGACGTTCGTCTTGGTTGGTGTGCTGCTGGTGCTGGCGGCGCTTGTCTGCCTAACAATTGCGTTTCTGACCACTAGGCGGCAGCGTGTTTGGCGGATCGCCGCGGCTGCGCTGGACACCTTGGTCTCTATTCCCATTCTCTGGGCACTTCTCGAAGACTTCGTGGGGTACGGCGACCGGCGCCCTACGGACTTTGTGCCCGACTCCGGAAACTGGCCACTGCTCGTGCTTGGGTCGGCGACGGTGATCTGGATCCTGACGTGGGCGATCGTTGCGATCGCTGGGGTAAGGACACCGGATATGACCAGAGCGTTGCAGACCTGACTTCGATCATGAGTCCGTTACTCGAGGGCCCCGTCGCGCGTCCTCTAGCGCCTCGCGAGCCTCGGGAACCAGCCACCAAAGCAGGAATACCGCGGCGACGTACTCAACCCACCACAATCCCGAAACGGCGTTGATCGCGGCTCCGATCAGGGTGACCCCAGCCAGGTAGGCGCAAGTAACCGACTCGGCGACGTCGGCTCGCAGGGCTGAGCTTTGAATTGTCTGGTTGGCCGCACGCTTGCGACCTGCGAGCCAGGGCATGACGACCACCGCCGCCGCCGACACAGCCACGCCCAACCACGACCTCTCCGGCTCGATGCGGAGCACGAAGCCGGCGATGGATGTCAGCGCGACATATGCGCAAAGCAGGATGAGGAGCGCGGCCGAAATCCAGACTGCGCGCTGTTCTACGAATTCAACTCGGGCACTATCCCTGCCTCCGGCCTCGACTCGCAGACGCCAAAGCAGGGTCACTCCACTCAGCAGCTCGATCAGGCTGTCGGCACCAAACGCTGTTAGGAGCACGCTGCGGGCCGCAACGCCGGCGGCGATAGCGAGCACCGCTTCGAGCGCCATCCAGGCGACCGTGAATTCTTCGAGGCGGACGCCGCGGCGGAGCGCCGCAGCCCTGACCGTGATTTCAGCCATCCACGTTGCATCCTAAGGTCGCCCAGGCCCGCAGACCTTAGAGGTCGGCTGGGCCGATGACCGTGACGACTCTCGACCCAGCAGTCTTGAGTTTCGCGTCCGTGGTGAGCAGCCGGCATCGAAGGATGCGCGCGAGGGCCAGATACTCAGCGTCATACGTCTTTGCCCGACCTAGATGTTCAGCGATGCCCCATGCGTCGTCGAACAAGCCCTTCGGTCGACGTGGGCTTATGTCTGCCTCGGCCAACCGTTGAAGCGCGGTCTCTGCCAGGTCGTCGGAAATCTCCTTCCGCCAGAGAAGCTCATGCAGCACGGACGAGGCTTCTGACCACATCAGATGGGGAGCTGCGAGCTGCTCTCGAGCTAGGGGTTCAAAGCCGGATTCGGACAAACATGCCGTGATCACCACCGCGGCGTCAACGACGAGCATTCAGCGCGCGGCGCGCGATGACCTGATGGCGGCGATCACATCGGGCATCGGCTCTTTGGTGGCCGTCCTACGCCAGCCGGCCGGTAGGGGGAGGACCGATTCGGCCTCGGTGA
>DASYZS010000207.1:0-3778 GCA_035945895.1 Candidatus Dormiibacterota bacterium | reverse complement strand
CCGAAGACGAGCTGATCCATACGCTCGAAGGCGTGTTCCGGATAAAGCTCGGAGGCGCCCTCCACGAGCTGCGACCGGGAACATTCGTGTTCATACCCAACGGCACCCCGCATGCGTGGCAGAACATCGGAAGCCGGCCGGCGCGATTCTTCGCGACGATCACGCCGGGCGCGACGGCGTTCGAGGAGTTCTTCCGGCGTTACGCGAAGTTGCCCGCCGACCAGCGGGGGGTCGAGGCGTTCGCGCGCCTAGCCGCCGAAACCAAGGCCTTCGAGGTGCTTGGGCCGCCTCTGGCGGAATCAGATCCGATCTGATTAGAGGCTCGTGTGACACCTGTGTGACAAACGTCCGCCGACTCTTGCCGGTCGTCCGTGCAACAACGCACTCGTCGCCTCAATCTCGCGGCCTGGTCGCCCACAATAGGTGACCAACCCACGTGACTCATGACGTTGTCGAACCGGCATCGGCGGGCGAAGTCCTTCTGCTACAAGGCCTGGCTGCGCTCGAGGCCGGGGATGTACAGGCTGCCGTGTCGGCGGCAGAACAGGCGGTGGCCGCCGTTCCAAGTTTGGCCCGCGCCCATTACTTCCTCGGCGTCCTGAGCTACGGCGCCCTGGACGACTACTCGAGAGCCGAGGGCCACTTCGCGCTCGGCTATCGCCTTTTTCGAGAGGCCGGAGACCTGCGCGGCGCTGCCAGATCTGCGATAGCGCTGGCCCAGCTCGATGCCACCAGGAACAACATGCCCGCAGCGCGAGGCTGGCTCGGCCGGGCCAAACGCCTTATCGACGAGGTCGGCAACTGTGTTGAGGAGGGCTACTACCGCGTTGCCATGGTCGGCTGCGAAGTACCCGACGTGTCCGAGCTGGAGGCCAGCGCGGCCCGCGCTCTCGACCTGGCCCGGGAGTTCAACGACCCGGAGCTCGAGGTTCGGGCCCTGGCTGACAGCGGTCTGGCTCTGATCTCGCTCGGCCGAACCCAAGAGGGGCTCGCGCGCATCGATGAGGCGCTGACCGCCGTCCTGGCGGGCGACGCTCGCGAGCTCGTGGTCGTCGGCCTCACGTGTTGCGCAATGCTCAGCGCCTGCGAGCGGCTCGGGGACCTAGACCGACTGACCAACGTAATCGCCGCGCTGCGTCGCATGGCCAGCCAGCGCTTCCACGGCTTCGAGCCGCCCATCTTCACGACCCACTGCCACCAGACCTATGGCGGCATGCTGTGCGAGGCGGGCCTCTGGCAGGAGGCGGAGGTCGAGCTTCATCGCGCGCTCGAAGCCAGCCACGTCGCCGGGCACCGGGCAGCGGCCATTGCGCGCCTGGCCGAGCTCCGCATCGACCAGAACCGTGTCAGCGAGGCGGCCGAGCTGCTTCGTGGCTGGGAGGACCGGTTGGAAGCGGCGGCCGCGCTCGCCCGCCTTCACGACGCGCAGGGCGAACTCGACCTCGCCGCGTCGACGTTGCGCTGGGCGCTCCGCGAGCACGAGAACGACATCCTGAGCTCGGCCCCTCTGCTGGCGCAGCTGGTCGACGTGGAGCTGAGACGCGGCGAACACAAGGCCGCGGAGGAGGCGGCGGCGCGGCTGGCACAACTTGCAGACGACCAGTCCTCGAGTTGGATACGGGCCCTTGCACTTCTCTGCCGCGCTAGGGTCCAGGCCGGTGCCGACGGCACCGCAGAAGCCGGGCTCGTGGCTGCCCTGCGCCTTCTCGGCCCCGCGGAGCGGCCGCGTCTACGGGGCGAGATCCACCTCGCGCTAGCGGACATCAAGCGGCTGAGCGATGCCCCTGCCGCGATTACCGAGGCGCGGGCTGCGCTCGCGATCTTCGATCGCCTGGGCGCTCGCCGCCAGGCCGATCGCGTCGCCGCCCTCCTCCGCACGCTCGGCGTGAGCGTGCGGCCACAGCCGAACGCCGAGCACGCTCTTGGCGCCCTGAGCCGCCGCGAGCGAGAGGTGGTGCCGTTGCTAGCGGAAGGGCTCTCGAATATCGAGATCTCGCGGCGTCTGTTCATCACCCCCAAGACGGTGGAACATCACGTCACGAGCATCCTGGGCAAGCTCGGCCTGCGCACGCGCGCTGAGGTGGCCGCCTGGGCGGCGGCGCGGCGGACCCGGAGCCCGGCCGGCGCGTGGCTTTAATCAAGTCCGACTCAGGCAACTCGCAGTTGATGGGCCGCGACGTCAGGGTGCCGACGTTCATGAAGGACGGCGAGGTGAAGGCGGCCGGCGCGCTCAAGTTCAGGTGACCTGCGTGCCCGAGCCATGCACCACACGGCGGCGCACAGGCTGCGCAACCGCCGAAGCAGAGCCAGCAGGGTGGGATCGTGAGGAAACGCGGGGCCGACGTCAGCGAGCGCGCTGAGGTCCCACTCCAGCGGACCCGAACAGGCCGATTCGAAGTCGATGAGCAGATGTCGGCCGCGGTTGACAAGGAAATTGCCCGCATGGGGGTCGCCGTGCAGCACTCGGACGCACAGGTCGCGGCCAACAAGTGCGCCGGTCAATCGGCGGTGCTCGCAGGCCAGGAAGTCCCCCTCGGATGGGGCAAGGCCAGACGGTACGACAGCCTCGGCCAGGAGCCGTCCCGTTCGCTTCACCTGACCGTCCAGGAAGCTAGGCATCGGTCCCCGATACGTGGCCAGCGCCGCGTGAACTGCCGCAAGCGCTTGGCCGGCAGCTCTGGAGTCGAGGGCGGTGTCGAGGTCCCGCATGCTGTACTGCCAGAACGTGAGCGCCTGGGTGCCGAACGTGTGCACGGCAGCCGGCAGCTCGGAGCTGAGAGGCACGATCGGTGCGCCGGCCTTCGTCAGGTGCTGGGCGATCTCCAGCTCACGACGCAGGGCCGCCGCGCCGCACGGCCGCTCGGTCGTGTGGCAGACCTTTGCGACCAAAGAGAGCGCGGGGAAGTGGACGATCGTGTTGTTGCAGTCACTCAGGATCCGCGCTTCTGGAACATCGAGTCCATGCTGCCGGACGACCGCGGCCGCGGCCCGTATCGCAAGGACCTGGCGTCCCACGCGGCTCTCGCCCTCATGCATGCGAGCGAGCTTGGCCTCCGGCGCCCTAGGCCCGAATCGGGCGATCCCCCCAATTCGACCCCAGAAAGGCCCCCAACCGTCCGGTCGTCAGCAACGTCACCGCCAGCCGGGGCAGCCACGCCGCAACGGCCGCCCCTATCCAGGCGGGCGCCAGCGCTCACGAGCAATCGTCGGCGGTCCGCACCGCGTTGTGGAGCGCAGCGCGCCGGGCCTCGAATTCCTCCAGAGGAACGAGGATGTCGTCCGCGATGCGCTGACGAACCTCCCTCGTGACGCGCGCGCCGATGCGCTTTGCCCACCGTCGCCCGAGCCAGCCCGCGTGCAGCTGCAACAGCCTTGCGAGCATGTAGCCGGCGACCAACGTGGCGGCCAGCAGGACGACGGGCGTCGGCGCCGGGCCAAGATACGGCAGCGAGATCGTGCCGACCGGCACGTCGTGGATCACGAACAAGGAGGCGAACCAAAGCACGCCGAAGGCGAGCAGAGCAGTGACGACGTATTGGGCCGCGCCGATGACCGGCCAAAGCGCGCTCGTGGGCACCCGTAAGTCCGCCGCCTCTGCGGCCAGGGAGCGATCGATCGTCGCGGCGAATCGCTGGTTGAGCGGTCCGGGCGCGGTCAGCGCCGCCAGCGCGCCGCGTAGCGGCGGCGGCACTGAACCGAGGGTCGACGTCACTACCTCGCGCAGCGGTTCGACCACTGGCGCAAGCGAGCCGCGCAGCTCCCAGCGTCTGAGGAATCC
>DASYZS010000206.1:0-51137 GCA_035945895.1 Candidatus Dormiibacterota bacterium | reverse complement strand
AGATAGCGGCGCACGCTGTCCACCTGCTCCCACCAGACGTCGGCAGATCCGGGCTGCGACTCGACGCCCTGTTCGAGGTCGAACATGAAAGTTCCGCGGATCGTCGAACTGCCCTGGGAAAGCGGCCGCAGAACTGGGCTTGGTGTCCCCGTCGGGCTTATCTCGGGCGAACCGCTGACCTCAGGTGAAGGACTCTTGCCCGCCGACGGGTACGATGCGCAGGCGCTAACGCACGCCACCACCGCGGTCCAGGCAAGGATCGACGCGCGTACGCCTCTCATCGTCAACGCAATCCCCAGGCACCTCTCGGCGCGAGTCGATTATGGACTTCGCACCGCCCGCGTCAAGTGGCGGCGATGGCTTCACTTGACAGTCGGTTTGGCCGCTCGACGCCGCTCCGACCAAATCGGCACCTGCCTATGGCGCGGCTGGGAGAGCCATCTCGGCACAGCCTTTCGGATTTGTGCCGACGATCTCGCGAAACGCGTTGACGTAGTCGAAGTGCATCGGGTCCGAGCTTCCCTGGCCCCAGGCCGCGCCCGGGTCAAAACCGTGCTTGGCCATCGTCTGGAAGAAGAGACGGTTGAAATTGGGTTCGTTGCGAACCTCAGTGGAGCCGGTGTTGGCAGGATAGGCCTCCTCCGGGCGAACGAAGAATCCGCGTTGAACAAGCTGACTCACCGAGGGGTTCTCGACTGAGAGTTGGACATCGTAGACAGGAGTCGCTCCCGGCCGGGCCACATTCTTCATTGGACCAAAGACGAAGTTAGGATCCTGCAGCCCGGCCTGAAGCTGGCGCCAAACGTTCAGTTGGTCACGGTCGTTCGACCATTGTCGGAGGGTTGCAACAGCCGTGTGCCACTCGGAAGCTGGGGACGATATCGCCGGTGGAGGCACCAGAGCCGGCGCGACCTGAGCCGCCAACTGTGCGCGGAACGTATCCAGTTCGGTCTGCCATTTGGCTAGTTGGCCAGCGCTTCGTTCCGGATGGCTTGAAGCGCCGGCCGCCTTGATCCTTTTCTCACGCTCGGCCATTCTGTTGGTCAGCGAGTTCGCAGCTTCCAGCTCTTTCGACGTTGGCACCTTATCGATGTCGACACCGGCGGCCATCGCTCTAGCCGTGACCTCGGTGATGATCGATTCCACTTGCTTGAGCCAGGGGTCGAACACCGCTGCCAGCTTTCCGGGCAGCTGTGTTAGCTCCGTTAGCAGCGCGTTGTACTCCTCCTGTAGCGCCTTCTGCTTGAAGAGCAAGTCTGGATCGTCAGGCTTCGCCTTCAGCTGCAAGGCGTTTGCCTTCATTTCGGTCGTGAGCGCGGCTTCCCGTGCTGTGATCTCGCCGTAACGCTGCTTGATCGCTTGCAGCTCGGCCAGGTTCGCTGGTGGGAGATCGGTTCGAAACTTCAAGGAGGCCGCCTGGAGACGATCGAACTCGCTCCCGACCCGATCGAGGAAAGCCTTGAACCGCGGCACTTTCTCGGGGTCAAAGCACGTCTGACCCATCGCCTCGATCGTCTTCCTTCGCTCACCTTGCGAGCCCAACTCCATATGCCCGCTTGTCCCGGTGACGAGGGAGACCAATGCAACCAGCGGCTTGCTCGCAATCTTGGGGTTGTCGTAGGCGTAAAAGTCGATGGAATGGCCCAGCGGGTGGCCCATGTAGCCGCTAGTCACAGGATGTATATGCCGGCTTCTGAGATCGAAGGCCACTGTTGTCTCCGGCATGCCTTGGCCCTGCCCTCTTAATTCGTCGGCTACATCTTCGAGGGCTTCGATTGCGGGCTCATACATGATTACGTCACCCGGCACTTTCGAGCGGTTGGCGGGTCTGAGTCGTCCGAAATGCGACTTTGTCGCCGCATCTGATCCCAGAAAGCAGCGCATCGTAGACATGAACGCCAGTCGGTAGGGTAGGCGGCCGGTGGCAAACTTCTCGTGAATCGCTCTGACCTGAAGAGCGGTGTCGGCATCCATCGCAGCCAGCTTCTCCTCCATCGCCACTTGGGCCGCGGCGGCCGCGGCCGGATCCCTGAGCTTTTTGATTCGACGGCCCTCGTCGCGCTCGAATTGGGACCGTTTGCGGACTTGGGTGGCTTCGAGTTTTTTTTCCGCAGCGGTCTCATGCTTGGGTGAAAAGGACTCTTCGATCGACTCCTTCAACTCCGGAATCGTGCCGTCGATCCAGGCCGTCATGGCGACCGGATCTTCCTTGGGCTCCGGGCCGGGTGTTGGCTCCGCCTCGGGCGTAGGCAAGGGCTCCTGCCCTGGAGTGAGCGCTGGCTGAGATTCGGGGATCGAGATACCCGCGTCACCGCCGTCGTGCCGCTGAAGGCGTGTCGCAGATGTGCCTCCTTGTTGGACGACATGCGCCAGTTCATGGGCCATGAGGTAATCGGACGCCTGCGACCCGTGACCGTATTGCCCGCTTCCAAAAACTATGTGGTTGCCGACCGCGAAGGCCGCCGCCCCTACGAGGGCGGCTGCCTGTGCCGCCAGCCCGTCGGCGTGAATCCTTACCTTTCCGAAGTCGTGCCCGAATCGCTGCCGATACACACCAAGCTCGCGTTCACCCAGCGGATTGCCTTGAGATTCTGTCGCCGCCGCAACCGCAGTGGCAGCCGCACCATCGACGACGTCCGCCTGCGAGTCGACGCTGTGCGGTGTGATCGTCGGCATTCCTGTCGGGTTACCGCCCGCCGAGCTTCTTGCTGCTGCGTCCGCCTCCGCCTCGAGCCAGCTGTCCTGACGGCCCACCAGCACGCTTGCCTGGACGGCGAAACGCGGATAGTGCTTTCCGCCTTCTTGCATCTCGTCGCGTTCGTCGTGACGCCGGCAGGTATTGCCGCCACACCTCTGAAGCAGCCTCGCGGACCGCTGGAGGACCGCCGGTCGCGGACGCAGTCCCGCGGTCGTCAGATTCATCGCGGTCCGACTATCTTTGTCTGCGGGTCTAACGCTGTGCGCCCGCCCATTTAGGTCGCCGCGATTAGGGTCCTGGATCCCACACGCCACTCTGCACACCGAGCACCACGACTCGGATGCTTCCTGCCTCGGTCCTGTGCAGCAGACTGCCCCTGCGTTCGAGTGGGCTGGGGGTGGCCGCGGTCGCCCGCCACTCCTCGGTTGTGACCGGCGCGCTGCCGGCCATCCAGAGGGCACGCGAACCCGTCACCTGTGCACCACCACCGACCATCACCGTGCCTCCGAAGGGACGGACGTCGACGTCGAACCCGCTTACGCCAGCTAGGGTCGTATCCACCACCTTGACCAGGTCGGTGAAATCCGACGTCTTCAGGCCGATCGCGTATGCCGTCACCTTGGTAGCCGGGCCGCGCGATTCCACCATCCACGTGCGCTTGTCGGCGGGGTAGCTCCCGACCAGGAACGCGCCGCTGTCGGCGGCGACGTGGCCGCCTCCCCCCACTACGACGAAACCGTTGTCGACCGCGACGGCCGCCCGGGCGTCGGGTCCACCGTTCTCGCTGTGCTGAAAGAGCTTTAGCACCCACTCGTTGTCGGGGTCGTGGAGCGTGACGAGGTAGGCCGTCAGTCTGGCAGTTTCGCTTGCCCGCACCCCGCCTCCAGGGAGTACCGCGGCAGCCGCTTTCCATCGCGTAAGCGACTCGGGGTATGAGCTGTGGATCCCATGGCCAGCGCCCTGGATCGTGTCGGAGACCATGACGCCGCCAGAGAGGACTTTGTGCCCGCGCCCGACGTTGACTGAGATCTCAGGCGCCCGCGAACCGCCAGGAGCAGCGACAACCCAATGCCTGACGAACATCGGCGGCGCCGTAGGTGGATGCTGCGCGCGGTACTCAGCGACCAAGGCATCGCGCCGCGCCCCATCGGCCGGATCGCACAGTTCCCAGATCGGGCGCAGGGAGTCGGGCGCAAATGCGATGACCTCAGGATTGGCGGGCACGGACCTGCTCCACGCCTTGTAGTTGGGGCTCTTACCTGATAGCAGCGACCGATCGCCGCCGATCACCTCGAGCTTGGTGTCGGACCGAAAGTCGTCGTGGTCGATGACGTCCTCGCCGACCAGACCGGCAAGCTCAGCCTCTGCGGCGTTCGCCAGCTTGCGTTCCGACAGCTCATGTCGGCGGTCGAAGTGGAGATACGCGGTGCACCTTCCGCCGATGACGATCGATGTGACGTAGTGGGTTCCGAACTTCTTGAAGAGCCGATGCGGCTCCATGGTGTCGACGGCTCTGCGGGCATCTTCAGTAAGTAGTTCGCGGTGACCGGCGGCGTCTGGGATTGTTATGTGCCCCGCGCCAACGGTTCGCGACTCGATCCAGAATCCAGAATCAGGCGACTCAACTGTCGGCGTCGAGTACTTCGCGCGCAGGGTCAGCTCGAATGCGCCCGCGACCGATGCGAATCCAAACGCCGCCGCGAAATTCCGCGCGAGATGGCGGAAGTTCGTGCCCTGAACCCGTTGTGGACCTGATTCCTTCGTCGCGTGAACCGCGAGCAGTGTCGGTTTGGCGTAGGTCCGCTCTCCGACTCTAGCCTTACTCGTGGGGCCCGATCCGAGTTCGCTGAAAAGCTGAACTGTGGCGGCCGATGGGCTTGTGTAGGCCTTGAACGGGTCATATCCGTGGCCAATGACGGCAAGTCCAGGGAGAGGAGCAAGACCTTTGGACCTGACTCGTGCTCCTGTTGTTGATGGCACGCGTGCCTCCAAAATGCAATGCGAAGTGGACGGCGCGGCCGTGAGTCAAACCCGGAGACGTCACGGGCCCATCACATGACCGTCACCGACGCCGCGCCGCCACGTCTGCGGAAGTCCCCGGTCAGGGCAAGTTGGTGCAAGTGTCGATAGGTCAGCTCTCGGTCGCCCTCGCGAGTTCCTCCGCTTCTGCCTCGAGGGGGTCATCGGTCGCGCCGATCGTGAGCGATGTGGCCACATCGTCCGACGCTGAGCGCTGCTGCATCACGTGGCCCAGCTCATGGCCCAGCAGCACTCGTCCTTGCTCGGAATCAGGGGCGTACCGCCCGGGCGCAAAGACGACGTGCCGTCCCACCGTGTACGCCAGCGCTCCGACTGCACGAGCCGACTCGCCTGCGGCGTCGTCGGCGTGGATTCGCACCCGAGAGAAGTCGTGGCCGAAGCGCTGCTCCAAACGGCGGCCGGTGACGGCGTCGAGCGGCGTGCCCGGAGACCGCAATACGTCATTGACGATCGGCGGAGCTACGGACCCACCCTGGCGCCCGTCAGGAATGCGCCGCAGTTCGCTGTCCTCATATTGGCAGCCGCCGGTCGCACAGGGATGTCCGCCGCAGCGCTGGATGATTCCCTTGGGCGCAGGGGTGGGCATCTTCACGGTCACGGGCACATTTACCCTGGCATGCATCGCTGCGCTCAGGCTCGTTCAGCGACGTCACGGCTCCGTCACAAGATGAATCCGGGCAAACTTATCGACGGCGATGGTGACGACCCGGTGACGACCGACTGACAAACCTACGAGCCACCTGAAACCCCGGAGGTGGAGTCATGGCCAAGCTGCCGTCGGTCGCGGTCCGATTCGAGATATCGAGTTGGGTCAACGACCGGTTCGAGATCGCCAACCCAACCGCGCTGAGCCGGATGCCGCACAACGTGATCCATCGCCCACACTGGAAATCGGACCCCAACTCGGGTGTGACCGGTACGGTGTATCTCGCGCCACGTACCGTGTACTACTCGAACCCTGACCAGGGCAAGACGGACTGGTGGAACATTGGCCCGCTACCCGACTCGCTCGAAGACAAGCTCTAGTGACCCTCGCTTGGCTGCTGCGGCATCCGGCACGAGTCGATCCTCCGCGAAGCCACCAATTCGGCCCCTCGCGAGCCGGCGTTCCACGGGGAGGCGGGCGGAGGCTCGAACCCGCGACCAGGGCGCGCATGGAGCGCAGCTTTGGGATGGACTTCTCAAAGGTGAGGATCCATGACGACCCCGGCGCGGCCGCGCGAGCGGAATCCCTGAGCGCGCAAGCCTTCACGGTCGGCCGCGAGATCTTCTTTAGCAGCGATAAGTACCGTCCAACCACGACCGAGGGGCTCCGCTTGATCGCGCACGAACTGGCGCACGTCGCCCAACAGGGCATGGCGGAGGCGCCGGGCCAGGTTGACCTGGAGGTTAGCGAAGCGGGGTCAGCAGACGAAGCGCATGCCGAGCGCAGCGCCGAGGCCGCGGTTGCCGGAGCCCGCGTACCTCCGAGGGGCACCCAGGCTCCGCTGCGGATCCAGCGCGCCGCTGCAAGCTGTCCTTCGGACTGGAGCACCACGGTCGGCGCGGACCATGACCACGCCCTCGACATGATCGACAAGGCACGCGGGAAGCTCGGCGCTTACGACGGCACAAGTCCGGCGGTTGTCCACGATTCGCTGGACCGCAACTTCCACGCCACCTCGTCCGGGTTCGCAGGCTGGGTGCGGTTGAACCTCTGGATCCTGCGCAAAATGGCCTCGTTGGCGAGCTACGACTGCGAGGACAGCAAGAGCTGGTGGTGCGACAGCTCCACGACTCTCGCAAAGACTTTCTGGTGCGTGCCGGGCGTTGACATTCGCGTGTGCAACCCTCAGTACTTCAGCCAGACAGCCGACGACCGGTCGACCACCTTGATCCATGAGTGGGTGCACAAGTACGGCTGCAATTTCGACCTCGGCTACGCCGGCGAAGCGGGATATTCCTCGGCGTGGACGATCACCGCGCTGCTGAATGCGGATCCGTTTGCGCAGCTTGTCAAGGAGATTCAGTGACGGTCACGCGTAGCCCAGGGTAACCACCGCCGTTGCGGTGACGACGGGGTGACTGGCCCGTGACGCTTCGATCTCGACCATGACACGACAAGTTGAGTGCCGTCATCCAGTCGGTCGCCACTGTGGGCAGCATCTTCGACGACGAGACGTCTCCGATCATTCAACGCTTCGGCGACGCCGCGCCTTTCTACCTTCGCCTGGGCATGCTGGGCTGCGACGGCGTGGACTGGCAGCTCGACACCGGGGTCGCGTGCCGCGCGGCTGTCGCGGGCCAGGTGGTGAGGGCGGGCTGGGGAGGGAACGGCCTCGGCACCGCGTATGGAAACGTGGTCGAGGTCTGGGACTTCACCCAGAGATGTCTTCTGGGTTGGTGCCACCTCTCGAAAGTCGTGGTCGGCGTCGGCCAGCGTGTCTCCGCCGACACCGTGATCGGATACACCGGAGTGAGTGGAGCCGCCGAGACCCCGCGTTTGCACTTCACGTTCGCCAAGACCGACGCCGTCGGAAACCGGCTCAACGTCGTCAACGGCTTCGGCGGCAACCTCGACTGCCTCGACCCGATGCTGGTGACCTGGCCGCCACGGCCGACGCCGCCCCCGGCTCCAACGCCCGTGCTCATCAGCGTGGTCGTCTCTGACGCGAGGGGCGCAGCGTTGCGCTCCGGGCCGAGCGCGGCGCTGCTACAGGTCGGCCACGCGAAGCACGGCGAGCCTGTCGTCGTCAACGGATGGACGACCCATGCCAATGGCTCCGGCTCCGCCGCCGCGGCGGACACCTGGCTTCGCACGGTCGATGGCGCATGGCTGGAGTCGGCCGCGGTCGGCGCGCACCCTGCGGACCTGCCGCACATCGAGTGGCTCCCTCCGCCTACATTGGATCCTGCGTCGGCGGCTCCGGCTCGGGATGCCCGTCTGCTCCTGGCGGGGACTGGGGTGTGGGAGCAGCAGGATGCGTACGACTATTCCCTGCTGGCGGGCGCCGGCGTCTCGTGGGTTGCGATCCGCGCCACCAACGGTGCTGGCTCCGGGCACGCCGCCGAGTTCGAGCGGAGCTTCGTGGAACGTGCTGGCGACGCACGCGCGGCAGGGCTGTCAGTGCTCGCCTGGACCAAGTGGTACGGCCCAAACCAGGGTGTGAGCGGGGACGTCGCCGAGTATCTGCACGAGTGCGCGGACTACACAGCGCAACGCGGCTTCGACGCGGCTGGCTGGGTTGTCCAGGCCGACGACCGGCACCTGGAGGGACTCGGGGCCGCGCTCCGTGCGCTCTGCGAGCAGACCGGGCGGCCGGTCTACCTCGCGATGCCCGGTGATCCTCACACGAGGAGGCTGAGCTGGCATTGGGATTCAACCCTGGCGCCGGTCGAGGCTGTCATGCCTCAGGTCTACACCTCGCCGCGAGCCTGGAACGGTAGCCCGGACCCTGCGGGATCGACCCTGGCGCGAGACGGCTTCCGGGACTCGCTTCGCGAGCTGACGGCGGTGGCCAGCCTCAAGCCGATACTGCCGATCTCAGACGAGATCGACGGCGCCCGTGCGGCGCAATGGAGCGGGGCCGCACGCGCCGCCGGCGTCACCGCGGTGAGCGTGTGGGGCTGGACCGGCGACAACCTGGCGGTGCTGCAGCCGTATATGAGCGCTTTCGCGCCGTCGCCCAAAGTGACCGTGCCGCCGGCGTCATCACCCGCGACCGCACCCGGAATACCACCCGCACAAATAGGAGGAACCACGATGGGAGGAGGAACAGTCACCGTCCCAGTGCCCCCGCCGACGCCAGCCCCTCAGCCGGCGGGCTGGTTCGGCCAGCTGACGACGACCGGGTCCGACGGGATCGAGCAAGGCGTTTTCACGAGCGAGTTCCTGATCACCCAGGTCGGCGCCGTGCTGGCAACCGCGCTCGGCCTTGCCGCGACCTTTGGATGGATCCAGGTGACAGCTGATGAACGTCGCCAGATCGTTCAGCTAACGGTCGGTGTCATCGCACTGCTAGAAGCCGTCTACACCGCCTCGCGTGGACTGCGCAAGGGACTCGCCAGACCCTGACCGTCTATCGGTTCGCGACGCCTCGAGTAGCTTGCTCCGCGAGCAGGCGCTGTGTCCCGTGTGCGAGCCGCGTGGTCACCGCGTCGACACCCGAGCCGACCCTCGGAAAGACCAGCTTGGCGATCGCCGCCACAGCGTCGGCGTGGTCATTGAAAGCGGCGGCGTCCATGGTCTTCTTGTTGGCCTCGGCCCACGCCTTTTCGTCGGCGAGGTCCTGCGCAAGCTGATCGCGAGCTCCTTCGAGCTGGCGCGTCATCTCCTGCAGCATGTCAGTCACCGCTTCCTCAAGGTTGCGTTCTGCATGAGCCATCTGTGATCACTCCTCATAGCAGGCTGGTCGTGTTGCCTGGTACGGCGACGCCGTTGAGCTTCACGTCGCCGCTGGTCAAGTTGTTCTTAGCGACGCACCGGTCCTCCGGGTCGGACATCTGAATCTCGATCGCGAGACCGGCGTTGATCGGACCCAGGACGTAGTTGGAGTTGACGATCGCAGCTCCGGCCGAGATGCGCACCACGCCGGTCTGGGCCGAGTCCATGCTGAGGCTCGAGCAGCGGTTGTCGTTGAACAGAACAGGCCCCGGGCTGACGATCTGAACGGTGGAAAGGCTGCTGCCCTCGGCTTCCAGGAGGTTGCCTCGGACCGAGACGCTGCCGCCGACTTGCAGTCGGTCGGCATCGGTGATATCACCCTCGTCACCCCCCGCGGTCGCCAGCCGCGCCAAGAGCTGGCTCTTAACACTTCCCTGATCCTTCTGAGGTACCCAGTCACTTCCAATGCGGAGCGCCATCCAGAGCTCTTGGGGAGGATCCACACGTCCGATGCGCACCTGGTTGTCGGCGATGCTCACGTCTTCAAACTGGTCATCGATCTCGATGCCCGCCGACGGGCTGAAGTCCCGTTCCGGAGTCCCGATGTCCAGGTAGTTCCCTGCGATCGAGATCGACTTACACGCGGTGAGGCGCACGGCGTCGCGACCTGCGTTGGCGCCTGAGTTGACACCCACCCCTTCGACACGGTTGCGAGCCACGTCTGCGCGATCGAGCCGGCTAAGGTCGATGGCGCCCACCGACGATTTTCCGCTGTGCGGCTGGGCCATCACGCCGACAATCTCGTTTTCGTAGACGGCCAGTGCGCCGCCGCCTGACGTGCCGGTCATGGCGATCCCGAGGCCGGCGACACCGTCGATCAGGTTGCCCGAGATCCTCGCGTTGTCGACGCGGGCGCGGATGTGCACCCCGTGGCGGCCGACACCCCGGATTCGATTTCCGTGCACCTGGCACCCGTCCAGGCGCCTGACAAGACCTGGCGCCATCACGACGCCGTCGCCGGCTTCGCCCAGGTCCTCAGGGTCGTCGGTGAGCGGCACCTTTAGCGCCGCTCGCTGGCCGTACTGAACCTCACCAAACGGTCCGATCTCATTGCCGGCCACGCATGCGTTGTCGATGCCGACGACGATCCCGTCTCCTGCCACGGCCATGGTGTTGCCACGGATCTCGCAGGCACCGGCTTCCTCCGTTCCGCTGGTGACGAGGCGTCCGCGCATCACGATGCCGCCCTGCCTGCAGTGGCCCACCCTGTTGTCGACGATCCGGCTGCCACCCGCGTGGAGGCTGAAGCCGTCCAGCCTGACGCCGGTGCGCTCGCACCAGATCAAGTTGTCGTCCACGACAAGCCTCGCGAAGACGTAGTCCCATTGATCAACGGCATCAGCCTTGAGTGCGTCGGCAGCGAGCTCAGCGTCAAGGACCTGCGAAGCTTTCGAGGGAAGCTGGTTGCCGATTCCGGCGCCGCCTACGATCAGGCACCGCGTCGCCTGCACGTCGAGCAGCGCCCCTCCGATCGCAACCACCGGCGGGCTGCTGGCGTGCCACCCAAGCTGGACTAGGCGGCATCCCTCCAGCACCACGTCGGAGCTGTCGCGGACCAGGACAGCTGCGCCCGCAGCACCGGAGAACTCGGCAAGGGTGTCGTGGATCGACTCCAGCATTGACCGCAGCTGGGCGGATGCGTGGCGGGTGAGGCTCGACAGACCGCTAGCCCGGCTCGTCCCGGCGGCACCCGCGACGATCGAGACATCCTCGAGCTTCACGCCGATCGCTCCTGAAACGGACACCACCGGCTCCTCACCCACATACATGAGTACCGTCGACCAACCCTGCCCGCGCAGCGTCACCGATGCGGCAGAGGCAAGGTCCAGAGTCTGGTCCAGCACGTACATCCCGGACTCGAGGCACACCGTGCCGCCGCCATCGCGGACCCTATCGACAGCGGCCTGCACCGTGAGTGATCCGTCCAGGTGCGAATGCGGGCTGACGCACACCGTGCAGCCGCATCCTCCGCGCCCGGTGCGCGTCTCGCTGTAGAGAATGATCCTGCAGTCCACAACCCGGGTGGGCGGCGCGATGATGGCCAATGGAGCGAAGTGATGATGGATGCCTCGTGGCGGCGCTTCGGTCACGCGATCGACCACACCGCCGCGGGCGGTGACGAGCCAGTAGTCCCCCGTGCGGAACGGGTCACCGGCCTGTGGGGACCGCGCCTGGGGACGGCGCGCAGAACGGCGAGGTGCTGGAGCGGCCGTAATCTCGACCAGCTCGACTTCGTTGAGGAGATCGATGATCTCGGCCTCGACGATTTGGCCAACCCTGCCCGCTCCGTGCACGCGGCGCGCGGGCGCGCCGGCCAGTTGGAACGATATGGCAACCGCGCCCTCGAGGACCACTGTCCCGCCGCCGGTCGGAACCGGGATCGTTCCGTTCCAAGTGTCGACGTCTCCAAGCCGGGTGCCGTCGACTCCGGATACCGAGCCCTTTTGGTCCCACCGGATGACTCGGGTGTGGCGCGCGGCGTCGGTGGGATCGAAGTCCGCACTTACCGCAGGACTCAGGGTCAGGCGAGAGGAGACATGGTCGACCGCTCGCACTTTCGCGAGTTGCCCCGGCTTGCCGCTTAGCTCCCGCCAGTCGTCCAGGATCTCCACCCAGTCGTCAACCGCGAATGCGCGGATCGAGTCTGTCTTGGTAGAGGTCACCAGTACCTGGGTCCGGTCCCCGTTCAGGCTCAACGCCGTGGACACGAACGACGCGTTGTCGCGCGACCACTTGAAGGTCGCCTGGCCAGGAGCGCCGGAGCCATGGATCTGCACCCGATACAGATGGTTCGGACCGCTCGCAGGAAGGTGTCCGTCTGCGCCCCCGACCGGAACCGTCGACATGCGGCCGTTAACCGGCGCCGTGATGGACTGCCATGCGGGACTGTGCTCGAGGTCGGCCCTCGCCAGATATGGATCGCTAACGGGTTGCAGTCGCACCTGCCAGACGGTCTGAATCCGCGTCGTTGTGTCGACTCCGACAGCGGGCTCCACGATGTCGGGCTCCATCGCGGATGTGATCTCGCGCTGCCACACATCCAGGTACGCGATCGCGGCATTGCCTGCCTTAGGCAGCGGATCGGTGTCCGCCTGCGCCAGGTAAGGCTGCGCGGAGTAAGGCGTGGGCCCTACGCCGACTTCCTCGCCGAGCGTGTGGTCGAACTCGTTCCGGGCGGGGTTTGAGAGGTCGCCGTGGTTCTCAGCCAGCAGACCATCGACGTACAACCGGCCGACGCCGATGCTAAGCGCGCCGCTGCGAAGGCGCATTCGAAATGCGTCGGGAGTGTCGGCGGCGACGGCCGCAGGCCCGATCGCGTCCAGGGATCCTGCGCGGAGGCGCCGATCGACGATTGCCGCCTGCTCGTTCCAATCCGAATCGAGCTGTACCCGACCCTGCTGCATTCGGACGGCGGAGAAGTCATGCCTGGGGTCGAAGCCGTCTCGCGTGTAGTCGCCGCCCATAACGTCCCCCTTAGGTCACGTAGATGATTTGCGGTTCGAGGCCCAAAGGCAGGTATTCGTCGAGTCGAGCCGACAGGTTGCTGGTGCGCCCCGGCTGCATGAGGAAGTTGAAGGCGCCCATCTCGGAGCCGTGCTCGCCGCCATCGGTGATGCCGGCCGGACAGTCCGCCGCCAACTGACAGTAGCCGGGTAAGCCATACACCTCGCTCGTGAATCGCGGCGTGGCGGCACCTGCCGCTACGAGCATTGCCTCATCGATCGCGGCGGCCGGCGCAGCCCGATTTTGGGCACGTAGGTCTTTGAGCGAAGTAGCCACCGATGCGTCCGGCTCGCACGCGAACCGGGACGGAGTGACCGAACCACGGGCGACGTAGCTGTAGCGCAGGCAGCCCGCTTGCGTCCGGTCGGCCACAACCGGCGCGGTGAAGATTACGTTGGACGCCATAGTCAGTTCCTTGACGAACGACCGGCCGAGCACCGTCACGCGCTCGAGCCAGGCCGGACCCGTATCTCCGTCGCGGCCCTGGGGCGAGCTGAGCGCAGGTTCGCCTAGACCGTCGACGATGCTGTCGAGGATCCAGATTCCCTCGACATCCTCCGGGATGCGGAGCGGTCCGGTGATGCTGAAGGCGATTTGCACGCGCAGCCGCATGTTCCGTTCGCTGCTGCCGCGCCGGCCCGTCACGATGAGACTCGGCCGGGTGGTCCGCGGCCGACCGTCCGCATCGAGGTAGCGGCCGGGAATCAGGGTCGAGTGGAGGATGCGCAGTGTCCGCAGCGCCCCGTCGACGGTGACGTCACCTTCGAGGACAACCCCGTTGAAGGTCAGCCCGGCGTAAGTCTTCTGGCCTATTACCAGCCGGTCCGTCCGCACCGTAAGGCCGGTCGTCTCGCCCTGATCGGCGCGGAGCAGCGGCCGCTGTCCGTCGGCAGCCTCGATCGCGAGCCGCGCCGCGACTGGAAGCCGCAGCGTGGAGGGTAGCGCGTAGGTCCGACTGTCGAGTACGGTGATCACCGCCGTCGGGCGTCGTTGTGTGCGCCAGGCGGCGAGGGCGTCGATGACGGTCGAGTACGGGTGCTGGAGGCTGCCATCTCCACCTGCGGCAGCGGTGCCCCGCACATAGAAGCGCGTGGCGATGAGCCACGCGCCACGATCGTCCGTCCGCATCCATGGTTGATGCGGGTCGGCCGTCTGGATTGCGAGCTGAGCGACGCCCGCCAGGTGCTCCTCTTGCGCAGTAGGCAACGTGCCCCCGTCGAGCATCTTTATCACTGCGGGAGGCCGCCCAGCCTTTTCCCATTCGTTGACAGCTTCGGCGAGAGTGGCGATCGAGCCGACCGCGGGTCGCCCGACGGTCAACTGCTGCGCCGGCTTCGCGATGAGCCATGGCTGGCGGTCGTATGGGCCTCCGCCGAGGGCGCCCGAGAAGCCAAACCAGAAGCTGGTCTCCACTGAATGGACCCCTTCCCACCCATCGCCGAGCGCTAGGCGGCCTGTCTCGGGGTCGATCACGACCACGCGCCCATCCGGCGGTCGCGCCGGCCACGGATCAAGGCGCTCGCATTCGATCATCAGGCGAGGTGCTGGATGCGGCGTGGCAAAGTCTTCCAGAAGTGGAACCGGCTGTCCGTCGATGTACACGCAGACCGCGCAGTCGCTGCACACTGCCCAATCGCCGTAAAGGCGGCTGTAGGGCACGCGCGGGCGCGCATGCGACGAGCGGTAGCCTGCCAGGTCAGCGAACAGGTCGGTCCTGGAGATGGGAGCTGGAAGGTCGAGCCGGTCTGCGAACCCGGCGGAGACCTGGGCTTGCTTCCGGAAGAGCTGTTGCGGCGCCCCGAGCGGGCTTATGTGATAGCGCCAGGCATTCACGGCGCGGCGAGCCGGCACGCGCTCGAGCGGCATGGGCTCGAGCCTCCACAGATAGACCGCGATTCCTTCGAGGTTCGGCTCCGCGTGGTCGATTGCGGCTCGCAGCGAGATGCTTCGGCCGCTTGAGTCGAACGGGCCGTCCGGCGGTTCGGCAACGACCGATGAGCGGAGGTCCGCGAGGTGCGCCTGCGGGCGAAGATGGCCAGGCCACTGGGTCGACGCTAATCGCTCGCGCATCTCCACAACGCGCGCGCCCCATCCCGTCACGTCACGCGCCAGTGCCTCGAGGTTGGCGAGGGTGCCCTTGCGGCGCCGATAGTGCACGGTCTGCGCGACGTCAGCTCGAGCTCGGACCGACCTCGGCGGCCCCAGGTGGCCTGCGCCCGTGAGATCGTCGAACAGCGCGTCGGCCACTCCTGCTCGAGACCTCACCGCTGGGTCAAATAGAAGCTTGCTGCTGACCAGATCGCCGATGTACGGCACGATCCACTCCTGGCACGTCTCGATGAAGTGGTCGGAGTAGAGCTGCCAGATGTCCTGCTCCAGCGCCTGGGCTTGGCCAGCCACGATACGAAGAAGGGCGCGAAGGGCAAACTGGTTGTCACGGTCGCGCTCGCGGACGACGACAGGCAGCAGCCGGTAGAGCGCGTCGATGTCCGCGATCACCGGCGCGTTGGGGTCTGTGATCACTGGGCGATCCCGCCCTTGACGAGGATAGAGAGGTCCTGGCCAGGCACCTCCACGAAGGCGAGGTCCGCCGGCTGAAACGACCCGCTGTTGTCCACCCTGGCGCCAAACATCACCAGGCGTGGCTGGACTGGAGCTTGCTTTTTCGGAGCCACCATGACGGCCCCGTGCGGCTCGGCGTCCTCGTCCTTCTTATATATGAAGCGCGTGACGTTGACTCCGCTGATGCCCGGCACCGCTTCGAGGGCGGTGTGGACGTCAGCTGGGTAGATCGTTTTCCCGAGCGACATGGCGTCGAAGCCGAAGGCGGCCTTCAGGGCGTCCAGGCCCGCTGGGACGATATCGGCGACAGGCTGAGAAGACGCGACGGTGACGCTGGCCTGGATCTGGATCGCCACCGGCGCATAGCGCTGGATGACAAGCCGCCTCAGGCCGTCGTAGGCGGCGGCCACCGCCGCCGACAGCCGGGCCAACTCGTCGTCGGTCAGCTCCTTGCCCTGTTGGCCCGCGACCGTGAGGTGTATGACCCCTTGACCTCGCGGCACCTTGAGCAGGGCTGCCGCTGCCTTGCCCACGTTGCCGGCAGCTAGCGCCGCGTCCTCCAGGTCGGCCAGGGTGACGATGCGTCCGGCGGTCCGCACTGAGGATCCTGCCGCTGCCTTGAGGCCTACGACCGACGGGGCGTCCGTGCCGCCGTTGGCGGGGAACGGGTTCGCGGCCGCAAGCAGGCCGGTCGGGCGGTCGAGCAGCGTGGTCAGTGTCCCTGCACGAACATTGCCCGCCAGTCCCGAGCCCACCCGGTAGGTCGCCGTCACGTTGCTCCGGCCCGTCGTCGGAGTCCGGCCGCGCTTGCCGTCGCCGAAGCGAACGATCGTGGAGCCGTCAGCCTGCGCCTCGGTTACGAAAACCTGCGCGTTTCCGTCCTGGGTGGCAAGGCTCGGGACCTCGAACCACTCGAGGCCGTCGATGAAAACGTGGAGCGTACTCAAGCGGCCGCCGGACCGGACGCTGGGCAGGATGGTAAGCGGCGTTTTCTTGAGCGTGAACTGCTGGAACGTGAGGGATGCGTCGCCGCTTCCCAGCACCTCGTTCGCCACTGTCTCACCGTGGCTCGCCACGGCGAGATTGCCCATTGCCACGGCCGTGGTCGGAGGCGCGGCGATGGCGCCGTCGAACACGAACTCCATGTGACCGAACAGCGGATCGTTCTGGTCTGGGACGAGCTGAGGAACGTCCGTCACCCGGACTTGCTGCATATTGCCGGCGGCGTCGGTCACGACCAGCACGCGGCCGATGTCGATGTCCTTTGGGCTGAGCACGGCGCCGCCCACGAACTGGCCCTTGCCGATGGTCATCGCGGTCCGGATCGCACCGTCGAGAACGAGCCCCGGCAGCGTCGCTGTCTGGCCCAGTGCAGTTTTGCCGTCGCCGAAGTCGTAGACGTACGGGCAGAACGCGATCTGCTCGCCCTCCAGCACGTAGATCGCCACGGTCCGGCGGTCGCCGAACTGCAGCGCGGACGGCGCCGGGGCGTAATTGCTCTGGAGCGGGTCTACCGTCAACCAGACCCTCGTCACGGTCGTTGGGAATGGTCCGAACGTGGCCACGGTCTGGTCGACGTGAGCGATTTCGAGGAGCCACGCAGCCCCACCGGGCGACGTGTCCGCGGCCAACAATCTCATGCCCGGGTCGAGGTCCGGATACTTCGCGTCTAGACACAGGCACACGCACTCCGACGCACCGCCGGGCGGTATGGCCGAGTGTTCCTCTGGACACCCGGGACTCGGGTACACGTAGTCGGTCGCGAGGAGCTGCACGAGCTGCCACGAGATGCGCCCGGCGGGAGCCGGACCTGCCGGCTTCATATAGCTTGCGGGAGCAGCGGAGCCAAAGAGCCCGACCTTCTTCTTGAACTTGAAAGCCAGCTCGTGACCGCCCTCCTTCACGGCGGTTTTCCATGCCAGGAGCACGCGGTCGTCGGCGATCGTGAGCTTGTCGACCTTCTTCTCCTCGGCGGCGCTGTGCTGTCCGAACAGCACGACGTCGTCGCGTGGCTGCAGTCGCGCCGATAGGTCCGGGCCGGCCCTGCGGTCGAGCAGGCCTCCCGTCGAATCGACCTTCAGAGCGGACGGCGGACCGGGGGGCGACGGCATCGGATAAAGGCGGAGGCGGTTGAAGCGCGCGTCGGCCACCGCCGGCTGGATCACCTCGAACGTCTGTGGCTTCTCGTTCGGACCGGGAACGCTCTGGACACGAAGTCCGGGCGAGATGTTGACCACGGCGCCTGTGTCCACAGTCATGAGCAGGTTCGCTATGGCGGCCGTGCCAAGCCGCAGCGCAGCGGGGTTGGTCAACGCCGCCGCCGGGGGCGCTGGCGGCGGCGCTGTCGCTGCTGCTGGCGACGCTGTCCGTCTTGGTGCTTCCGCGGCCTGCGCTGCCAGCGTGGCCAGGCTGATGACCGAATCGGCCTGACCCGCCGTCCGTAGGAAGCTTTCGTTGATCAGCCGCTCCTGATAGAAGCTCAGCGTGTCGGCGACGGTGGCCCAGAGATCGAGCAGCGTGATCGAGAAGTCGTCGTCGCGCCGGGTCGAGAGACTCGACAACCCCAGGAAGTCCGCCAGCTCGGGGCTGTCTTCGTACCTGAGGTCCCGGATCTTCGCTTCCGAGATCTGCGCCAGCATCTTGGAACGGAAGCTCGAGAACGTGCCGATCCGGTAAGCGATGGAGGGCAGACCGGGACGCTGCGGTGCGCTCATTTGCCTCCCTCACTGGTGAGGCGGAGGACGCCGTTGTCCGGGTTGCGCGGATCGCCGTCCAGGCGAGCGATCTCGAAGGTGCTGATGGATATCACGCCCCCATCAAGCTGGCCGCTGTCGGCGGCTCCGACCGGGTGGAACACGACAGGCGTCACGCTTTCGACCCCGGGCACGCTCGAGGCCGCCTCGAGGACCTGGCTAAGGAAGACCGGCTGTCCGAATGCGAGCCTCGAGTGATGAAAGAAACCGACGGTCCCGTCGGGGAGGATGCGGCTGCTCAGGACGTCGGCGACTGCCTGGACGACGTCCGTCTGGAAGTGGTCGGCGGCGACCACCACGCGTAGCTCTATCTCGAGCGGCACGTAATGGGGAGCACCGATCTCGAGATCACAACCTGCGAGCCTCTCGGCCTCGAGAACGCCAGCTACCGCCGTCGCCAGCCGGGGCGCGAGCGAAAGGCTGCCGTCGGGCGCCGTGACTAGCTGCACTGGGTCCGACGGCTCGACGCCGACAAACGCAGTGTGCCAGCTGCCAGTCCATTCCATGTTCGCTGCAGCTTGGGCGACCCCAGGGACGGAAAGGGCCGCGCTGCGGTAGTCCTCCTCGGTGACGGCTCGAGCCTGGACCAGTGCTGCCTGGGGGGCCCGGCTCCGCACCTCGTCGATGGTCTCGGGCTCCACGCCTCCTGTTGCCGCCAGCGGGTTGCGAAGTCGCGGCGGGGATTGCAGAAGCCACGCGGCGCCCGGATTTCGGTCGTTGACCACCAGGTGGCTGATCCCTTCAGCGCCGATGTTGCCGAGGGTTCCGTTGCCGACTCGATGCGTGACGGTGATGCCGGACGCAAGTGCTATGGGGTCCAGCTCCCGGCCGTACTCGCCGTCGCCGAATCGCAGGGTTGCGAAGCCATCGTCGTCGACCTCGGCCACGAATCGGCGATCGAAGGGCAGGCTTTCGAGCAAGTCCGGCGCCGGCGTCCAGAGCTCCCCTGAGACGACCGCGACGACTGCCGGCATCACGGCGTGGACATCGGCCGACACGTCCCGCCTCGGCTCCGGAGCGACCTGATTGGTCACGGCGTCGAGGTTGTAACGAGTAGGCGGTGCCGCCATGGTCAGTGGGCCGAACGTCAGGGTCGTGGCACTCGTAAGCGTCTCCACCGTGGTCAGACCCTGGTCGGCGAGGACGATATTGCCTCTGGCGGTGGCGAAGGGAGACGAGGGCGCCCCGCCGACGATGGGACTTCCCTCAGGGACCGAGAGAGGGAGGTCGAACCGCAGCGCGTCGGCGGCGCCCCACGTAACCTGAAGCAGCGGGAGCGCCGGCTCGTCGCGGTGACGCCGGCGCAGGATCCCGGAGCTCACATCCGCCGCGAAGACTTCGTCTTCGATGGGCAGCGGCTCGCCCTCTAGCGTCACGACCTGACGGAGCTGAGGATCGGCGTCGGCCTCCAGCCCGGTCGCCACGCTGCGCAGCTGCTCGAGGGTGATGAAATCGCCGTCGTGTAGCGATGGACGCACCGCCGTGCCCGCGGTCACAGCGAACAAATAGGCAGTACGTGTGCCCGCGGCGAGCAGCGCACCAGGCACGCCCCAGTCGTGAACGTAGATCTGGTTCAGCATCGGGTCGAGGTGCTGCGGATGCGTGGTCTCGAAGACGACGGCCGCCGCAAGCGCTGGTTGGTAGGCGAGGTTCTTGGCTGTGATCACCGGAGTCGGCCCTCTGTCGTCGATTACGGCCGCCGGCAAATCGCCTTTTAGCGTGAGCGCCGAGCTGACCTGCGTCAGCAGCGGCGTACCCTCGGGCAGGTCGCCCTCGGCATCGACTGCGACCTGCACCCAGGTCCAGGAGTTGCGGCCGTCATGCATGTGGTAGTCGAGCAGGCGTGCGTGGCGGCGTGCGGAGACGCGCAGCCTCAACGTGTCCAGGTAGGCCTCGTTGGCGACGGCGTCCTGGAGGTAGGACAACTGGTCACCGGCGTACGCGAGCAGCTCGATTAACGTGATACCGAGGTCAGCCGGGCTCCGCTCGACGTACGACGGGTTTAGCTGCGGCAGCACCTCGAGCATCGCCTGACGAAAGCTCGAGAAGTCCTTTGCCATGTAGTCAATGAGCGGCTCCCCCAACGCCCGCGGCGCCGAGGGTGGGACCTCGCAGTCGACGTCGATTGGCTGGTTCGCCGTGAAGCGGAATGTCGCCGAGCGACACCACAGATCGAGCTCGGGCAGCTCAATGTAGAGCGTGTATTCGGAGAAGTCGCCGCGACGATCGAGGGTGATGCGCAGGAAGGCCTCTTCCGAACCTGGACCTCCACGCGCCCTGGCCGCGGCCGTCGCGCGAAGGGTTGGGATGCGCCTTCCGCCGGTGATGCGGATGCGGTCGACCATGTGGGGAAGGCCGTACGCGCCCGGAGGCAACGGTCTTAGGAAGTACACCCGGAGGACGGGCGCCGCCGCGTCGTCGAGTTCCACATAGTCGATCCCGTTGAGGCCGGAGCCCAGGACGAGCTCGCGCCGCGAGGGGTCCTGCACCGGGCCGGTGGGCGTGGCGATCACTGTCCGCGCCCCAATGCCGGTGGACCAAAGGTCGCGCTGCTGCCTTCGCCGGTAGCCGCATGCGTGAAAGAAACGGTGATCTGCAGGATCGCATCGCGGTCAGGTGGTTCGATGCCGGGGGGACGGTTGTCGACCTGGACGTCCTGGACAGTGATGTCCTCGCCGAGAAAAGTCTGCAGCGACCCGCGGACGAGCAACTGCGTCGCGGCCGCCAGCGCATCGCTGTTGGGCATGAAGACCAGGCGGCGAATGCCGCATCCGAAGTCCGGGCGCATGACGCGCTCGCCGGGGTCGGTGAAGATCAGCTGCCGGATCATGTCGCGGATGTGCTGGTCCTCGTCGGTGATCGTCGCTGTGCGGCCGCTGCCGTCCAGCTGCAACGGGAATGCGAGGAACCTCTCGCCGTTCATAGCCGATCGTCCTGGTCGAACTTCAAAATGAACTGCGAAGTCGTGTTGGCGCTCGTATCGAAGATCGTGAAGTCGGCTTGGCCGGCGACCAGGTACTCGATCACGCCCTGGGCGATCGCGACGAAGATCATCCGGCGGTCGCGGTCGTCCGACGTGTTGCTGTCCAGCGCCAGCGGAGGCTTGCCCTCGCCCTGGTTGGCCTTGTCGAACGCCGCCTCGATGTAGGAGGCCATGCTGTCGGCGAACTCCACCGGCATCCGAAGCTCGCTCGGGTCTCCCATCTGACCGGCTTTCAGGTTCGCCATCTCATTCGTCCATGTTCTTGATCGACAGCAGTGTCGGGTCGGGTGGCACGAGCGGCGGCACCGGCACCATCGGCGTGACCGGAATGATCCCCGCGGCAAGCTCGCCGGGGTGCATGTGCGTGTTGAACATGGTCACCATCTCGGTCAGCCATTCGAGGAGGCTGTCACCGAACACCGCGGGGTGCTGCGCGTTCTGGCCGTGGTTGATCAGCGGCGCCTCGAGCACGACCTGCGTTGTGCTCTGAATGTGGATCTCGCCGGAGGTCGCCTTGATCGTGATGTAGTTAGTGCCGCCCGAGTCAGAGAGCGTCGCGGTCTGGGCGTCGTCGTCGATGGCCAGCATCAGTCCCTGCTTCGTGCGCAGGATCTTCAAAGGCGGCGTCGCTCCGTTTCCCTGTTGATCGGACGGCAGCTCTCCGTTGCCCCACCACATCCCCGACCAGATGGGGCGAGATACATCACCCGCCTCGAACTCGATCCACACGCCCGAGCCTTGCTCTGGCACCAGATAGAGACCCTGGTTTGGGCCGGTGTACGGGGAGCACGGAAGCGCCCAGCCGGTGACGACGTCGCCCAGGACCTCGGGCACCTTGGCGGTGATGCGGCCCATGTTGCTGGGGTCGTTGTTGTCCTGGACCAGGCCGCGATACTTGCCGTAAAAACGGTCAGTCAGCCGCTCGAGGGCGATGCCGACCACGTGCTCAAGCATCGGTGTCGGTGTCCTTGTAGCCTTCGGAGCCGCTCATCGAGACGGCGTTGCGCCAGGCCCGAAATCGCTGCAGGTAGCCGTCGAGCGTGATTCTGTGGGTGACACTGACCACGTAGTAGGTGCCGCTGTACGCAGCGCCCGCGCCCCGCACGTTTAAGTTCAAGCCCGGCCGCAGCACGCCCACGTCAGGACCGATGGTGCCCTCCGCCTCGAGAGCCCAGCTCGAGCGGTCGACGACTCCCTGGGCCATGGCGTTGAGGTCGGCCGAATGCATCAGGCCTGTCTGCGCCGGTCGCAGAACTGGTGTCGTCGAGACCCTGCTCAGCACCGACTGGTTGCCCAGTTGGTTGGTGCTCGCCGTGCTGACTGAGACAGGTTGCGGCGACTTGCTGGGAACGTCGAGCGTCGCCGCGACCACGGTGGTCGGCCGGAGCATGTGGTAAGAGACTTTGAACTCGGTCACGTTGGTGCCGAGGCCGACGTTCAGCGAGATGACGGCCTGAAAGGGATCGCTGAGCTTGGGCGGCCCGAAGTACGCCTGGTCGGTTCCCGACGGGGTCGGCTGGATGTAGAACTCGAAACCGTTTCGTTGCGCCAGTCTGCGCAGGAACCGGCTGTCAGTACCACGCTGCATAGGCGTCCCCTCCGGGTCCTTGAGCGAGCCGGGGACTGAGTGGACGTCGGCCCCGAGGTTGTACTTCTGCAGCACGGCGTTGGCGATGTCGCTGTCCGACTGGTTGGCCCACGCGGTCACCTTTTCCTCGAGGTTCATCAGCATCGTGGCGTCAAGTGCGATCACCTCGCACGTAGACTCTCCGGGGGTCGCTGAATAGCTCACGTCCGTGGTGGCGACATATGCATTCAGCAGGGTCCTGTTCTGGGTGCCGATCGACACCGATATCGAGAGAGGCGTCAACGGCTTGAACAGGTCGTCTTTGAGCAGCGTCCAGTCGTCCTGCTCGGTTTGGGCTATGGCGAGGCGCAGCCGGAGGATGCTCGCCGCGTCGACGGTGCTCTCGACCTCGACCTCTTTGACGCTGGCAATCACATCTGCTGGAGCTGGTGAGCCGCCAATCTTGAGGCTGTAGGAGATCTCGCTCAACCTGTCACCTCGGAAGCGGGATGGTGAGGATGCGGCGGGGCGTGGCCACGATGTCCTGTGGTGCCATCGCCCGGTTGACGTCGCAGATCCGCCAGTAGAGCTCGGGATCACGGTAGTACCGAAAGGCGATCAGGTCGGGTCTGTCGCCCGGCGCCACCATATGGAGTGCCTGCATCTGCGCCGTCGTGATGATGCGGCGCATCAGCTTGTAGCGGACGCTACGGCCCTGGGCGTCGACGAATACCGCTTCTGGCACGTTGCTGTAGCGGCTGGTGGGCGAGAACATCAAAACGGCACCAGGCTGCGGAGGTTCTGCGCCGTACCGCTTGTCAGGTCCTTGCTTGCGATCTGCTCCTTGCCCTGGAGATGCGTGAGGGCAAGGTCACGGAAGCTGCCGCCGGCTCGCTGGAGCTCAGCATTGGTCAGAGTGCTAAGACGCAGGTCGACCTTGGCGCGGACTGGGTTCAGGTTCCGGTCAAAGGCTTGCTCGGTGATGGTCAGGCTCGTGATCCTCACCGGAACCACCCGCTTGGAGCCCCAGACGAAGATCACGAGCGGAATGCGCCCCGGCTGGATCAGCGATGTGCCTTGCGCGTACTTCTTCTCCTGGTCGATCATCACCGCCGAGGATGGGTACAGGAGCAACTCCAGCGCCGCGAGCGCGGGATGGAGTCCCGACGCAATAGCAGTTGAGTCTTCAATTTCGAGCTGGTCCGCCGCATCGAGCTCCACCGCCAGCGAATATGTCTCCAGCGGGGGCAGCGCGTGCTGGGTGTCGCCGGCATTCTGGCGCGGGTTAGGCTCCGCCTGCGGCGCGAGGCCACGGCTGAGGGTCTCGGGGTTGTACTGGAAGACGATGATGTTGGTCGGCTGATTGGTCGACGGGTCCGCGTAAACGACGAGGCCACCCTGGAAGATTTTCGGGTGTGGCCCGGCGAGCACTAGCTCGTCGGGGGGCTCAATCATGTCCACTCGATCAACCCTCCATGTATCGCGCGGGCAGCTTCGCGGCCTTGCGCTCGATAGTCGCCACTGCGCGTATGCGGCATCTGAAGCTGGACGAGCTCTCTGTCGCGCATGGCCGCCGCCGGCAGCTCCTGTGTCTGCATCAATCGCGTCAGCTCCTCGACGAGGCCCGCCACGTATTCATCCCGGTCGACTTCGAGGTCTGGCGGCAGGTCGATCGAGATCTCATCGAGGCGCACGTCGACCGGCTGCTTCATGAATCCCATCCCGCCGTCTCCGCGTCGGTAAGCGGCCGGTCCAGCTTCTGGTACTCACCCCTTGCCGCCCGCATCACATGGGTCATCCGCACCGGCTCCCCAGAGTCCGCGGCGAGAAACGCGGCATTGAGCGCGATGTTGCGGATGTTGCCGCCGGTCACGTTGAGCCGCGCGAGCCACTCATGGCGCAGCCCTTCGGTCGGCGTCTGGCTCGGAAAAATCGTCCGCCAGATCGCCTCCCTGTGCTCGGCGTCGGGAAACGGAAAGTGCACAACAAACCGAATGCGCCGGAGAAACGCCGGGTCGAGCGCAGTCTTGAAATTGCTGGTCAGGATCGCAAGCCCGCGATATGCCTCCATACGCTGAAGGAGGTAGCTGACCTCGATGTTCGCGAATCGGTCATGGCTGTCTTTGACCTCGGTTCGCTTACCGAAGAGTGCGTCGGCCTCGTCGAAGAGCAGAACCGAGCCGCCCTGTTCGGCGGCGTCGAAAAGTCGCCGCAGGTTTTTCTCTGTCTCGCCAATGTACTTGCTTACGACCTGGCTGAGATCGATCCGGTAGAGGTCGAGCCGCATGTCGCGAGCGAGCACCTCGGCGGCCATCGTCTTTCCGGTTCCGCTAGGCCCAGCGAACAAGGCGCTGATCCCAAGACCTCGGCTACTGCGCGATGCGAATCCCCACCGCTCGTACACGATCGCGCGCCGGCGCACGTGCGCTGAGATGTCGCGCAGCGTCGCCATCTGCGGCTCGGGCAGGATGAGTCGTGCCCACTCAGCTGACGGCTCGATCCGCTGTGCGAGGTCCTCCAGGGCGGGCCGGGCGTAATGCCTGGACGCGTCCCAAAGGTCCTGGCCGAGGTCCACACGAGGTCGGCCTTGCGCGAGCTCGCCCGCCAAGACCTCAGTCCCCACGGAGCGGATCGCTTCGGCGGTCATGTCGAACTGAGACACGAGCTGATCGACGTGCCCGTCCAGGTTCACGACCCGTGGCCCGAGAGCCTTCGCCCAGAGGTCTGCCTGCTCCGCCATGGTCGGGCGGTTGACGAGAAAGTCGGTAGTCGGCCCGCGCAAGCCCGGACGTCGGTCGCGTGTCGACACGTAAGCCGACACGCTCACGCTCTCGACGAGTCGATCGGCGGCCCATCCGGCCTCCGGGGCGTCTGAGGGATCGTGCTCAACGATCAATGCGCTGCCCGAGAGCCGCATTTCGCGGTCCCAGAGCCGACTCGCGGTCTCGAGTTCAGCGGGTACTGTTGGGACGGTGCGGGCGGCAATGGCGATAAGGCCCAGCCCGAGCCGTGAGCACGCCACCGCCGCTACTTCGCGCCGCGTGACCGGGTCCGCGCCGTGAAGCTGGATGCTCGTCCGGGTGTGACGCGAGGCGGACAAGACCCTCGCCACACGATCGGCGAGTGCCGAGTGCGAGGGGGCGAGCACACCTCCAAAACGGACCGGCTGCCACATTGACGCAAGCCGATCGTCAACGTGGTCGACGCCAACCAGGAAGTTGAGCATTCGCTCGTCGATGCGGATCGGGCTCGTGACCAACGAAGGCCCCGGACCCAGCTCGATCATCCCCCATCTCCGCAGCGGCCCGGCCGGCGTGACCGCGGTCCAGTGTGCATCAGGCATTGCCGCCAGCGCGAGTCCGAACGTCATGTGTGCCAGTCCGCGGTCGGACTGCGCAGCTGCGCAAACCGCCCCGAACGACGCATCCAGCTCGACCCCTGCAGCGCACACGAGGATCGCGCGCTCGAAGCTCGACAGCCCGAACGCGGCGCACGCAAACTCGAGAGCGGGCGGCGGCGACATCCGTTTGCGGAGCCGGCCCTGAGCCGCAAGCGCTTCTGCCGGCTGTGCGCGTTCGAGCCGCGCGCGCATCTCGCGTATCGCCTCCACCAGGTACTGCTGGTTGGATTCGTCCCATGCTCGCGTGCTCATGGAAATGTCACCTTGGGGCCCGCGAAGAGCCCGAATGTGGCACTTCCGGGTGTGGTGTCACGCTCCAGCGGTGTCGTGAGCCCGTCGATCCGCAGCCTCACGTAGTAGTCCCCCGCCGGCAAGCCAGCTACCGCGACCGTGAATGGGTTGCCTGGCGCGGCGGCGGTGGTGTTGATCGGAAAGGGATATGGGTCGCCGCCGCTCGACATCAGGGTGAGAGCCGCCTGCTGTCCTTTCGCGATCGCGGGGTCGACCCCCAGCGTGACGTCACCCGTGCGAGGTCCCGGAGCTCCCGCGACGTTCGCGAGCGTGACTGGCGGAACAATCTGCGGCAAAAGTACGAACGGCACCAGGTTCGACTCGGGTCCGGCGTGGAGCTCGGCCGGCACCATCCGTCCCATCGGCATCTTGTGCGCCATCTGAACCCAGTGCACGCCAGGGGCGAGCGCCACCACGGGCGCCGGTAGCGGAGCGGGCGCTGATTGCTGGAGCTGGAGCAGGACCAGGGTGTTGGTCGTCGGCGTGGTGGCCAGTGGCAATTGGTCGTTGCCGTCGATCAAAAGGGCTGTCGTCTGGCCGGGGGGCGCAAGCAGGTTCTCGCCTTCGATCCGCAGCATGCTGCCCGGCACGATCGGCAACCCCAGTCCGGCGCTCGCGACGACGCGGTTGATCACCGGAAGACGAACCGGGATGACGTAGACGCCGCGCTCCAGAACGGGCCGCACAGGCAGTGGTACGTCGTCGGTCTCGACCAGTACGACACTCCCGATGTAACCGATCGAGAGCGCGTACTGAGTCTGAAAGAAGACCGACCAGAGCTTCGACAGCTCTTCCAGAGAAAGCGACTCTGGAGTGAACCGCACGAGCTCCACGGAGTTGGCGAGGTCCGACGCGCTAAGAAATCCCCCAGGCGCGGCCGCGATCGCCGCGGTTATCGCCTGCCGGCTGATAACGGGCTGCGCGTGCAGGGTGCGAACCGCGATGCCCATGAGTTGCTGGGCCTCTTGCCGCGTGTCATCTCCATGGAAGGTCAGCAGGTAATGAAGGTCGAGCGCTTCGCGCGGCCTCTGCACGATGTGGCCATCGCTGTCGCGCGTGGGCAAATCCTCATTGCGCCAAGCCGCGTTCGGCGTCACGTGGTAGAGGAACAGGTTGATCGTCGGCCCGGCCGCAGCGCCGGGATCGGCGGGCCGGGCGGTGGTGACCTGGACGCCGCCTGGGCCGCCAGCCTGAGCCTGCACCGCCGCCAACAAAGTTTGCCGCAGCGTCTCGGTCACAGTCGCAACCGCCAGGTAGTTGCTCAACGGGGAGACCACCAGGGCCTGTCGAGGTGCTTACGCAACAGCGCGTAATCGGCGAACCCACGCGGCCCCGACGTCGTGGCAGAAGCCCTCGGCGGCTGATGCGCCGCGGACGTGTTCGGAGCGCGAAGCTCGACCTTGCCGATATGGATCCGCACGTCGGGCCGCAAATTTCCCGTTTGGCCGGTCTGTGTGTGCGACGTCTCTAGCGCGTATACAGCCGCTCGCTCCGCTCGACGCCGTGGCGTTGGCGAGCCCGTCACGATCGCCGCAACACGCTGCGCGTGGCTTGCGTGAAGAGGTGAGACCACACCCTGCGCCCCAACGACCGGCTGCATCGGTACCGGCGGCGTTGTGATCGTCACCGGCGTGATCGCCTCGGTTTCCGCGATGGTCGGTGCGGCCACACGCACGCCGGTGTTGACGGGCGTTGCCGGGCGTCGGCGGACCCTCGAATCTTTAGACGACTCGTTGTCAGCCTCACGGGGATTCAACCACTCCCGCGCTGGGTAGATCGGTGGGCCTGGCCCATGTGACTGCGCCAGGTACTCGACAGGCACTTCTCGGCCCGTTCCAGAGGTCTCGTTCGCCGCAACTTCAAGACCTTTCATTGCTTCGCTAAGACGCTCGGCCTCGAGCTGCGCGCGAGGCGGCGGGTTCGCGGACGGCACGAGTTGCCCTGGATACATCGCGCTAGAGCTGTTGTCGGACCGGGCAGTGATCTTCGACTGGGGACTCGTTACCGGCGGCTGGTCCAGTGCACGCAGCTGGATCGCCGAGGAGTCAGCGCTCGCTGGGAGCGAAGCAGTAGTCTCCTCGGCAGACATCCGGGCCGGCCTCCGTTGGCGGATGGCCGCGGAGCGCGGCGCTTCCGGTCTCACCGCTTCCGCAGGGGGTTGGAGGAGGGCGGTGCGTTCGACGTCGTTATCGGGCGAGGTGACCGGCGCAGCTGTCTGCGCAGCCAGTTCCGGCAACGACGACCGCGCCGTCGATGGGAGTACGGGCGTGGGCCCATCACGTAGAGCGGGTGGTGGAGCTGCCGGCTCATCCCGACCCACCCGCGGTGCGAGCAGGCCCTCGGCAGGGGCCGCAGTCCGCTTCGGCGAGACCGGCGCGGCGGCGTCCAGGATCGGCGCCGCTAGCAGGCCTGGTGCCGGTGGGCCAGAGGGCCACGCCTCCTCCGCCTCTCCAAGGCTGTCCCCACCAAGCGCCGAGAACGCCTGCCTTCCCGGCACTGGGCCGTTCGCAGCGAAGCCTGTGCCTCTGCGTGCGATGCCGGCCAGGTAACCGGTCACGGCTCGAGAGGTGTCGACTCGGCCAGCAGCTTGAGATACATCTGCCGGCGGCCATGGCTCAAGGTGAGGATCGCCTCCTCGCTCCAGTGATAGCTGAGGGCGAGCGCGTGCACGTCGCGGTACAGATCGCGATTCGAGGCCGCGACCTCCTTGATGAAGTAGTCGGCCGCGTCGAAGACTGATACGAACTGGGCGCCGCACTCGGGGCAGTCCGAACGCAGCCGTGTTTCGGCTTGCGGATCGGCTGCCTCCATCGCCAACTCGACCGCTTCGAGGAGCTCGGGCGACGCTTCCGATTTTCCGGTGTTCGCTCCATCGTGGACGACTTCGATCAGGCAGCGCTGCAGGATCGTTAGTCCCGCCGCCTCCGCGTCTGTGCGCGCGAGATCGGCGACCGCCTCCTGGTCGGCGCCGATGGGGAGGCGAAAACGCGCGCGCCAGGATTCCCCTCCCTGTTCGATTGCTACCTCGTAGACCTGCTCCTCGGCACCAGCTTCTCGATGCAGCGCTGATACGCTCAGGTCGGCGTCCATCGGGCGGTCGCATTCCGGACAGACGAGGATGCAGGATATGCGGTCGCCAAGTGTCAGGCCACGCAGCGCGAGCAGAAGGCCTTCGCGTCGGCCGACCGTCAGCCGCCGCACCGCGTCCAGCTCGACCGCATGGTCCGAAGGGCGGCTCAGGCAGCGCGCCAGGAGCTCCGTCACCCTTGTCGCCGCCGGCACGGCGCTCGCATTCTCGAAGAGGAACTCCTCGTCGCGGCCATTGATGGGCCGGAGCCACAGCGGATCCGCCGCGGACCCGGCCGCGCTCGGATCGCGCCGCCAACGGATTGCGACCATTTCCGGCATCAGTGCAGCCCGGTCGTCTCCTTGGGCTCCTTGACGTCGAGGTCCCGCTCCCAGCCCTCGATCTCGAGCTTGATGTGCTGGATGGCGACAGCGTTGGCGTTGGCGTCCATGTCCGGCATCGCCTGGTACTCGGAGACCCAACAGCGATACAGCTTGTAGGCGATCACCTTCTGTCCCGCCTCGTTGTAGGTCTCGACAATCACGTCCTTGCGAAAGTCGGCCAGCGACGATTCCGTCCCATCCTTGCCCGAGTAATCCCAAACTTTCAGCGCCCAGTTCTCGAACTCGGGGTCGTGGGTAACGCCGCGCTCGAGGGTGACTGCGTCATAGTTGTTGCGGCCGGGCGACTTGTGGGGTGAGCTATGGTCGGCGCCGTTGCGGTGTGTGACGACCTCGGTCGTGCGTTTCAGCATCGTCACCTTGCTGATGCCCGCGACATACTTGCCGTCCCATTTGACCTTGAACTTGAAGTTCTTGTACGGGTCGTAGCGCGTGGTGTTGACCTGGAATTCCGGTGCTGGCATCTCGTCTTTCTCCTTGGGCTCAGCCAGTGACGATTTGGCCGGCGATCTGCTCGATCTTGAAGACGACGAACTCGGCGGGTTTCAGCGGCGCAAAGCCGACAAGGATGTTCACGATCCCAAGATCGCGGTCGTTCTGGGTCGTGGTCTCGGCGTCGCACTTCACGAAGTACGCGTCCTTGGGTGACTGTCCCTGAAACGCGCCCTGCACGAAGAGGCCGTGCATGAACGCTCCGACGTTCAGGCGAATCTGGGCCCACAGCGGTTCGTCGTTCGGTTCGAACACAACCCACTTGGTGGCTTCGTAGAGCGACTCTTCGAGGAAAAGGGCGAAGCGCCGGATCGGGATGTATTTCCACTCGCTTGCTTCCTGATCAGCACCCAGCAACGTTCGGGCGCCCCAAGCCACGCTGCCAAATAGCGGGAAGGCCCGGAGCGCATTGATCCCCTCCGGGTTGAGGAGACCGTCCTGGAGATCGGTCAGGTGCTGGGGCAGGCTCGCTCCTACCAGCGCGGCCTCGATTCCCGCTGGGGCCTTCCAAACGCCCCGCGTCGAATCGGTCCGCGAGTAGATGCCGGCCATCGTGCCGCTCGGGCCGACCGATCGGTCACGCATGCCATTGAGGCGGTCGGGGATCGTCATATTGGGGAAGTAGACAGCGCCGTTGGAAATGCCGGCGTGCAGGCCCGCGTTGTCGAGCCAGTCCGAGACCTGCGTATACGCGCTCACGCTGTCGGGCAGGTCGACGATCAGGAAGGCGCGTTTGGCCTCACAGAACGCGAGCGCGGGAGCGTATACGGATCCCGGGTTCGTGAATTTGGCAGCGGCCGGGATGCACATGATGTTGAAGATGGACGGTGCGATCTGCTCCAACGGAGAAGAGCCGACCGTGAGCACATTGGCTGCAATCTGCGCTGAGCCGGACGCATCCCAGCCTTGGCCGGCGACGGGATTTGGAATCGGGATATCCCCGTCATTGCCGCCGGCCAGAGTGATCCACGCGCCCGGATTCGCCGCCGGGATCGGGCCAGTGAAAGGGTTACCCGCCGGGTCGACGGCTGGGTTGAGGTCTGTCAGCGAGATGAGCTGTGAGCGAGCGTTGACGACGCTGACCGCATACATCGCGTCGCTTCGTTTCATGTTCAGGTTGCTGTAGGTCTCGGGAGAGCCCACAGTGACCGGGCCTCTAGGCCCAGAAATCGTCTGGCGTACGAGAAGATTGAAGGTGCCCGGCAGCGTGCCTGGAGGAGTGCCAGCAACCATGCGCGGGTAGGTCACCTGAACCTGGACTCCGTTGCCCCACGTACCAGGGCTGGCTGTCGTCACCGTCAGCGTGTTGGCGGCAGGGGCTGGGCCTGCAGGTGCGGCACCTCCACCGGGCGCGGCACCCCCACCGGGTACGGCACCCCCACCGGGCGCGGCACCGCCGGCCGGGGCGGCACCCCCACCGGGCGCGGCTCCGCCGGCCGGGGCGGCTCCACCAGGCGGGGCGGCTCCAGCGGCGGGAGCCGCTGCTCCAGGGGCCGCGCCCGGCAAGCCAGCGGTCGCGTCAGCATAGTTTCCGGTCGCAACGCGCACGATCCACGCGATCTGGCCGCCGTTGAGGTAGAACTGCAGCACGGCATAGCTGGCCTCGCTGGCCGAGTTCAGGCCACCGAAGATGCGGACGAAATCCCCCCAATTCGTGATCCTCGTTGGGGTCAACACCGGACCCTGAGGAAACCAGTCGATGAATGCCGTGTCCGACGTGCTGACTCCGACGATGGTGTGCACTCCGCTTGGGACTTCTTCGATGTAAACACCGGGGTAGGTAAGAGCGACAGGCATTCCTTTTCCTCCTATGTGTTGTCGACGAATCGCCGGAACACGAGATGCCGCTCCGCGATGCGTTCCAGGCTGTGATTCGTGGGCATCGCGCCTTGTGCGACGAGGATCAGTTCGCGGCTTTCGCAGTCTTTGGCGAGGAAGTACGAAATGGCCTCGACGACAAAACGGCGCCGGTTGCAAGTCGGCACGATGAAGCTGACGAGATGAGAGGTCGGGCCAGGCATCGCGGGCAAGACTCGCCGTGATTCGTCACGCGCTCGTCACACGCGTATCACGAGGTCATCACGACCCCGTCACCGATCACCTGACCTTCTCTTGCATCTCCTCCAGCCACGCGCGGACCCGCGCGTAGATGGCGTCCGCACCAGTGGCGGTGACACTCGTGGTGGCGCCGTCGAGTATGTCTGTGGAACTGGTGAGTCTTGCCCGCATCTGCCCCGGGGTACCCTCCTCGACCCACAACCGGATCACCAGCACGCCACCCCTGGGGCCGAGGTCTGTGGTCATGCGGCTACGTCTGCATCGTATGCGTCACTCACACGTCGCGCGTTCATCACTACCGCGTCACGGTGATCCGAGTCACCACGTCAAGCGACGTACTTTACACAAGTCAAGTTAGGGTCGATAATTCCGGCGTCGGTCGCTTCTGATACGAGGGGAAGGAGCCCTGATCGTGCCCGCCCAAGGCGTGGAGTCACAGACAAGTGGCGCCGCCGCCAGGCTTCGCCTGGCGGTGCTGCGCGGATTCGAGCTGACTTGCGAGGGGGAGCAGGTCATCCTGCCACCCAGCGCCCAGCGACTGCTTGCGCTGCTGGCCATCCACGACCGGCCGCTGCTGAGGTTGTACGTGGCGGGAACCCTGTGGACGGAAGCCTCTGAAGAGAGGTCAACCGCCAACCTTCGCTCTGCTCTTTGGCGCCTGCGCCGGTCTCGGCTGCCATTGATCCATTGCTTTGGCGAACACATACAGCTCCATCCGCAGCTCGAGGTTGACCTGCATCAGATCGAAGCGGTGGCCCGCGCCGCGCTGCGTAAGGGCACCGGTTCTCCCGAGCTCGAGCAGCTCGACCTGGAGCTCTTGACGGCGGACCTCCTTCCGGACTGGTACGAGGACTGGGTCCTGTTGGAGCGGGAACGGTTCCGGCAGCTCCGCCTGCACGCTCTCGAGGTCTTGTGTGACCACCTGGTGCAGCAAGGCCGGTACGCGCTTGCCGTCGAGGCTGCGGTCGCGGCCGTGCAGACCGAGCCGCTCCGCGAGAGTGCGCAGCGCGCGTTGATCGCGGCTCACCTTGCCGAGGGCAACCGCGGCGAGGCCATTCATCAGTACAGGTCCTACGCCACGCTTCTTGCTAAGGAGCTCGGGCTTGAGCCTTCGTCACGCATGCAGGAGTTGGTCCGGACCGCAATTTAGGGAAGAGTGGGAGACGGTTCTAGTCCGATCTCCAGCTGGAACTGAATTTTCGGCGGTTCTGATCGTTGGGTGCTTGACGAGTGCGAGCCAAACCCTGGTGCCCTTGCCATATGGTCACTTGACATTAAGTTGACACAGGCCATAATGGCGACGCGGCGCGTGCGCGCAGCGGAGGGGACTCGATGAGCAAGGCGAACCCAAAACCCAAGCGGCGACCCGTGGACGTCCTGGCGTGATACGGAGCCTTCTATCACGGCGACGATGACGAATTCGCGCACTGCTTTGTGCTCCGGGACGGGCGCTGCAACTTGCTCTTCCAGGGCCTCGAGGCTGTGATCACGAGCACGGTCGACGCACCAGACAAAGAGTTCGACGACCTCGTTGACTTGCTGGCACAGGGCATTCCCGCTGACTGGTCTAGAGCCTCATATACCGGCTACGACTTTGTTACTGACGCCGAGGGCCCTAACGCGTCAGAGATAGCTGTCTATGGAGTCCAGAGCGGTAATCCGCTGGCTGAGTACTATGCAGCGCCCGTCGACTCCGACATCGGCAAGCTCGTCAAGGCGATCGCAAAGGTCGATTGAGGGAGAGGAGAACGACATGCCAAGCGAAGTTCGAGAGCACCGCAAGACCGATCACTCGATGGAGCAGATCTACAAGTACATCTCGCCCGGAGTAAACGAAGGGATCAGCTTTGGAATCTCGCGTTTGACGGACGACATCTTCACTACTTCGTTCCTTGGTGGTGGAGACATCTCGCGGTTCACGCCGTCGGGAGCTCGGGGCAGCATCAAGAGCCAGGACACCATTGCGTTCGTTCTCAACTCCTTGGCCGGACCGCCCCAGCAATTCACGTTCGACCTCTCCATCGACCTGAATACCGCAAAGGCAACTCTCGGCTGGACACCACCCGGTGGAACAGCGCAGTCCGCGAAGATGAGCCTGGACTACGTCAAGACCGCCACCGGCGACGCCGGGCCGTTTCTGGCCTTCGATGCCGACGAAGTCAGCGACAACGCTGTGTACACCCTCAGCTTGATCATGTTGTAGACGTGCTAGATGGATCACCGCAGAGGTCTTACCGAGCCGCCGAATATGGTCGATTCAATGACGGCGCCGCCCGGGACCGCTAAATTGTCGGATCGGACTTGGCAGCAGCTCCTGGAAGCGGGTCAGATGGAGCGCCATTTCAACCAGCTACAGGCCAGTTATAGAGCCCTGGCATCGACCTGGCTTCTCGCAACCTTTGCGGGGATCGGTTTCATAGTCGTGAACGCCAAGAGCATTCCGATAGACTGGCTGGCAGCTGCAACTGGAGTTGCGGTCGCAGGCGCCATCGGAATCGCGATGGTGTGGAGCCTTGACCTACTCGTATATCACCGCTTGCTAGACGTCATATTCTTCACCGCACGCCAAATCGAAATCGACCACGCCGAGCAGCCGCCATTCCGCATACACATGTTGCGTGTGTTCAGTCACGTTGGCGTTGTTGGTCACGTCAAATGGTTTTACATATTGGCCGCCGACCTGCTGATTGCAATCGGCACACTAACTGCGTCCGTGGATTTCGCCGACCACCAATGGGCTTGGCCAATTGCGACCGCGGGTGGCCTAATTGTCATCACTGCGACGACCCTAGGCATTCGGCTCACTATGCAGCACTACCAGAGTCAAATGCTGGGGTTCTTTGGCATCAAGACGACGAAAGGCAGGAGCGCACCTATGCGATGGTCTCCGGTATCCGAAACATGGACCCAAAATGCCGTCGAACCGGGACCTCTTCCCGTCAAAATCGACACGTAATTCTTTTCAGGCGGCTCTCAGCGGCGATGGAACGGCACCCTGAGAGTCGGACTTGTTATCCGAGTACGCGACTTGCCAAAACCGAGGTTAGGATTCGCCCGGCAACGGCCTTCTAACATTCACTTGACGGAAGTCAGAGTGCGGCTATGCTGGAACCCGGATGGGCTGGATAGAGAGTTTCTTGCATCTGTCACCAGATGGGAACTCAGGCGTAAGTGAAACCTTGATCGCAGCTGGCCTGGCTATCGCGCTATTCGCGTCCATACTTGCGGTCCGGCGCCGGAAGACCTCGGCTCAAAAGCCGGCCCAGGAGGCGAAGATCTGACGCGAGGCTCGCAAAACAAGAAGCAAGGCTTCGGGCCGGGTGGACGTGCAATGCAAAGGCGCGCACAATTCCTGACCGAACGAGCGCTGCCGACAAGTGTCGGAAGCGACAAATCAAAGAGCCGTTCCAGCACCAAACCCAAAACTCGGGCGCGCAAGTCCTCGTCAAGGTGAGCTGTGGTGCGGACGCCCGGCGAGGGTGACCGCGAGCGGCGTCGAGAGCAGACTCGCTCTAGGGGCGAAGTGCACGCGGCCGCTGTGGTCGTCGAGGAAACGGCGCGCGCGCGCAGTCTCCGCGCGGCGCGCTCGCAGATCCCCCCGGGCGGCAAACCGTCTGCTCGGCTGCAAAGCTTTCTCGAGCGCCGTGGACTCCAGGCCAGAGCCATCATCATGGAGCAGCGGCCCGCCGCTCCCCCGCATGTCGCGCGTACTCGACCAAAAGGGCGGATCGCCACCATCGCGACTGCCTATCAAACTGCACTCGCCGCCGCCGTCGCGCGACGCCGGCCCGCGGCCGCCGGCTCATGGCATTTTCTCGGACCAAGCTGGATTCCACGCGGCCAGACCTACGGCAGCGGCCCGCACTCTTCCCCATCGGTTTCGGGGCGTGTCGCCTGTGTAGCCGTCGACCCAAGGGCGCCCAGACATTTGCTAGCCGGTTCCGCCGGTGGTGGAGTCTGGGAGAGCAAAGACGGCGGCGCGACCTGGGCACCCCGCACCGACGATCAGCCATCCTTGGGAATCGGCGCAATTGTCTTCGATCCTTCTGATGCAACTCGAGCCTATGCCGGAACCGGCGAGGGCAACTCGTTGGAAGTTCCAGGCCAGGGCCTACTTGTCTCGACCAACGGCGGCAGGACCTGGCACCTCACGGCGATAACGGCCTTTGCCGGCAAGTTCTTCTACAGCATCGTTGTCGATCCGACAGACGGGCGCCGCATCTTCACCGCCACAGACCAGGGCGTCCTCGCATCTACCAACGGCGGATCCAGTTGGCGAAACGTCCGACCCGGAACGACATGGGATATCTCGCTGGACGCAGCCTCATCGGAAGTACTGGTTGCGGCAGAAGACGGCGTCTACGTCTCTTCAGATCGAGGACGCACCTGGACGCGAATCCGGCTGCCAGGCGCGCCGAACAAGTTTGCCGGTCAGAACGTCATTGCCCGAGTCGCGGTGGCGCACGCTCCTTCGTCGGGTGACATCGCCTATGTCTTCGCGGCGTACCAGACATCCGTGTGGTTGTGGCGACGCGACGCGAAGGGTGGTGCATTCTCGGAGATCCAACTTCCGTCGCTCGATCCGCCCGGACCGGGCGACCCAGGCTACGGCATATCTCAGTCCTGGTACGACTGGTGCCTGGCCGTGCATCCTCAGAATCCCGAGGTCGTCTACCTCGGCGCGGTCGATGCCTTTCGAGGACGGCGCTCGCCGAGCGGGACGTGGTCGTGGTCCGACATCTCCTCCCAATCCAGCGGTGGCTCAGTACATCCCGACCAGCACGCTTTCTTATTCGATCCGTCGGACCCCGACACCCTGTATTGCTGCAACGATGGCGGATTGTTTCGGTCGAAGGACGCGGGCGATAACTGGGAGTCGCTGAACAAGGGGTTGGGCATCACCGAATTTGAGTACATTGCGCAAAATCCGCGATCACGAGCGTGGGTGATTGGAGGAACCCAAGACAACGGCACGCTTCGCAACAACCGCGCTGGAGTATGGGACCAAGTGGCGCTCGGAGACGGCGGGGACTGCGACGTCGACGAGTCATCGCCGAACACCTGCTACCACTCGTTTTACGGTATGTCCGTCGAACGCTCGCGCGACGGGGGCGACAAGTGGCGGGACATCACACCTAACGTCTCGGATACTTACCGCGCGCTCTTCTATCCACCGCTGGAGGTGAACGGCCGCACGGTCGCGCGAGCGGGCGAAAGTGTATTCGTATCCGACGACGAAGGCGATCACTGGGCCGAGGTCGCGATCCCGTCCGGCGGCCTGGCCAGCGCGATGGAGTTCACGGCGGCTGGGCAACTATTGGTAGGGCGAACCGACGGTCGCATGTTTCGCGTGGCGCGACGCGCATCGGGTTGGGGTTCGCTTGAGGAGCTGAGCGTTCCAAGGCGAAATGGCTACGTCAGTGGCCTACTCGCACTCACAGGAGCGCCCGACACCTACTGGGCCACGATCTCAGCGATGGGGGGCGGCCATGTGTTCCGAAGCACCGATGCCGGCCGGCAGTGGGAAGACATGACGCACAACCTGCCTGACATCCCCACGCACACGGTGGTCAACCACCCAAGGAATCCCAACCGATTCTGGCTGGCAACCGACCGCGGCGTCTACGAAACGACGAACGGTGGACGATCCTGGTCCCTGTTCGGAGTGGGTTTGCCCCGCGCACTTGCAGTCGATCTCGGTTTTCATGCTCGTTTTCGCCTTCTCCGTGTGGGAACGCGCAGTCGGGGCGTCTGGGAGACTGAGGTCAGGTAACGAAAGGATCCTCGGACCGAGCGTAGGTACGGCCGCGAGAAGGATGCCAGTCTCTTGCGTGACGGCGCGGTGACGCGCGCCGTCTATCAGCCGCTTCATGGGCAGGGCTGCGCAGGTCACGGCTGGTGTCGCCCCGATGGAAAATCGGTTGTGGCCGTTCAGCCGCCGGATGGCGCTCCTCGCCATTCCGATCGTGCTTCTCATCCTCGCGCTGGCGGTCGCGTTGATGCGAGCCACGATGAACTGGCCGCCTACCAGCTCCGACAGCCTGGTTCTCACCGGGATCCTGATCCTGAGCCTGATCCCGCTCGTGTTGGTCGTCGTCGACATGATCGCGATGCGTGGGGGAGCGCTCGAGCTGCCGTTCGTGAAGCTCAGCTTTGCAGCGTCCATGACTCCAGTCCAGGCGGCAACCATCGCCGCGAATATCGGGGTGCCCGGAGTACGGATCTTGGACAGCGACAGCGTGAAGATCCTCGATTCGATGAGCAAGGCCACCAGCAGCGACATCGTGGTCATCGACCTCGAGACGGGGCGGGCTTGGTGGGAAACGAGGCTCCTTGTGCTGTCCGCCGGAGCCATTCGGCTCGGCCATCCGGGCGTGATCGTTTTCGTCGCGACTGAGGAAGAGACGCCGCGCCGGTTCCAGGGGTGGGCTCGGCCGGACGCCTTGCTCCCGCTGCTGCTCGATGCGTATCCGGGATACCGTCAGAGCTACCTCGACGCACAGGTTGCCGGCGCGCAATGGGCGTCGGTGACACCGCCGCCACCGAACACCCCTCCCATGATTCCGCTGGGAGCCAGCCCTCTCGCAATACAGGGCGCCAACGCAGCGCCGTTCATCAACGGCCAACCCAATCCGATGGCGATCGAACAGTTTCTGGCCATCTCGCTTGGCCAGTACGAGGAGAATCCGGTCCGCGTCACGCTGACCCATCTCAGAGGGGAGTACGCGGCCGCGCTGCACACCGAAGCCATCGACCGCAGTTGGCCTCCCGACCGCCAGACCGACGCCTTCCTCGCCTCCGACGCTCCTTACATGGCGATCACCGACTCGGGCCGGTACCTCGGACTGCTGCCGCGAATGGTGGGCCAGACCACGCTCTTGCGTGCGATCCTCGAGAGGGAACGCACCGCCACGCCGCCAGCCTGATCACGATGCACGCAATCCCAGCCCTGGTCCAGCGCTGCACAGCCAACACCGAATGCGACGACTGCCGGCGTCGTCGGACAGGGCTGCAGCGCCTGGCGACCTCCCCAGCAGCGCGCGACCTTGCACCCCCGGCCGTTTCCCATGTCTTGCGCCAGCCAGGCCACACCCTCGAGCCGGCGGCGCGTGTCGCAATGGAGCGTCGCTTCGGTCACGACTTCAGTAGCGTGCGCGTGCACTCGGACCACGCCGCCGCGGCGTCGGCCGAGTCGGTGGGCGCGGCCGCCTACACGGTGGGGTCGCATATCGTGTTCGCGCGCGATCGGTACAGGCCCTCCACGCACCAAGGCCGATGGCTGATGGCTCACGAGCTCGCACACGTTGTGCAGCAGGAGGGCTCGGCGCCGCCAAACCTGGACAGGCTGACGGTTGGACATGAGCACGACAGACTCGAAGAAGACGCTGCGTCCATCGCCAATCAAGTCCTCGTCGGCATCGGGTCTGTGCAAACCCCCGTTGAAGACGAGGCCGGCCTGCGGCGCCTGACCGAAGTCGAGTTCAAAACCCAGCTCGGGGCGACTCCGCAGCAGCGGGCGGCCATCGATGCCCTGTTCGCCAACGCCAAGTTCGCAGACCTTTGGAGTTACCTGCGCGCATGTACCGCCAGTCCACACCAGGATCTTGGCCCGCTCGCTTTGAAGGTCCATCCCGGGTTGACCGACCACGGGGTCGAACGGTTTGGAGGTTACAGCGACCACGGGACCACCCCCACTTTGGAGATCAACCCAACGAAGTCCGAGCACAGGCAGAATCCCGCCGAGCTCGTCGACACCGTGACCCATGAGCTGATCCACGCGGTTGATGACTTGCAGGCCGGGTGCGCAGCCGCAGGTTCGGGCCCCTCGCCGCTGGCTGGCGCCGCGACGGCAGGAGAGCGGTTCCGGTCGGGCCACACCCCAGCCGAAGAGGCGCACCTCGAGGAGATACAGGGACCCAGCGCGAGCGAGCCGTGCGGCGAGTTCATCGACATCAACGACGCCGCCCAACGGATGATCACGGACATCGTCGCGGCGGATGTGCAGGTCGCGACCGTCGGCCGGCCGACGTTGATGTTCGTCAACATGACCATCCGAAGTGACCCGGCCGCGATGACCTTCTACGAGGCTTGCCGCCACACTGCCTGCGCGATCACTGGCACCCCAGCACGCAGCGGCGCGTTGGGCGACTGCGCCGCCGACACGATCGCGAAATTCATCCCGCCGAGCCTCCAGGGCGCGCTGCTCCCCGCCCGCGTCCACTTCGACTTTGACGCCGACACGATCCGGGCTGACGATGTACAGACGGCCGACATGGTCGCATCTTTCTTGGTGGCGCACCCTACAGTCGCGGTCGAACTGGTCGGGCACGCGGACCCGGTCGGGCCTGCCGCGTACAACCTCGACCTCGGGCAGCGGCGGGCGAATACTGTTCGGAAGCGGCTGGTCGACGAGGGCGTGTCGTCCGCTCAAATCACGTCGACGACGTCAGCGGGAGAGGGCGGTCCGCTGTCGACGGGTCCGGCCACCCACTGGGAGGACCGTCGTGTCGAGATTCTGCGCTCCCCGTGAGACCCGCTATTCCAACCGAATGCCGATCGTCTCGTCGCCTCGAGCGACCTGGGCGAGCAGCCGGTCTCCGATGGTGCGGCGCCGTTCCCACGAGGTCTCGCCGTACTGCTTGCGCAATCGGGCCGCGCGGGCGTTCCAGCCCTCGACGCCCTCGTACTCCACGATCGCTATCAGGTCCTGAATGACCGCGGCCCGCCCCGCTCGGTTGGCAGTGACGGGAATGAACAGAGATTCGCCGTGCTGGTACGTGCCGATCGCATTTGTGACGTCCGCTTTCCAGTCGACACCTAGGAGGGGCATGGCCTCCGACGCTCGCACACTCTTCAAGTCACCAATCAAGAGGCTTAGGACGTCGGCATAACCCGCTGCGAAGTTGTTCAAGACCGCCTCGCGGCGGCCGCGCTCGTGAGCCTTTCCGATCTGATAGAGCCCGTAGACCACCCACGCGACGCAAGCGGCTCCGACCAGGGCCGCCGTCCCTACGGCGGCGGTGGTGGTGGCCGCTCCCGTCTCCTCGACTACGAGCAGGCTGCGGATGAAACTGGCTCCGGTGCGGACCGCCTGGGCGATCTCGGTTGCGATACTGCGCCATCCAGGCCAGGCCCAGTTGGGCTGGAACTCGAACTCGAAGGTTCCCTTGATCTCGATCGTCCCGTCGAGCCCGTTCGCGAAATAATGGTCAAACTTGTGGCCTGTTTCGACGAAGAAGATGAGGTTCATGAACCGGACCTTCTTCTCCTCGTCGCATTTGACTTCGAGGAGCTTGAAAGTCAGGCCGGGAGTCAATAGCTTGTTCTCCAATTTGCCTTCGAGACTGACCTCAGCGCCCTCGGTTGTGACGTTGGCCATACCCTTGTAAACGGGACGGAACACGGCGCCGAGCAGGCGAATCTTTTCTCTGGCCGTGTACTCGAGCTCAGCCTGGACACCGACCGCCCAACTTTTCTCGCCGTGCTCATGTCCGCGTGTAAGGGTCTTGCCGGCCCGGAACTGCCACGGAGCCTCCCTTTCTTCAACGCCCTCGGGTTTGTCTTCGTTTCAGAGGGGCCAGCGGCCTTCTCCGGCGACGTTCCGAACGCCCCTAACTGAACGTTGACCTCGCCGTCAAATGCGAAACCCTCGAAAGTGAGAGGACCTACTGGCAGGCCCGGCTCCAGGGGGAAAGGGCCAATGCTCGTGGTACCACTGCTGGCTGCCGGCTCCCAATGTGGGCGTTTTCTCCTCACGCGGAGCCACAGCTGCCGCCGACGCCTCGGCCTCGGGCACTCTCATAACCGCAGGCCTCCCTTCGAGCAGTTCTGGCGCTTCGGCAAAGGGGCTCCATGTCCGGCCAACCTCAGTGGCCTGGCGCTCCTGTTCCACATCAAGGGCGCCGTCCAGCCGACTCGGGCTCGGAGCCGTACCGCCCTGCTGGAGCACGTGGATTAGTTCATGGGCCAGAGTGGGAAAGCTGGCGGGTCGACGGTCGGACACACCCTTTCCCAAGGCAATGTGGTTGCCGAACGTGTATGCGGCCGCGCCTACCTCGCGGGCAGAGCTCTGCGACTCGAGTGAGTCATGGGTGCGGACGCGACCAAAGTCGCGGCCAAAGGTTTTCTCCATCGCGCGCCTGGCTGCCGAGTCGAGCGGCCGGCCCTGGCTGGCGAGTGTTGTGAGGACGGAAGGAGGTACGGGTCCGGACTTCGCCCGGTCGCCGGCGCGGGCGTGCGATTCCTGGCGCGCCGGTCGCTCTGAACCCATGGTGTGTGCAGCAGGATCTAGCGGCAACGTCGCCGGCGCATCACGCAGAGCTGGTTCGCGCTCGCCTCAGCGCTCTTGACGACAGCGCTTACGGTGGGCATAGAGCTCGATCCAGCCACCCCTCGGCTTGTGCAGGTGATCCACCACAGTGCGCGGGCCGCTCGAGCTTCTTCTTCGAAGTCACCAGCTGCAGGGGCGCAATTGTGAACCGGAGCCTTACAAGTGCAAAGGGCTTGAATGGTATTTGCTGACTGCCGTTTCAGACCGGATCATTCCGTACACACGGCAGGCGCTGCTCGCATGCGCGAGCGGGGTCGCCTACTCGGTTAGCGTTGCTCCGATGCAGCGCCAAGAGATTTGTACAGAATCCGTGCACCAGCACGGCGGAGGGTCACGTCATGTCCCGCCGTCCTGCAACGCGTGAATACAGAGACTGGTCGGGGGCCCGGATTTGAACCCGGGGCCTCGCGGTCTCGAACTCTGAGAACTCTCGGCAGAAATCGTCGAAACGATCGTTTTCAGTTCGAACGTTGTAACCCAGCCAACCGCTTCGTCAAGACTTGACACGTTCTTCCGACGGTTTAGTACATGAACCAATACATCTGCCGGCGGCTTGCAGGAGGGCCGCTGCGAACCGTCGATCGCAGCCACTCGCGATGCCCTCTATTCACCGTCAGTATCTTCACGAAACCCTTGCAGATGCGGCGCCCGTGACGGTGTGGTGACGCGCCCGCAACATCATTTCTCATGCGTGGGTTCTCAAGTTTCCTTAATGGCCGCTCCCTTGGCACAGCGACCGCGCGCCGCGTCAACGCCTGTGCGCAAGGCCGGCTTGATGATCCAACGATGTACCGCCAGTGCTGAGTGTGACGACTGCCGAGGTCGGCGCCTCTCCATGCAGGCGTCGCAGGGTAGCCGTGACATGTCAGCGGAAGGTGCTCGGGTCCGATCGGCCATACCGCCAACGGTCACCGAGGTCGTTCGGTCATCAGGTCAACCCCTGGACAACCAGACCCAGGCTGAGTTTGGACCAGTCTTTGGCTTCGACTTCAGCCGGGTGAGAATACATGCCGATGCACTCGGGGCAAAGTCAGCGCAGTCCGTGGGGGCTTTGGCGTATGCCGTCGGGCGGCACGTAGTTTTCGGCCAGGGCCAGTACGCGCCAGGGACGCGTGCGGGTAGGGCTCTCATTGCACACGAACTAACACATGTAGTCCAACAGGGTGCGGCCGAAGTCTCCATGCAGGATGTAACTACTGACCAGGCAGACAGCGCCTACGAACATGAGGCAAAGCGCATCGGCTCCGAGACCGTCGACCGAAGCTCACTGCAATCCCCAAACGATGCGTTGCGAATTGGCCTGCCTACTCTCCAACGCGCCGGGGACCCAACGGCGATTCCACCGACTGTAGGCTGCCCTCCTGCCACAACTTCTCCGCCGACCGTGAGTGACGCGATCTTGTTTCCCAACAACGTCTCAGTTCTGAGCGGAGCCGACCGTAGCCATCTGGAGAGCTTTGTGACAAGTTGGTGGGCGTCCGGCGCGACGGATAGTGTGCGCATCGACGGCTTCGCAAGCACACCCGGAGGCGAACCTCTTAACTGGCGTCTCTCATGCGAGCGCGCGGAAAACGTGGCGGCTGAACTCGCGGCCCCAACGTCGGGGGCGGTGGCGGGAATCCCAGCGTCCTTTCTATCAGTGTTCATGCACGGTGAAACGGCGGAGTTCGGCTCCGAGGCGGCCAACCGACAAGTCACGTTGGCGCTCGAAGCACCTGCCCCGACTCCAGTGCCGACACCGGTCCCACTCCCAGTACCGATCCCCACCCCGATACCGACCAACATTTGTGGACCCGATATCACTCGGCCGCTGGCGGCGGTTTTGGCCGATGTTCGGTCGACATTCAGTTCTTGGAGCCCGACGCAAAAACGTGAAGCATGCGATGCAATAACTGGCTTGACATCCTTCGTAATGGCCTGGGACATACATGAACTGTTCCTTCCAGAAACCGGCTGGCTTTGCGCGCCGCCATACCACCCGCCTTGCGGAATGCCACCCCTGACTGGGTGCGATTCGGAGGATCCCAGCGATTGCGGCAACTCAGTTGAGGTTTCGGGAAAGTGCTTTCTAGCCGGCACCGTCAATTACGTGCTTCTAGGCCAGATTTGCCGTCTGTGCAACGACGAATTCGGCGTCCTCAGCGAGAGCACGATGGTTACCCTGGTGGATTTGTGGAAAGCGTTGAGCCTCTTCACGGACGATCCCGGGCCTCCAAAGGCATGGGCACGCGCGGGCTTCCACGGATTTCCTGGGTTCATTCCGGTGGCTGAGAATCGTGGTGATTGCAAGGGTCGCTGCGGCATACCGTATTCGAGCGGCGCGTTCACATGGGTATGGGAACCTCATCAACCCCGTTAGGATCTCAACGTCAATGGTTCAACCCAATGGCGTCCGAGGATTCACATCCAATGGACCGCGTGACCTCAGCCCTCCGAGCAGTGGCCACAGACTTCGGTGACGCGGTGGTGGCGTGGTGGGAGTCGTTTGGCTTCTCAGGCCACGCCGCGCTCGTCTTGTGAACTTCCGAGTTTTCAGCCAACCGGCGGGCTGTTGATAACTTCGCCTTCTGCGTATCCGGTTAGCTCAGCAAACCAGTAATCCCCCGGCGACTATTTGATCGTGAGCGCACTCAACAGCGCGAGCGCTCCGCACACCAGGATGAAGATGGGCCCGAGGATGTAGAAGTAGAAGTACACGAACCCAGTCGGGATCGGACGTTTGTAGAACGTGCTCCAGAGTCGCGCGATGTGCCGATGCGACAGCAAGAGGACCCCTCCGATCGCCAGGATTGCTACCGCAGTCGGCAGAGTCGGCAACGCCGCGTCTCTCACCAACCTGGATCCTTGACCTCTACATAAGTAGTCGGAGGGAGCTGGCTGCCTATGCCCAGCAGCGTTTGGAAGGCCGCCATGGGGGTGCGCCGGCGGTTGAACCGGAAGACGAACTCATCGAGGTAGACCTGCATCTGATGGTCCGAGACGCCCCGGTAGGTGCCCCGCAGCCAGGTCTTGAAGTTACCGATCACTCGGTGGACATGGGGCAGCGCCAAGGCGGCGTCCTTGCCGACCCTTCCTTCCGCTCGCAGACTCGTTGGCTGGTGGTCATAGCCGAGTCGAGCTAGCCGTTTGAAGCCCTGCCAAGCATCGGTTCTCACCGTCGCACCTTCGAGCACGTTGTCTTGGACGAAGCCACACAGGGCGTCAGCTGAGAGGTCGTCGACGGCCTCCATCCGGAACCTCCCTGACGAATTTCCGCGAACCTCGACCGCGGTGAGCACGATCGTGGCAGCCCCAAGAGCATCTCGACCGCCACGCCGGCCGGAGTCGGTGCCGCCAATGTAGGCGTCGTCAACCTCGATCAGGCCGGCAAGCGGCGATCGCTTTGGAGCGACCATGGCCCGCCTCAGCTTGTGAAGTAGGAACCAGGCGGTTTCGTAGCGTTTCAGGCCGAGCTGGCGTCGCAGCTGCAGTGCCGAGATGCCTGGCGTTCCGGTGCTCGTCAGGTACGCCGCCCAGAACCACAGGTGGAGTGGCGTCCTCGTTTTGTGGAGGACAGTTCCGGCGGTAATTGAGACCTGATGGCGACACCGCGAGCATTGCCACAGGAAGCGATCCGATATGGCATAGGCGTGCTGGAACCCGCAAACTGGACACCTGAAACCGTCAGGCCACCGGCAGGCAAAGAGATAGTCGCGACAGGCGGCGTCATCTGGGAACCGGCGCTGGAACTCGACAATCGTCCTCGGGAAGTCCGGCCTCGCCACGCCAAGATCGTTGCTGAGCTAACCGGATAGGCAGAACGACGGATTATCAGCAGGAACGATCAAGCCGACAACAGCGTTCCTGCAGTTCGGAGAGGCATGCGCCTCGTCAAGGCCAGCCTTCGCGGGCATCGCACTCCTCACTCACGAGCGCAACCGCGACCCCTGGCTAAGCGTGTCGGACGGCGTCAGGCTGCCATCGACGGCTCGCCGGTCGGGTGCAAACCAGCTCCGACGGAATGTCAAAGCAAGGCTGAGCGTTGCGATCCAGACCATCAGCACAACAAAAGAGAGCGGCCCGATAGCTCCTGTCACCCCGTCGGCAGCAAAGTCGTCGAAGCCGTTGCCAAGTTCGAGCGCTGCCGCAATGAGACCCAGTATCGAGATTGCCCGCCAGCCTCGGCCCAAGCTCCAGGTCGCCAGCGAGAAAGCCGCCGCGGCGGCAGCTACCGGAAAGGAAACCGCTCCCTCGGCGAAATGACGGCTTTCGGCAAGGACGAGCACCAGTGGCGGGGAGCCCAGCTGCGGAGCAAGGTAGACGAACAGTCCCCAAGTCACTCCTGCCCCAGTCAATAAAGCGCCAGCCAGAAGGGCGCTTACGAATCCGGCCGCAACCATGCAGTGGGAGGCGCCTTCCTCCCAGAGGGCCGTTCCTACCACCCCGAGGAACCAGCCTGCAAAGAAAAGGTCCGGCCCGCAGGCCAGAAACCACGACCTCTCCAGAGCATCGGCATTGGCATTGACGTAGGCCACGAGCGTGGTCGGCGCAGTCCCTGCGACCGGCATCGGGGGTGCGGAGAGATAAGCCGCCACCAGCAAGGCCACGAAGACCAAGCCGGTGGCGGCGCCCACATCGCGGAGGGATCGACTGTCAGTTCCGCGTCGCGCTTCGCCTCCGATGAGGATTGAGAGATCAAACGGCGCCAGGCTCATCCTGCGGTCGCAGATCCAGGGACGCTGAAGCCCGGCCCGCCCAGCGCGTTGATGGAAGTCTGGATGGCTCCCGAATTGACTTCCTGATTTACAAAGTTCTGAAGGAACGTGCTCGCGTCGATGTGTCCACTGGGCGCTGCCACGGCTATCTGGCCGATGAAGAAGTTACCCGTGAGCAGTCGCGCGCCAGAGACCTGGCTGAGGGCGCCAGCCAGTACGAAACGCCCGCTCGCGAAGGCATCGACCTGGCCCGCCCGCAGGTCGTCCAGGCCGGCTGTGTTGCTCGCCACCTGGACTAATTGCGCATGCATCAGGTGGGAGACCAAAAACGGGGTGTGCCCGTCGCTCATAACGCTGGCCACCCTGATTCCGCTCTTGTCAACGTCCTGCACCGACTGCAGCTGCGAATCCGCCCGCACCATGTACGTGTGCTGGATCAGGAGGATGGGTGTGGTCGCCGTCATAGACGTCTGCTGCACCGCTGGTAGTGGGACGACTGCGATGTCCGCAGAACCAGCTCCTACGGCGGCCAACGCAGCACCAGGGCTCGCGAAACCAATGGGTGCGAATGGGACACCTAGCCGCATTGCCAACGCCTTTCCGAAATCCACTCCCACGCCACTCAAGCCGCCAGCCGGATCAGCCTTCGCGACCGCTGCCGGCTGCTCGGTCAAAGCGACCCTCAGCTTGCCCGTCGGCGCGAGATCACGCACCACCGCCGCGGATACGGCGTTTGCGGATGGGCTCGCCCCTGCTGTACTTCCAGATCCGCCGCAGGCCATCGCCAGCAGAGGCACGACCGCCGCTACCCAAAACCCGATCTGTCCCTTCCTCACATGTTCCTCCTCGAATGCGGCCATCCATGTGGCCGACTGCCCGCTGAGTCTTGCAAGGGGGCGGACGGAAGGGCACCGGGAAACTACCTGCTTAGGTACGCGATTGAGTACGCGTTTCTTTCAAACAGGTGGGTCCAGACCCTCCAGAATGGTCCGCGCAGCAAGCTATGACCGGGCGCAGGAGCGGTGGTGCAGGTGGGACTTCGTTGTCGTTTGATCTGACCCGCCGGCAGAAAGAGGTAGCGGAGATGATCGGCGAGGGTCTGACCAATCGCGAGATCGCGAGCCGACTGTTCATCTCGGAACGCACCGTCGAGGGGCACGTCGACCAGCTGCGGGACCGTCTCGGAGTTCAGTCCCGGACTCAGATTGCGTCGTGGTGGACAGAGCACCGGCTAACCGGTGGCGGGATAAAGCCGTCACCGGCTCGCCGCCGAGTCTCCGGCAGGCAGATGGTCGCCGCGGCATCGGTGGTGCTGGTCGCGGCTGCCCTGGGCGCTGGGCTTTGGGTTCAGAAAGGCGCCACCGGCCAGCCGGAATCAGGCGTGCGCATTTCGACAGTGGCCGGCAACGGAACCCGCGGTTTCGCCGCCGATGGACGCGCAGACAAGATGGCTCTGGGACAGCTGGCGGGAATGGCTGTGACGCCAGACGGAACCCTTTATTTTGTAGACGGCAACCGCGTGCGAACCCTGAGCCCGGCAGGCATCGTCAAGACTGTCGCGGGCACCGGTGATGCCGGCTATTCAGGGGACTCAGGCCCGGCTACGGCGGCCGAGTTGAATACGCCGCAGGGCATTGCCCTGGATCCCGCCGGGTCACTGTTCATCGCCGATACCGGCAGCCATCGCGTCCGTCGAGTGGATCGGTCGGGGAAGATCAGCACCTACGCCGGGACCGGGGCGACAGGATCGGCCGGCGACGGTGGGCCGGCCACGCAGGCGCGTCTGGACCAGCCGGTCGGGGTCGCCATCGGGCCGGCGGGCGCGATCTACGTCAGCGACCTCGCCAGTAACCTAGTCCGTCGGGTCGATGAGGCAGGCACCATCACCACCTACGCGGGCACTGGCGAGCCAGGCTATGAGGGCGACGGTGGTCCGGCCGTGTCCGCGCTGCTTGACGCCCCGGGTGCGCTGGCGGTCGACCTCGAAGGCAATCTGTATCTGGCCGATACCCTCAACGACCGCATCCGCCGGGTAGACGCAAGCGGCAACATCACGACCTACGCCGGCACCGGGGTGCGTGGCTTTGCCGGCGATGGCGGCCCGGCGGTCGATTCACACCTGTCCTTGGCGCTTGGTCCGCGGAGCGAGATCGGGTCGGCCCTGGCGGCCGACGTCCAGGGCGATCTCTTCATTGCTGACACCGGCAACGAGCGCGTTCGAGAGGTGAGCGTGGCCGGCGTCATCACCACCATCGCGGGAGATGGCGAGCAGAGCTACCGAGGCGATGGCGCGTTTGCGGACCGCGCTTCGTTCGACACTCCGATATCGGTCGCCGTGGACATCGACGGCACTGTTTTCGTGGCGGACGCAGCCAATTACCGCATCCGCTCCATCCACCCTAGTGACTAGACGCTGCCGCCAACCGGAACCTCAAATGGTTGGCCCATCGGGGTCACCACGAAGCTGAGATACACCAGCACCTCTTGGCCGACGTTTCTCTCCTGCATGTCGGTTCCGGGCAGCACCATCGTGCCCTGGTTAGATCCGAATGGCTGCGCCGGCACTCCAGTAATGAGGAGCCGGAGCGAACCCTGGAGCACCACCAAGACCTCCACTCCCCCATGGCGATGGGGCTCGGTGTGTCCGCTCGGCTGGATGGTGATCAGCCTCAGCGTCTCGCCGGCCGGCCCAGCGGGCAAGGCTCCGGACGGTATGGCGGATGAAGCGAAGATCCTCTGCGCCAGCGGATTCACAGGTGGCTGCGACTGAGCGCTCGTCGGAAACAGAGCCAGGTGATACCAGTCGTTGGGAGTCGAGTCCGGATTTTGATGTCGATGGGCGATCGAATGTTGGAAATAGGCGTCGCCTGCGTGTAGCAACACCGGTTCTCCCTCTAATGGCAGAAACACCTGGGTGCCTGCCGCCAGGTAGATGAAACCGGCGTCATGCTTGTTCGAGCCAAACTCGCTGTGAGGCGGCTGACGGAATTCCTGCACCAGGACATAGAGCTGACCTGAGGGAATGGCCGAAACCTGCGCCGCTCCGAGGGTTTTCACGACGACGGAGTCGGATCGGATGAATGCACGAGACGCTGCGGTTGGGCTGCCCTGGCAAGCGACCAAGGCGACGGTTAGTACCGCGAACGCACCTTTCACCGCGCACATCATGCCGGTTGCCACCGCCGCGTGAGTAGTTCACGCCGCCCTGTCCAATAGGAGCAGCTCCGACAAAAGCTGGTCGGGGGCCCGGGATTTGAACCCGCGGCCTCAGGTCCCGAACCGGCCGTATGTCGTGTCCTCTCGTGTCCCCGCGTTTTCGTGTCCTCCCGTACTCAGGTTGGCGCACCTTCGTGTCCTCTCGTGTCCTTCTGTGTCCTTCCGGTTCCGCGAATGCGTGACACAGCTGTGACACGGTCGGCTCGACGCAAGCCGTCAATATTGCGAGAACAGGCTGGCCGCAAGCGCCGCAGTCTCCAAGAAGATTGCTACGTCGGGAGACGGTCGCGTCGTATATCGGACCGCCCTACTCCGTCGTGATCTTGCCGTCCCACTCTCCGCCTGCCGGGACAGACGCGTGCTGATGGATCAATTCCCAACCGTTCTCACGCCGCTCGAAACAGTCGGTCTGCCGCGCCATTACATGCCTGGTAGCGCCACTCTTGAGCACGATGTTGGTCCTCTGGACCGTGCACACGATGCCCATGTCACCGTTGACCTTCGCGTCCAATTCGAGGATCTCGACCTTGCACGACTCGAAGTTGCCGAAAGTGTCGTCGAACAACTTCCGCGCCGGCGGAACACCCTGCGACGCGAAGGCAGGAAGTCAAACCACAACACATCTGGGGCCCAGTGCCGAGTGCTCTGTGCGCCCGTC
>DASYZS010000205.1:0-8340 GCA_035945895.1 Candidatus Dormiibacterota bacterium | reverse complement strand
GTTGCGACAGGCCGATCAGCATGACCCAGGCACATCACGTCGACTTCTGGAGACATGGCGGCAAGACGAACCATCGGAAGATGGTGCCGCTCTGCTACTACCACCACCGACTTGTCCACGAAGGTGGATGGCAGGTCGTGCTGGCGGGCGAGCGCGTGGAGTTCATCCCACCGGAGCGACCGATCCTGACGCGACGGAGATGGGGCGAAAACCGCTGGGCGGCCTGAGCTAAACGGCCAGACGTCCTCCGCTTACCAGCCCATCCATCCGTAGGGGATACAGCCAATCTCTGGTCGGCAATCCGCTCGCAACTTTGCGTGATACGCGTTCTGGGCTGCGTCGAGACTGTCATAGAAGTGGGGATCGGCGAACAAATTTCTCCAAAAACCGACGCTTGCCTCGCATGTCGATAGCTGTTGAGCTTGTGCGTTGAGCGAAGCGAGCCAGTCTTCTGAGACCTGGACATGCCCCAGTTCATGTATCCACATAGCTTGCTCGAGCGCATTCCATTCGACCACCAGCGTGATCTTCACCGAGCCAAGCTTCGGTGACCAACGCGGCATTGTGACCGTATGCCCGCCCCAGTGGTAGCCGTTCGTCTTGGCCGAGTAACAGTAGGGCCCCGGCGGGTAGATGCTTGAGTCGCCTTCGAGCGCCCATGCTGGACTACCCGGAGGGAGTGCGGGATCAGGGAGACAGGCGTATTTCTGACACAAGCCGCTGTTGTTCAGGGCGTCGATCAGATCAGTCTGCGTGGTTCCGGTGACGTCGAAATATTCAACGCTCACATTTGACGGCACGTTGGTTGGCTGCCAGAGAGCTGGATCTCCGATCCAGCGAGACTTGAGATCCTCGATCGTCGATTCCTGCTCGGCGATCGTGGCCTGCTGATCGGCTACCTGATGCAAGAGTCGTAGGTCGGTGGCTTGGGCCTCTGTGAGTTGCTGCACTGTTGGCAGGATCGCCAGGAAGACGATCAGAGCCGCGAGCACGCCGTACAGGTAAATGCGTAGGAGCGTCAGCAGCGGACGCGGCCCGAGTTTCATCGGAGGACTCCTCCCCAATTCCATCCGATGCTTCCCGGCCGCTCGGTTGTCGGGCGGCAGGCGAAATGCTAGTCGTCCAGGTCACGGCATAAGCTCCTCGCATGCCTGAAACGCCTGAAGAGATGTACACGCGGGTGAACCAGTCGCTGCGGATGCCTCCTGTGCACGAGTGGGACTCGTTCCCGTTCGACGGGGAGATGACGCCGCGCGTGCTGCGTCCGCCCACGAAGGAAGAGATCCCGCGTCGAGGCGCGGGCGGCGTCGATTGCCCCACCTGCGCCGCGCCCGACGATGGATACCTGTGGCACGACGAGCGATGGCGAGTTCACTCGATGGAGAAGCCGACCGGCTTGCCGATGATCTTGTTCCTCGAGCCGCGTGCACACGTGGGAGAGCCCGGCGAGCTGTCCGATGCGATGGCAGCGGAGCTTGGCGTGCTCATCGCCCGCATCGAGAGAGCGGTGCGCGGACTCGGTCAGATCGGCCGTGTCTTTGTCTGCCGCTGGGGCGACGGCACCGAGCACCTGCACTGGTGGTTCATCGCTCGGCCGGCGCGAATGCCGCAGCTGATCGGAAGCTTCGCGACGACCTGGGACGACGTGCTGCCGCCGGTTCCGGAAGAGAGCTGGCGCGCCGACCTGGACCGGCTGCGCCGCGAACTGAACGGCTAGGCGCCGCCCGCCACCGCGGGCACGATCGAGATCTCGTCCTTCTCCCCCACCTTCTCCATGAGACCGGAGCCAAGGCGGACGTCTTCGTCGTTCAGGTAGACGTTCACGAACTGTCGAAGCTCGCCCTTCTCATCGAGCAGCCGGTCGCGAAAGCCGGGATACCGAGCATCAAGCGCTTCGATCGCGGACGCGAGGTCGCTCGCGTGCACGTCCACTGTCACCTGTCCGTCCGACAGGCGGCGCAGCGGACCTGGAATTCGAAACTGGGCCATGGAGGCTAAATACTCACCTTTTCGCGAAATGATTTCATCGTCGGCTCGATCTCCACTCGCCGAGCGTGCCCATTCGCGGTCGCCAGCACGTCCGCGGTCTTCAGTCCGTGCCCCGTGACATAGGCGACGATCGTCTCATCGCCGCGCCATCGCCCGGTGCGCGCCAGCTTGGCCAGGACTCCGATCGTGACTCCGCCGGCGGTCTCGGTGAAGATTCCCTCGGTACGCGCCAGCAGGCGCATCGCGTCGACGATCTCCTCCTCGGTAACCGCCTCTACCGTGCCTCCGGTCTCGCGCGCGATCCGGTTGACGTAGACGCCGTCTGAAGGATTCCCAATCGCGATCGAGCGCGCGATCGTGTCGGGCTTCACGGGCAGCACTCGGTCCGGCGTATCGGAATGAAACGCGTTGTACACCGGCGCGCACCCCAGCGCCTGAGCGCCCGTGAACGCGGGGACGCGATCTCCACGCACCAGACCGAACTCCATCAGCTCGCTCACCGCCTGCCGGTGACGCACGAACTGGCAACCGCTTGCGATCGGGATGATGATCTCGTCCGGCAGCTTCCAGCCCAGCTGCTCCGCGGTTTCGAAGGTCAGAGTCTTTGACCCCTCCGCGTAGAACGGGCGGATGTTGATGTTGCAGAACGCCCATGGCGTCGACTCGAGGAGCTGGCTGCACAGACGATTCACGTCGTCGTAATTGCCTCGCACCGCAACAAGGTTGGGGTCGAACACGCTGATGGCCGCCACCTTCGCCGGCTCGAGATCGACCGGGATGAAGACGAAGCACTCGAGCCCCGCGCGCGCCGCGTACGCGGCAACGGCGTTGGCAAGGTTGCCCGTCGAGGCGCACGCGATCGTCTCGAATCCGTGAGCACGGGCCCAGCTGATGGCGACCGACACCACCCTGTCCTTGAACGAGTTGGTGGGGTTCATGCTGTCGTTCTTCAAGTAGAGGTTGCGCAAGCCCAGCTCCGCTCCGAGACGCTCGGCCTTGACCAGCGGTGTGAATCCTTCGCCCAGCGTCACCACGGCGACCGAGTCCTCCACGGGCAGAAGGTCGCGGTACCGCCACATCGACTTGGGTCCATCCTCGACGCGCTGCCGGCTGACGGTCTTCTTGAGAAACGCAGTGTCATAGACCGCGTCCAGGGGCCCAAAGCACATCTCGCACACGTGCGTCGCCTGCAGTTCGTACTCGGCGCCGCACTCGCGGCATCGAAGACCGATGACCTTGGGCATGAGAAGGCTCAGTTTAGAGAGCGGTTATCCGCAGCCACCACGAATACGTTTCGCCCGGCCCCAAGGGCTCTCGCGTCCACGAAGGTTCGACCGCGACCTGGCGGTATCCGCCCAGGTCGCCGTTGCACATCCAGATGGCGACGTCCGGCAGAAGCAGGGCCTCCCACCCAATCTCGACGCGGCGCAGCGTGACGTGGTCCACCGAGCCGCTGGGCAGGAAGAGCTTCGTGCTCGTGCCCTCCGCCACGTCGACGCCCAGCACCGGCTCGTACTTGAAGAGAGGGTGCGCGCACCAGAAGGCGCGATTCGGCTCGGGGCCGATGTTCGTGTAGACGTACTCGACGTACACCGAATCTTCGATGTCGATCCGCCGCTCGAGCTGCCACGGCACTAGCCTGCCGGCGCACCGCATCACGCCCGGCCCAAGCACCTCCCACGGCAGCCTCCAGGCCTCGCCGTGGTCGGGCAATGCGTCGGTCGGTTCCAGGTTCGGCACCATCTCGTCCCACCCAAAAGCTCCGCCTTCGACAAAACCCTGCGCGGTAGGCTGATCCACTCCGATGCCCTGGTCCAGGAGCTCCTCGCCGTCGAGGCGCAGTGAGGTGATGCGTCCCCCACGCTCGGGCCGGATCGCCATCTCCCAACGCCTGGCGCCGAGCCTCACGGTGCTCATGCTGCTCGGCGCATGCGGAGGACAAGCGACCCATGGTGGTACAGGCGCGCCCTATTCCCCTCCGACCCTGACCTTCCCGAGGCCAGAGCCATCACCGACGCCGGCACCATCGCACGTGTTCGTGATCGTCCTCGAGAACCGCAGCTTCGCGCAGGTGATTGGCAGCGGCTACATCGCGCAGCTGGCGCAGCAGTACGCGTACGCATCCAACTATCACGGCGTGTCCCACCCGAGCCTGCCCAACTACCTGGCCCTGACGTCAGGCACGACGTACGGCATCGCCGACGATGGATGGCACAACCTGCCCGCGGGAGGCCTGGGCGCGCAGCTGACCGCAGCGGGGATCGACTGGCGCGCCTACATGGATGGAATGTCGCGCGGCTGCTACAGCAGCCCTTACCCGTACGCGCTGAAACACAATCCGTTCGCGTACTACGGCGGGTCCTGCCCTCCGCAGGTCGTGCCGTTCGCCAACTTCGCGAGCGACATGAGCGACAACGTCCCGCGCTTCGTGTGGATCACACCCGACCTTTGCCACGACGGTCACGATTGCTCCAACGCGGTCGTCAACTCGTGGCTTTCCCAAACCGTCCCCCTCATCCTCAACTCCGGCGCCTGGCAGGACAACGGCGTGCTGTACATCACCTGGGACGAGGGCGAAGACAGCGCCAACTCCGTCCTCACGCTGGTCATCCATCCGGATCCGCTGCTCCATCGCAGCGACCAGTCCTACAACCACTACTCGCTGCTCGCGACGATCGAAGACGAGCTCGGGGTGCCGCGCCTCGGCGCGGCGTCGCAGGCGACGCCTATGGACGACCTGCTGGCGACGACGCCGCTGCCGAAGTCGCGACAGAAGATGTGATCGAGTCGAGGAACTCCCGATCGACCGACACACCGAGCCCAGGTCCGGACGGAACCTTGAGCCGGCCGTCGTGCAGCACGAACGGCTCGGTGATGTCGCGCCGGTAGTAACGGTCAGACGCGGAGGTATCTCCCGGCAGCGTGAAGTTCGGCATCGCGGCCATGGCCACGTTTCCCGCGCGGCCGATTCCGGTTTCGAGCATCCCGCCCATCCACACCGGGATTCCGCGCGCGGCGCACAGGTCGTGGATCTTCCTGGCTTCGAGGTAGCCGCCGACCCGTCCCGGTTTGATGTTTATGACTCGGCATGCGCCCAGCTCGATCGCGTCGGCCGCGGCCTGCGCTGACGTGATCGACTCGTCGAGGCAGATCGGGGTCTGCACCACTTTCGCGAGCTTGGCGTGCGCGAGCACCTGCTCCTCGGGCAGCGGCTGCTCGATGAGCAGAAGCGCAAACGGGTCGAGCTTGGCCAGGTGCTGGGCGTCCGACAGCTGATAGGCGGTGTTGGCATCGACCTGCAGCGGCACGTCGCCGAAACGCTCCCGCACGGCTCGCACCGGCTCGACGTCCCAGCCCGGCTTGATCTTCAGCTTGATCCGCCGGTACCCCTGCTCGACGTAGCCACCAACTGTCTCGAGCAGCTCGGGGATCGTCGCGTGGATGCCAACTGATACGCCGCAGTCGACCTCGGCACGCACGGCACCGAAAAAGTGTCCGAAGGACTCGCCACGCGACCGCAGCTCGGCATCGAGGACCGCCATCTCGATGGCGGCCTTGGCCATGTGGTGTCCGTGGACGGGACGAAGAATCGTCGCTACGTCCGAGGCCTCGAGAGCTCGGTCGAAGAGTCGCGGCAGAAGGTGGTGGACGAGCACGTGCTGCGCGCCGTCGACGTATTCCGGCGAGTAGTGCGGATCCTCGCCCGCCACGCACTCGCCCCAACCCTCGCCGGCGTCGGTGGTCGCCTTGAGCAGGAGAATGTCGCGGTCGGTCTGCACGCCGAACGACGTCTCGAACGGCGCCACGAGCGACAACCGGATCCGGCGCAGCTCGACCTCGCGGAGCCTCATGCGCTCAGGCTATCGAGTTGGGCGAGGTCTTGCGGGTCGAGCTGGACGTCGGCAGCCGCAGCGTTTTCGCGGAGCTGGGTCACGCTCGAAGCGCCTGGGATCACGACCACGTTGGGCTTGCTGATGAGCCACGCCAGGGCCACCTGGGACGTGGTGGCCTGGCGGCGCGTGGAGATCTCGCGCAAGGCGCCGATCAATGGCTCCCACCGTTGGGTGTTCACGAAGTCAGACCTCACCCGCCGGAAGTTCTGCGGTGGAGCTGCCTGGTAGCGGCCGGACAGGATGCCCTGTGCCAGGGGGCTGTAGGCGATCACGACCCGGTCGTTCTTCTGCGCCCAGGGAACGAGGTCGCGGTCCGGCTCGCGATGGATGAGGCTGAACCGCACCTGGTTGGAAAGCACCGGGCCGCCGAACGCCGCATCGCAGGCTTGCCACTGGGCAAGGCTGTGGTTGCTCACCCCGGCGAAACGCACGAGGCCACTCTCCACCAACCTTCGGAACCTTGGCATCGTGGACCGCGGCGGAAACAGTGGGCTCGGCCAGTGCTGCTGATAAAGGTCGATGCGCTTGACCCCAAGGCGGCGGGCGCTCGCGCGAGCGCGAGCCCCAGTCCTGAAGGGCAGACCGATGGGAAACAGCTTGGTCGCGATGAAGGCCTGGTCGCGATGATCGCGCAGCGCCGCGCCGAGGATCCTTTCCGAACGCCACGGGCCATAGACCTCGGCGGTGTCGAAAAGGTTGATCCCCAGCTCGATGGCCTCGCGCACGATCGCTGTGGCCTCGCCCTTTGCGTACTTACTCCCGTAGCCCCACTCGCGCGAGCCGAACTGCCAGGTCCCAAGGCCGATGACCGATATGCGTGCGCCGCCGACCTCGGCGTATCTCATCCGGCCAGCTTGTCGTACACGATCTGTGACCACGACTCCATCTGCAGGTAGAGGCTGCGCATCTCGTCCAGGGTGAGCAGCTCCCCGCCGAGCTTCTTGGTTTCGCGGATGGCGATGTTCGGTGTGTCGCCATCGACCAGGAAGACGACGCCGAGGTGAACCTTCGAGACCGGCGCTGACTCATCGTTCAGCAGGCCGATGAGGTTGGCCTCGAAGGTGCCTTCGTACGCGACCTCTTCTTCCCACTCTCGCTTCAATCCGTCAAGGATCGGATCGCCCGACTGCAGGTCACCGGGGTTGATGTGGCCGCCGACACCCAACGAGTACTGCTTCCTCAGTCGTTTTTCCGAGGAGGCGCGAAGCCGGTGCGTCAGGAAATAGCGGTCGCGGTGCCGGAACACGACGTAGGGAATGATCTGCTGGAAGTTCGGATCGTCCTCGACCTCGGCCCGCGGCTTGAAGAGGTGGCGTTCGCGAATCACCGACCGGTAGCGGTCGAGGTTCTCGGTCACGAACCCGTGCCAGGCTCCGTCGGGGAAGATTTCCTCGCGCCTGACGACCAGGACCTGCTCGGTGGCAACCTGTCTCATTCGCGATTTGCCGGCATAACGTGCATGTCCACCGCCCAAGATGCGCAATAAGCCGGCAAATCGCGGGTGCCGGCGTCGGTGGCGACCGGCACTACGCGATCATCCGCGTCAGTCCGCGCCCGAATACCGCGATGAGCTCGGCCGTGCGGTCGATGTCGTCGTCGCGCACAGGCAAGAAGTAGATCCACGCCGCTTCCTCGGTCGACGTCGTGATCATGGTCCGCGCCGAGTCCGCGCTCGGATTGCCGCACGGCCCTTCCGCGTCCGCGACGCAGATCCGCCCTGCGACATTCACCTTCTCCTTGCCAATTCCCTCGTACGTCTCGCCCTCACGACCGAGACGGATCACCAGCTCGTCGCCCTTGACCTTGCCCAGGTCGTAAAGCCCGACCGGAACCTGGAGCTGCACCGACAGCGCGTTCGCGACATCGACCAGCGAGTTTATTCGCGGGAGAGGCTCACCTTTCTTGACGCGCCTCAGAAGTGCTTCCGACGACGGGCGCATCCGGGTGGGGTCGGTGCCGAAACGGCGATACAGCTGGCGCGCGCGGTCGAGAGACGGTACGTCGCCGGAGCGCGCGGCCTGAGTCGCTCTTTTGACCTCGAGCTCGAAGTCGTCGCGCGGGGAAGTGACCTCCAGCTCGTACAGGTCGAGGCCCACGACATCGACGTCGATGTCGCACCGCAGCTTCAAGACAGATTTTCCAGGTCGTCGAAGAAGCCCGGGTACGAGATGTCGACGCATTCGGCGCCCTCGATCTCGGTCTGGCCGTCGGCCATCAGGCCCGCGATGGCCAGCGCCATGGCCACGCGGTGGTCGCCGGCGGAATCGACGCGCGCACCTTCGAGGAAGCGCGGACCGTTGATCACCCAACCGTCCTCGCTCGCCGTGATGTCCGCGCCCATGGCCCGAAGGCCTTCCTCCATCGCGTAGATCCGGTCCGACTCTTTGACCCGGAGCTCCGACGCTCCGGAGATCTCGCTCCTGCCGGTGATCTGCGTCGCAGCGACGGCCAGGACGGG
>DASYZS010000204.1:0-21121 GCA_035945895.1 Candidatus Dormiibacterota bacterium | reverse complement strand
TTGGCGCTCAGGTCGCGGGCGACAGAGGCCAGCGTCGTGGTGTTGATGATGTTGATGCCGACGATGGCGCCGACCGCCACGCTCGAGCCCGCGGCCTCGGCGTCGCCGCTGGTCTTGATGGCGGCGCTGTAGTCCGCCTTCACGGTCGCGTCGCCCGTAACCGTCGTGCCGGAACCCGAGGCTCCGAGGCGGGCAGTTGTGTTGTCGGAGACGATGGCCAGGCCGACGGCGGGTGCGACGGCGTCGCCGCCCGAAGCACCGGCGGACACGGTGGTGGTCACGGGGTGAGTGGCTGTCGCCGTGATGGACAGGTTCTTGCCGCCGCTGAAGGTCGCCCCGTCCATCACCTCGGCCCTGGTCACGTTGGTGGGCAGGATGTTCAGCGCCACCGAAGCGCCGACACCGACGCTGTTGCTGCCTTCCGTTTCGGCTTTGGCTGTCGCCTTGGCAGTGTCGGTGCGGTTGTTCTCCGCCTTCACGGTGACGTCGTCGGTCGTGCCGGTGAAGCTCGCGCCCGCGGGCACGAATGCCTCGTCGGTCACGAAGGTGATGCTGATGGCGACGGCACCGGCCACGCCGGTGTCACTGTTGCCCGCCCCGGCCTTGGCCTCGGCGTCGAAGGTGTTGGTCTTGTCGGGGGTGCCCGAACCGACCGGCGTCATCGTCGCCTCGAGGTCGAGGCCGCTGGCGGTGATGGTCGATACGCCCGTGGTCGCGCGGTTGTGGACGATGGCGACGTTGACCGAGACGGCGGCGCCGACGCCAACATCGGAGCTGCCGCCTTCGCCGACGGCCGAGCCGTCGGACTTGGCGATCGCGTGCGAGTTCTCGGAGGCAAGGATGGCCAGCGGGCCGTGCAGGCTGATCGTCACGCCGTCGTTCAACGAAGCCTCCGCGCTCGCGAGGTCGATGTTCACCGCGACCGCCGCACCCACGTCGACCGACTTGCCGCTGCTGTCGCTGGTGGTCGGGGTCGGGGTCTTCGGCGAGTCCGTCTTGCTCTGCGAGCCAGACCCGCCTTCCTGCTTCGCGGTGTTGTCGCCCAGGGTGCGGTTGCTGTCGGTCTGCGACTTCGGGTCGTCCGTGCCTGAGCTCGAGTCGCTCTTCTTCTTGCTGCCCTTCGCGCCGGCTTTCGCCTCGCTGTCGGTGAAGGACGAGCCGTTGGCCTTGATGGTCGCCTTGCCGCCCGAGGCCGTCACGTCCCAGAAGTCCTTCGCCAGCACACGGTTGTCGTTCACCGTGACGGCGATCGCCACGCCCACGGCGGTGCTCTCGCCGCTTGCCTGGCCCGTGGCCTTGGTGGCGGCGCTCTCGGTCTGAGAGGCGGTGATCGAAAGATCGCCCCCGTTCAAGCTCACAGAACCCCTCGCGCCGGTGCCGTCGCCGAGCTCAGCCGTCGTCTCCGCGACCGAGATGCTGACCGCGACCACCGCGGCCACCGCGGTGCCTCCGGCGCTCGCGCCCTTGGCCGTGGTCGTCATCGCGTCGCCGCCGGTGGCGCTGATCGTCAGGCTCTTGGCGCCGGTGAGCGTCGCGCCGTCCTGAATGCCCGCGATGTCGTGGCTCTCGACGTAGTTCACCGCCACCGACGCGCCGATGCCCGTCTTCGGCGCTCCAGCCGGCAAGGTCAGGCTGTGGTTGGTGCCGGTGGCTTTCGTGCCGTCGAGGGTGATGATCTTGCTTGGCGTCGTCGCCGCCGCGTCGTTGGCGTCGGAGTCGAGCTTCACATGCGACGCGTCAGAGCTCAGGACGACGTAGTAGGTATTTCCGTCGGTCAGGCCGCCGATCGCCTTGTTGCCGCCACCCCCGGCGGAATACACGACGGCGTCGCCGTTCTTGAGGTCGCCCCCACCCGAGTGCTGCAGCGCCGCCGGAAGCGTGATGACGTTGCCGCTGACGACGCCGGCCGCGGTCGGGTCGAAGGTGACGCTCGTGGAGTCGTCGATGAAGATCGAGTGGTCGGTGCCTTTCGCCTTCGTCTTGTCGAGCGCGATCGCCTTGGTCGGGCTCGCGAGCATCGAGTCGGCCTTGTCGCTGTCGAGCTGGATGTTGCCGGGCGTGACGACGATCGCAAAGTAGGTCTGGCCATCCTTCAGGCCGCCGATGGCCGTGCCCCCGCCCGCGCTGTACACCACAGAGTCGCCGCTCGTCACTGAGCTGCCGTCCTTGTGCTTCAGCTCCGCGGGCAGCGTGATCGTCTTGTTGTCCGACTGGACAGCGCTCTGCGGGTCGAAGGTCTGCGACTCCGGCTTGGCCACGACATCGCTCTTCGACGTCGACTCGCCGGCGAATGCGACGTCGCCGCCGGCGTGAATCACCGCGCCCGAGCTGACGAAAGCCGTGGTGTGGATGATCACGACGTTCAGCGCGACCGAGCCGGCGATTCCGATGCTCCCGCCACCGCCCATGCCCGAGGTCGACGACGCCGAGATGTCATGTGTCTTGTCGGGCGTGCCAGTGCCGACGGGCGTCATCGTCGCGCCGAACTTCACGTTGCTGCCGGTGATCTGAGCGCCGGCGCCGACGTCGGCGTGGTTCTCGATCAGGGCGACGTTGAAAGTTATCGCGACGCCGACCGTCGAGCTGTCGCCCGAGGTGGAGGCGCTGCCGTCGCCGGTCGACGAAGCGTCCGAATTGGCGGAGGACGCGAAGGTGACGTTCCCGCCAGACGAGATCGTCAGGCCGGCGCCCAACGATGCGTCCGATCTGGTCTGGGCAACGTTGAAGGCGATGGCAGCCGCGACGCTGATGCCGCTGCTTCCGTTCTGAGCCGACTCCGTCGGGGTCTTGTCCGTGCTGTTGGACTTGTTGCTCGATCCATTGCCGCCGTTCTTGCCGGCGGTGTCGTTCCCGCTCTGCAATTCCTTGTCGGCCTTGCCGTTCGCATCCTTGCCCGAGGAGTCGGAGCTGGAATCGGGCGCCCCGCTGGCGCTGGCCTTGGCAGAGCTGGTGGATGCGGCCTGGCCGTTCGCGGTGAACGAGATGTCGCCTGTCGCCATCAGGTTGCGGAACGTCGTCGACTGGACCTTGTCGGTCGTCCAGTTCAGGGCTATCGCCACGCCGATGGCAGTGCTCTTGCCGCTGGCGTCGCCGCTCGCGGTGGCCGTGGCTGAAGCGTTCTGGGTGGCGCTCGCCGTCAGCTTGCCGTTGTTGGACAGCTGGGAGCCGGAGTTGACGTTGGCGATCGTGGTCACGTTCGCGATCCCGATTGCCACCGCGGGCGTGACCGCCGTGCTCCCCTTCGAGCCCTGCTTGGCGGTCGTCGTCATCGCGTCGCTGGCGTTCGCGGTCAGGGCGACGTCGCCGGCATTGGTGATGTTGGAGTTGGTGTCCAGCAAGGCTGTTGTGCTGTCGTTGACCACGTTCACCGACACCGACGCGCCGATTCCGGTGTCGGGACCGGAGTCGTCGATGGCGATGCTGTGGCTGGTGCCGGTCGCGCCCGAGCTGAGGGAGACGATCTTGGTCGGCGACGAGGCCTTGGCGTCGTCCTGGCTGGTGTCGAGCTTGATGTGGGTCGAGTCAACGACGACGGCGTAGTAGCTGTCGCCGTCCTTCAATCCGCCGACCGGCTTGTTGGTGCCGCCACCCGCGCTGTACGTCACCTTGTCACCGCTGGCCAGGGGCGCGCCGCTCGCGGCGTGGAGCGGGAGCGACGACAGCTGGATCTGGTTGGTGGAGGTATCGATCACGCCGGCCGCTGTTGGGTCGAAGGTGACTTTGGCGGAGTCATCGCGGTAGATGCTGTGCTCGGTCCCTGCGGCCTTGGTCTTGTCGAGCGTGATGACCTTGGTCGGCGTCGCTGCCATGGCGTCGGTCTTGTCGGGGTCGAGCTTCAACGAGCAGGTGGTGGAAGTGCAGCTCGGGCTGACGGCGAAGTAGGTGGCGCCGTCGGCCAGGCCGCCGATGCTCGTCCCGTCGCCATTGCTGTAGATCAGCGGGTCGCCGGCGCTCAGCGTGCCCGAGATCTTGTACGGCAGGTTGATCGTCTGGTTGTCGACGCCGATGACTCCGGACCCGTTGGGGTCGAAGGTCTGCTTGTACGGCTGCGCGACGGCGGTGCTCGTCGAGTCAGATGCGGCGTTGAGCGTGACCTTGGCGTTCGAAGCGTTGAGGGCGGCCCCGTTGTCGACCAGCGCGAACCGGTCGATGTTGATGACGTTGACAGTGAGGGCGCCGGCGATGCCGACCTTTTCGGCGTCGCCCAAGCCTGAAGTGGCGGTTGTGATGTAGCTGTCCTTCGAGTCGGAGCTGTCGCCGGTGAGCTTCAGCGGGGCCTCGATAGTGAGCGCCGGGCCCGTGATCGTGAGCGTGCCGCCGACCGACGCGTGCGTCGTGATGTTGGCGATGTCGATGCCGATCGCGATGGCGAACCCGCTGCTCGAGCTCTTGGCCTTGAGCGTGCTGCCGTCTGCGGTCACCGGGTCGTTGTTCGACGAGGCAGCGTGAATCGTGACGCCGGTTCCGGTGTTGTCACTCGCCGAAACCGTCAGCGGTCCGCCTGAGGGGTTGATGTATGCGTCGGTGTGGTCTTCGACGTAGTGGAACGCGAGCGCACCCGCGAAGGTCAGCGAGCCGCCGCTGGTCTTGGCGTTGCCGTCTTTGTTCTGCGGCGTCGCGGTCGCGGTGTTCGCGTCGTCCACCGTCAGCGTGTGGCTGGTGCCGGTCGCAACCGTCTTGTCAAGCGTGATGATCTGGCTGGGCGTGGTGCTCTTGGCGTCTGTCTGATCGGGGTCGAGCTCGACGTTGTTGGCGTCGGTGTTCAGGTGCAGGAAGTAGGTGCCTCCATCCGTAAGGCCACCGATCGCGTGCCCTCCGCCTGCGCTGTAGACGACCTTGTCGCCGTTCTGGATGGTGGCGGATGGGTCCGCGTGCGCGAGGCCGCTGACCGTCAGCGTCTTGTTGTCGCCCTGGACCGCGGTCGACGGATCGAAGGTCGCAGCGTTGCCTGTCGCACCCGACGAGCTGGCAATCGCCTTGGTCTCGATGTCGTTCCGTGTGTCGGCTGCGATGGTGACGCTCTTGGCGGTGATCCCGGCGGTGCTCGAAGCGTCGATGAAGGCCTTGTCACTGGTGACCACGACCGCAATGGCGAACGCGGCCCCGGACGGCGCGGAGCTCGCGTCGGCGGTCGTCTTCACCGTGTTGGTCGTCAAGGCGGACAGCGTGAGCGCGCCGGTGGCGCTGATCGAGCTGTTGCCCGAGACGTTGACCTGGGTGTTGGCGTCGACGACGGAGATGGCAAGCGCGGCGTCTTTGTTGCTGCCGCTGCTCGTCGTCGGCGTCAGGTTCGTGGTGACGGTCGAGGTGTTGCTGGCCTTCAGCGTGACGTCGCCGGTGCTGGTGATGGAGGAGCTGGTGACGCTGATCGTGGCGTTGGCCGGGTTGAGCACGGTGCCGGAGAGGATCTCGCTCAGGGACGCTGCGCCGACCACGGCGACGCCCACATTGTTGTTGCCCGTCTGGGTGTCGCTGCTCGACGCCGTGGCTTCGACTTCGATCGCGCCCGCGGTGATCGTCGCGAGGCTGAAGTTGACGGCCGCGTGGCCCGTCTTCGTCATCAGGGCGCCGCTGTCGGTCTGATTGTCGGTGACCTTGATCGTCAAGGTCGCGGTGCCCAGGTTGAGTAACCCGGTCAGCACGACATTCTGATTGCCGGCCGTGGCGTCGATCTCCAACGAGGCAGTGGGCACGGCGAAGTTCTGTGGAGCGCTGCCCTTGTCGTCCGTGACCTGGATGCCGGCGCCGCCTGGCTGCACGGTGATCGTGGCGCCCGACTGGTCGTCGGTCACCGTCACGCTGGTGGTGCCGGTCACGAAGATCGAGAAGTGCGTGACCGTCGCGACCAGGACCCGGTGCGCCCAGTCGAGCGTGGTCGGCTCGCGGACCCAGGTTCGGGTCGTATCGTCCCAGTGGAAGACCGAGAGGCCCTCGGCCTGCGCCTCGGTCATGCCCGCCGGCACGGCGAAGGTCAGGGTCGCGGGCTGGTCGAGCTGGTGGACGGGCGCGCCGGTGGCGAGGCTCGTGGCGTTGATGTCGTAGACCGCACCGGCCGTGCTCATGTTCGGCGCGAGCGCCGGCGGATTCACTGTCGGGGTCACCGCGAGCGAGAGTTTGTCGGCGCTCGCCGATCCGACGTTGACGCCGAGCGAACCGTCAGCGGAGACCGCTGTGCCGCTGGCGTCGAAGGACGAGCGCGCGGTCGTCGACTCGATCGGAGTGAAGGCGATAGCGGGCGACAGGCGAACCACCTGGTAGGAGTAGGAGCTGCCGGGCAGCAGTGCGCTGTCGTCGAAGGAGCTCGAGGTGGTCGTACCCAGCGACTCAAAGCCCGCTGTGGCGCCGAATGATCGGCGGACCTGGAAGACGTCTCCCGGTGCCCCTGTCCAGGTCAGGTGGACACCGGTCGGGGTTGGAGTTGTGGAGAGATCAAAGCCCGCGGCCGGCGGGCCGCGAGCGCCAGCGGCTCCGACGAACAGGCTCGAGAGCTGCTGGGTCATCCGGCCCAGAGCGTCCGTCGCGCTGACCCGGAATTGGTATTTGCCGGGCAGGAGGCCCGAAGTATTGAAGGATGACGTCCAGGTGATTGCGCCGGCCGTGCCGACAAGCGGGCCACCGGGACCCTGGGGCGCCGCCGGGCTCGAGGGTACGAGGTTTCCGATCGAGCTCCATGCGTCGCTGCCGTCGGGCGCAAGCGAGAAGTCGACGAGGGTCAGGCCGCCCTGCGAGGCGATTGTGGCCGCAAGGTCGATGATGGCCTCGTCCGGTCGCTCGGCGGCGCTGGGGGTGAGGATCGCGATCGACGGTGCGACCTCGTTCCATGCAGCGGGCGTGACCACCGTCGTCGTCGTGCTGTAGAGGCTTTCGTTGCCGTACACGTCTACCGAGGTGACCGCGTAAGTCATCGACTGGCCGCCAGCAAGCGAGCTGTCGACGAATGACGTTCCAGACACATCGGCGGCGGCTAGCGACAGCGACCCACCGTCGACCGCGCGGTAGACGTTGTAGGTCGACGCAACAGTCGGCGTCCAGCTGACGGTGATCGCGGCACCCGAGACAGCGCTTGTCACCGAGGTGGGCACTGGCGCAGTCTTCACGATGGTCAGGGTCGAAGCCGCGGTGGTCCCGACAACGGTGCCGTTGGCCGACAGGGCCGCAGCGCGGATCTGATGCGCGCCTTCACTGAGTCCGCTTGTGACTATCGCGCCGGCCGCGGTCCAGGTATGTCCGTCTGTCAGCGCGGAGAGCTGACCCACCGCATACCAGGACCCCGACTGGAGCTGCTGGACCTGGACCGAGGCGGGCGTCGCCGAAGCGGTGCCACTCGCGAGAACCTGCAGCTGGGCTGAAGCGGAACCGCTCGACTGCGCAGAGCCGAGGGTGATCGTGCCGGCCGCCTGCTGCTGCGCCGAGGTCGTCGAGCCCGATGCACCGGACGCCAGGACGAACGATGACGCGGGGGATGCAGTGGGTGCGGGCAGGACCGCAGCCGAGACGACGTTCGACTCTGTTCCACCCTGGCTCGAGTTGAACGCAACGATCTTGTAGTACGCGACCGCGCCGATTGGAGTCGAGTCGCGGAACACGGTCTCACCAGTGCGCCCGATCTCTGCGAACTGGCCATTCGCCTGCCAGGCTCGCTCGACCACGTAGCCGGATGCGCTCGCCACCGAGTTCCACATCAGCGTCACGCCTGTGCCGCTCGTCAGCGCGTGGAAGCCGTCCGGTGCGTTGAGCGGCGCCGGTGCCGGCTGCGCGGACTGCTCGTTGCGAACAACCCCCGCCACGATGATCGTCGTGATCGCCGAAGCCTGCCCGACCGCTCCGTCACCGTTGTAGCCCTGCACGCGGTAGTCGTTCGCGCCCGCCGAGGCTTGCGTGTCGAGGTAGCTCGTGCCTTCGACGCGGTCGAGAAGAACCCAAGAACCACCAGCGTGGCGGCGGCTGACCGCGTAACGAGTCGCGAGCTCGCCCTGCGACGGAGCCCATGTGATCGAAACGCCGAGCGGCGTGATCAGCACGGTGGGCGCGTTCGGCGCAGGCAGATCCTCTTCGCCGCGCACCACGAACTCCTCAGCGAGGCTCGTCGCGACGTTGGTGACTGCGCGGACGGAGTAGTGGCCGGCAGCCAGACTCGAAACGTCCCAATCGAGCGCGCATTGCGGCGTGCACGACACGCTGCCCGGGACAGGCGTCCACAACCCGTCATCAGTCGCGTACTGGAAGTGCACGTTGCCGGCGCCAGTCGCGTCCGTGACCAGGATGATCCTGTCCTCGACAGCACCATCGGGAGCGACGCGCTTGCCATTGGGCAGGATCAGCGTCAGCGTCGGCGCATTGGCCGGAACGTGATTGCTGCCGACGACCGCGCTCGCGCTCACGCCGGCGCTCTGATTTCCGTACTGGTCCTCGAGGACGACGGTGTAGGTGTGTGTGCCGGGCGCAGCGTTCTGGTCGCTCCACGAAAGCGAGCCCGTCGCGACGGCCGCGACCGGTTTCAGGTCGCCGTCTTTCTGCACGAGATATGCGGCGCTGTTCGCCACCGCCGGCTGGCGCCATGTCAGCACAACGGTTGTTCCGACCGTTGCGGCGCCGAGCGATGTCGGTGCAGCCGGGGGCGCGTTCATGACTTTGACCGGCGATGCAATCTGCGACGAATGCCCTGAGCCGTCCGTCAGCGTGATGACCAGGCTGTACAAACCGTCGACGACGGCGTGCGAATCCCACACTACTTCGGCCGTCCAGGTGAGCGGGTCCGTCGTCGCCGGAGTCGCGGAGCTCGTGCCCACCTGCGTCGTCACGCCCGACGCCGAAACGAGCGACCACGTTGCGTTGCCCGACCCATCACCAGTGCGAGCGCTGAGGCTCAACGCGACCGAGCCGCTCAGCGTCGTCGCTTGCGGCCTGGCGTCGAGGAGCACCGGCGTCGATGTCGCTGCGACCCACACCGCGGTCGCGGTCTGAGTCTGAGTGGCGTCGGGACCAGATGACAGGACCGGAACGATGGAGTACGCGTACTGCGTGCCCGTCGTGCCACCGACGTCGGTGATCGACGTTGCGGTCGTGGTCGCGACCTGTGTCGGCGTTGCTCCACCGGAGGAGCGCATGACCTCATAGCTCTGCGCGCCGGTCACCGCATTCCAGGTCAGTGTCACGTGACCATCAGCCGGGGTCGCCGTGAGCTGCGGAGGAACGGTGGTCGCAGTGGTCGTCGTCGGTGGGGTGACCGCGGTCGTCGTCCAACCGGTGCCGCTTGCGGTGGTCGTTGCCGGCGCGGGAGACGGCGACGGCGATGTTGTTGGGGTCGTGGTCTGGTTGGCAGGGGTCGTGGTACTCGTCGATGACGACACCGTGCTCGGGCATGCGGTCGAAGATTCGCTGACGCAGTCGACGACTGCGTTGCTCGAAAGCGATGCCGTTGCCTGACCGGTGCTCGCCTGCGGCACCGTCGCGATTCCGAGCTCGGTGCTCGTGTCGAAGCTTGTGATCTGTCCGCCCGAGGCCTGCACTGCCTGCTGCGCCTGCGAGAAAGTCGTCCCGGGCTTGAACGCGATGTAGATCTTCGTCGTGGGCGGCGTCGCAGGTGTCGTGGTGGTGCTGGTCGTCGCGGGCTGCCGCACGACCGTCCGCACGAGCACCGGCTTGATCGCGGGACCGAGGATTTCGATGTCACCGCTCGCGGGGTCGTAGCTGAGGATCTTCACGCCGTTTGCCTGCGCCCACTCTTCGACTCGAGACGCATCGGTGAAGGGCGGCACGCTTGCCCGATAGATTCCGTTTGCGGGGTCGATCAATCGCGGTGTGATTTGGGGAACCTCGACGACGGCGACGCGGCCGCTTGCGTCATCGGTCGAGACCCACTCGCTGACGAGTAGTCCGTTGTGAGTCAGGTACGCGCCAATGTCGCCGGACGTCGCGTATGGAGGGAAGTACACGGTCGCGGTATGAGGGCCCGGGCCGGGACCAATCTTGATTTGAGGCAGCGAGAACACGAACTGGCCAAACGCCGGCGACCACTGGATCAGGTTCATTCCGTACTGCGCCCCGATCGCCTTCGCGATGCCTGGCGAAGTGAACGGAGTCAGGAGCATCGTGGCTTCACCTTTCGAGGTGTCAACCGAGACGCTGTAGATGTGGACCTGTGGAGTGAAGCTCGGCTTGGGAACGCTCTTCTGGATGAGAGGAGCAAACGAGCTGTAGGTCGCAAAGTTCTGAACCGCGAGGACCAGGGCGACTGCTGCGGCCATGGTGCCCGAGGCGAAGACCAGCTTCAGAAGTGCTTTCAGCTTGTCCCTCGGCGGTTGGTTAAAACGCGGCCGCCACCGCGCCTATGGCTTGAGCCCCGAACGACGAACACCCTTCCTCCCTCTTGCACACGAACCCCGCGCCTCTACACACGGGGGGCGATGGCGGCCGAAAAAGTTGCCCAACTATACCGCCACCTGAAGAAACTGCAAGGAAAATTTTTGTGTCGTGCAAATTAACCAAAGATGTAAAGACCGGTGAGGATGGCGAAGAGGGCCAACCGCTGATCCCCGCGGCCAGAATGCCGCCCTGCTGCAGCTGCGAGGGCCGGTCATACTAGCGGCGACTCACCCATGGAAGCGGTTTCACGGACGGCCGTCACGCTCGACGAAGTGGCGAAGGCGGCAGGCGTGTCCCGCGCGACCGCGTCTCGAGTTTTCACCGGCAGCCCCAAGGTCAGCGAGGCCGCGCGCAAAGCCGTGGAACGGGCGGCCACGGCCCTTGGCTACATCCCCAACCCCGCGGCTCGCAGCCTCGCTGGGAGACGCAGCGAATCCGTGGGTGTCGTGATGCCGGATCCCACGGTCTTCCACGACCCGTCCATCTCCCGCCTCCTGCGTGGAATCGGCAGCGAACTCTCGATGAACGGACTCCAGATGGTGCTCTTCGCACCCCAGCCAGATGCAGATCTCAATCGCCTGGAGCACTACCTTGCGGGCGGCCATGTGGACGCCGTTCTCCTGGTGATGATGCTCGAGATGGAAGCGCTCCCAACGCGCCTTCAGTCGCGGGGCATCCCCGTGGTGCTCGGCGGCCGGCCGAAGAACGGATTGCAGGTCAGTTTCGTGGACGTGGACCACCACGCCGGCGGCAAGAACGCGACCGAGCACCTGCTCGGGCAGGGCCGGCGTCGCATCGCCCACCTCGCCGACGCACGGCATCCGCTGCGGGCGCAAGGATTCCGCGAGGCGATGTGGAACGCCGCGTTGCGCTCAGACCTCGTCGAGTTCGGCGACGCGGACCGCGAAGGCGGCGAGATGGCGATGGCCCGATTGCTCAGTCGGGGCGAAGAGGTGGACGCCGTGTTCGCGGCCACCGACGCGATGGCCATCGGAGCCATGTGGGTGATGCAGGCGCTCGGGCGCCGCGTGCCAGATGACGTGGCCATCATCGGTTTCGACGACTCGCCCCTCGCCGCCACGACGCAGCCTGCGCTGAGCAGCGTGCGCCAGCCGATGGAAGACATGGGTCGCGAGATGACGCGCCTCGTTCTGTCGTCGGATTCGCGATCGCCGCAGCAGCGGATCCTCGACCCGGCCCTCGCCGTCCGCGAGTCGACCGTCGTCGCCAGCGCGCGCTAGGCCGCCCGCCTTTCCCATTTGAACGAGCAATGAACCGGCCACGTGTTCGAAGCGCAGCCATCGCCGTCCTGATCCTGGCCGAATGCCTCTTCCTCCTCTACGTCGTGACCTTTGGCTGGACGTTTCGCTCACTGACGCTGAACCCAGGTGATCCGGAGATCGCGATCCGGACCCGCACTGTTGGCATCAATGCGGTGTGGCTCCTGCTGAACGTGCTGGCCGCCGTCGCCTTCGTCTTGAAGGGCGACGGTTTCGGCCGCTATGCGATTCTCGCCGTCTTAGCGTTGGACGTGCTCAACGCGCTTTACTCGGCGGTCGCGGCCTTCATGACAGGCGACCCTGGCATCGCAATCAAGTGGGTCGTCGAGGCGCTCATACCGGCGGCCGCGGCGCTGCTGGTCTGGCGTTCAGCCGTGGACGGGAAAGGCGTTTGGTGGACCCGAGGGGATTCGAACCCCTGACCTTCAGACTGCCAGTCTGACGCGCTCCCAACTGCGCCACGGGCCCACGTCGCGCGCCGAGCACTAAGAATACCGCTCGCCCTTCGACGCTACGATCGCCAAGCCAGACACCATGCAGATTCGCGACATCCCGACCGGCGAGCTCAGGGGTGGTGGATACCTCGCGACACCCGACGGCAAGGGTCCGCACCCGGGCGTGGTCGTAATCCATGAAGCATTCGGCCTGAACGAGCACATCAAGGACGTCACGCGCCGTATCGCCGGCGCCGGCTACGCGGCCCTTGCGGTCGACCTGTTCGCGGGTCAGAACCGCGTCGTGTGCATGGCTCGGTTCATGGCGGGCACGCTTCGCGGATCTGTCAACCGCCTCGGAGTCGACGACCTCAAGAGCGCGCTCACTCATCTCGCGAACATGAGCAACGTCGACTCGGAGCGACTCGGCGCTGTCGGGTTCTGCATGGGCGGCGGATTCGCAATCGCGTGGGCGTGCACCGACTCACGACTGAAAGCCATCGCGCCCTTCTACGCCGCGAACCCGCGTCCGATCGACGTCACAAGTCGCCTGTGTCCGGTGGTCGGCTCCTACCCGGGGCAGGACTTCACCGCGCGATCGGGACGCGCGCTCGACGGAGCGCTGACGCGATTCGGCATCAAGCACGACATCAAGGTCTACCCCGGCACGCGTCACTCTTTCTTCAACGACACGCGGTCGAGCTTCAACCGCGAGGCCGCGAACGACTCGTGGTCGCGGCTCTTGAAGTTCTTCGAAGAACAACTCTCGCAATGAACGTCCTGGTGACCGGCGGCACCGGCGTCCTCGGCCGCCACGTCGTGGCGAAGTTGCGGCAGCAGGGCCATCGCGCGCGCATCTTCAGCCGGCAGCCACGCGGGCACGTCGATGCGGTGCAGGGCGACATGAAGACAGGTGCCAACCTCGACAAGGCCGTGGAAGGGATCGACGCAGTCGTGCACGCGGCCACCGAGGCCCGTCAATCACTGCGAAGTCGCGGCGACATCAGAGGGACGCGCAACCTGATCGATGCCGCAGGGCGAGCAGACATCAAGCACCTCGTCTACATCTCCATCGTCGGCATCGACGACGTTCCGTATCCCTACTACCGCACCAAGGTCGCGGTCGAAGAGATCGTCAAGCAGGGTGAGATTCCATGGTCGATTCTTCGCGCGACTCAATTCCACGATTTGATGGAGACCCTGCTCCACGGCTTCTCGCGCATCCCAGGCATCACCGCCATCCCGTTCGCGTGGAAGTACCAACCCGTCGATGCGAGGGAAGTTGCGGCGCGCCTCGTTGAGGTGGTGCTTGGCGATCCCCAAGGAATGCTCGATGATTTCGGTGGACCCGAAGTGCGTGACTTCAAGTCGATCGCCGAGTTGTGGCTCAACGCCCGCAAGGACGACAGGCGGCTCGTCAACTTGCCGATGCCCTTCAAATTCAGCAAACAGTTCTCGGACGGTCGACTTACCACCGAGCACAGGAGCGGCAAGGTCGACTTCGGGCAGTACCTCGCGGAGACGTATCCACTGTCATGACACGACTTGTCGATCGTTTTGGTAAGACCGGGTTTGCGGCCCTGACGAGCGTCATCTGGTTTCTCCCGATGGCGGCGTGGGCCGGTTCGTTCGACCTGTCACCGATAGACAAGACCCCATACCCATGGATCGCACTCGGCATCGGCATCGTGATGCTGGTCTTATGGATACTGCTGCTCACGCGGCTGCGCGACGTCAAGGTCACGCCACGACAGCGTCGCTTCGACCTCGCTCAGATGTCGAGCGGTGAGAGACGCTGGACGCTCGCGACCATCGCCTTTGGGCTTGGCGCGATCGCGTGGCTCAACGCGGCGGCGACGGTGGACTGGACTCCTTTGGTGTCCGGCCTTGCGGCTGGCAAAACCGGTGCGATCCTGTTTGCCCTCGCCCTTGCCATCTTCCTTGCGGCGATGCTGGCGGGAATCGCCTTCAGCTGGCGAAAAGCTTCAGGCGCGTTTCAGGAAAGGCTTTCTCGCGCGTCCTTATCTATATAGAGAGCTCTGGACTAGCTCGCTTCCGCTTTGCGGGCCAGGTTCTCCAGCAGCGTGCCGAACTCCTTTGAGACCTGAGGCCCGAGCATCCCACCCATCACGGGTCCGAGCAGACCGCCGACCTCGACCGTCTGGCTGATCTTCGCCTTGCCGTTCGCCGGCTCGACCCGGCAGTTGAAGCGAAACCTCGTGCCCGGCACCACAGCCGTGAGGAGCGCGAAGCTGCGTCCCGGCTGGACGTCGACGAGCTGCATCTTGTGATGCTGGCCGGCGCGCGTGTTCATGATGCCGTTCGTGCCCGAGACGAATCCGCCCTGCCAGTCCATCGTCGAGACATTCGGATTCCAGTCACCCCAGGTCGACATATCGGACCAGATGCGCCACACCTTTTCGGGTGAGGCGGTGCTTTCCACGGACGTTCCGTATTCCTTTGCCATCTCTTCCTCCTAGGCGGTGCGCACTGCCCGTCCGAGACGCTCGGGCGGCACTTCGACGACATCGCGCGCTTTCAAGAAGTTCAACGTCACCACTCCGATCACGAGCAGAACCGCGCCCAGCACCTCCACGCCTCGCAGCGGCGCGCCCTGGCCGACGGGCGCAGGCAGGGAGAAGATCAGGAATAGGGCAAGCGGGTACCCGAGCTCGGCGATCGTGGCCAGTGAGGCCGGCGTGCGCGAAAGCGCCAGGTAGTAGAGGAGCATCGCGAAGAGTCCCGGAATCAGCACTATCCCAAGAAAGCTCGGCAGCTGCGTCAACGAGTAGCCGTTCAAGGCATTCGCGCCCCGGTCGATGAGCACGATCACGAGCAGCACGGGGATGGCGAGGATGAAGCGCATGCTCGCGGTCGAGGGGAAGCTGACGTCCTCGAGGGCGTAGCGGCCGAGCACCGTGCCGCCGGCCCACATGACGACAGCGCCCAGGACGAGCGCGCCCGCGGCCAGCTCCGGCCGGCGGATCTGCCAAGGCGCCGCCGGGTTGTCGGCGAAGACGATCAGGTAGACGCCCGCAAGCGCGACCGCCGCGAGCGGCCAGAAAGCGGGCCGGCGCTTCTCTCCCAGGAACAGTCGGGCGAACGCGATTCCGAACACTGGCTGGAGCAGGTAAAGCAGGTACACCTCGTGCAGCACGTCGAAGTTCGGCGCCGCCGGATTGCTGAAGGAGAAACCGATTGCCTTGGTGAAGAGGACCGTCGCGATTGCCTGCGGCCCGATGGCGATCGCCGCCAGGGCGATCCACCTGCGCCGGCTCAGGCGCCGAAGCTCGGACCAGTTGGCGACCACGACGGGGATCAGACACACGCTGATCAGCAGGTCCTCGACGAGGACGATCTGACCCGAGCTGAGCTGTTTGGTCAGGCCGGGGCGGAAATAGGCGTCAAACGCCCACATGGCGGCGGCGATGCCGACCAGGACGACGGAGCCTGCGTCGACAAACCTCGAGCGGACGGCATTCATCTTCACGGTAAAGAGGGTATCGGGTTCTCGAGCCCGGCTATTCCATGCGCCGGCGGCCGCTACGCCAGGCCCGGCTCCGCTTGCTGCTCCTGCAAGCCCGGCAGGACGGACAACGTCGGGAAGATCTCGTCCGCCGCGACCTCTGCTTCGAGCCTGACTTCGGGGTGCTGGACGACGTAGACCTCCTCGGGCCGCTCGTGGCCTTCGAGCAGACGTTTGCCGACCGAAACCAGGCGGATGTCATGGCGGAGGATGTCGGCAACGATCGAATAAGTCGTCTCCGACACGAGGATCTGGTTGCCCACGGCCCGGCGCCGCAGCTTCGCGCAGCGGTTGACCGCCGGCGAGCGGTAGTCGCGGTCCGAGGAATCCGCCTCGCCGGTGAGAACTGAAACCCGCACGGCCAGCGAGACTCCCTGCGGCCACTGCTCACCCTGGACGGCCCGCTGAATCTCCACCGCCGCTCCGACCGCATCGGTGGCGCGCTGAAAAACGGCGAAGAAGGAATCCCCCTCGCCCCGCTCCTTGAGCACGACACCGCCGCTTGCCTCGATGGCCGCGGTCAGGAGCTGGTCGTGCTGCCGCATCGCCTGGTACATCGCGGCTCGGCTCTGCAGCCACAACAGCGTCGACTCGACCACGTCGGTCATGAGGAAAGTCACGATGCCGTCCGGCAGCGTCGATCCTTCTTCGATCTTCAAAACGGGCATACCGGCCGGCGGGGTGGTCGCTTCGCCGGTGGAGTGAGGTGCGAGTGTCCGCTGCACCGCCAGGAAATCGTCGATCGTGTGAGCTCGCCGGAAGAAGTGGACGTTGTATGAGGGAAGGAAGCTCCACTCGGAGAAGTCGGGCAAGAACTCGGCTTCGCGGACGACGTCCACCTCGCCGGAGACCAGCCGGCCCGCCTTGGTGGTGCCCAGCAGGTCGAGACCCAGCTCCTCCGCGATGGCGGCGCTGGTGACGCGCCGGTCTTCCACGTCCGCCGCGACCGCGACGTGCACCACCCGGACGAAGCTCTCCAGGTCGGGCTGCGGGTCGAGGTAGCGCTGCAGCTGCTCGATCGAAAGGCGCATCTCGACCGTGTCGTTCACCGGGGCGCTCCCGTTTGCATGGTCCGCCTCGAGGGGCGCCGCGACCAGCTCCTGCACGGCCTCGAAGCTCTCTCCGACCGCGAACTCGCGTGCGGCTTTGCGGTACACCTCCCCCACGTTCGGCCACCTGCCCGAGGCGACGAACTCAGCCGCGGCCACGTGCTCGTAGAGCCACGCCGAGCCCGACAGCATCAGGTCGATGTTGAGCGCGACCTGGAGGAAGTCGATCGCCAGCCGGTAGAGCTCCCTGACGACGGCCAGCGGCTCGATGCCGACCAGGTTCAGCTCCCGGTCGAGGCCGGCGCCGCGGTTCGAGTGCGACGCTCCGTCCGCATACGAGAAGAGCTCGACCGCGACGAAGTCGCCGTGGTTGCGCAGCCGAACTCGGGACTGCGACACGCGCGGCCCGGGACCTCCGATCTCCTGCGCGTCGACCACATGCACGTGGTTGCCCGGGCCCCAGGCCTTCTGGATCTGCGGGCGCAGGTTCGAGATCAGGCCGTACAGGCGCTGCGTGAAGACGAGGGGCTCCCGCCCCTTGCCCACGTCGAAGGAGTCCTGTCGCACGGCCCGGAGGTCGTCCTCCCAGGCCGCGATCAACGCGCCCCTCAGCCCAACTATGCCCGGCTGCATGCCTTTCCTTTCTGGGAGGGGCCCATTTTTCCGATCCCCCGGCGGGCTCCCCGACCCGCGATTAATTTAGCGGCTCTGGGCGCGACTTGATCCCACCTTCCCTAGTTGGTGGCAAGCGACTGATTGGAATAGGATCTTCACTAAGTCGTTGGGGGAGGCCAGGGCCTCAGTTTCCCTGGCCATTGATGGAGGGAGACTGATGTCCGAGGTAAGGACTGCGCCATCGGCGGTGGCGCTTGCTAACCCCGCCGCCCTGGGTTTGGGCGGCTTTGCGCTCACGACGTTTCTCTTGAGCGTCCACAACGCGATGGGAGTGACCCGAGAACCCCTTTTGGTCTTCTTTGGTTTTGCCATTTTCTACGGCGGGTTGGCCCAGTTCTGCGCCGGCATGTGGGAGTTCAAGACCGGCAACACGTTCGGAGCGACGGCGTTCTCTACGTACGGGGCGTTCTGGATGGGGGTGGCGGCGACGGTGGCACTGGTCCTGTTTGGGAAGCTCGCCGCGACCGACGTGACGTTCACGCTCGCCTGGATCCTGACCGCGTTCGCGATCTTCAACACCTACATGCTGCTGATCGCCGCGCGGAGCCAGAACACCGCGGTGTTTCTCGTGTTTCTCACGCTCGAGATAACGGAGATCCTCCTGGCCTGGGGCAACTTCAACGGCGACGCCGCCGGGAAGGGGATCGTCTCGATCGGTGGCTGGGTCGGGATCCTGACCGCTCTCGTCGCGTGGTACACGTCGGCGGCGATCGTGGCCAACTCGTTGAAGCCAAAGATGCTGCCGGTGGGTAGCCCAATCTGGCCGTAGCCCGTACATCGCGTCTCAGGTAAGGAGGTCATCTGTGAGCGTGAGCGAAGTCCAGGTCACCGAAGCGGAGATCGCGGTTCACTGGAAAGAAGAGGAGTACTACTACCCTTCCGCCAGGTTCATAGGCCAGGCGAACGCAAACGACCCCGCCATCCGCGAACGATTTCGCGAGGAGAACTTTCCGGAGTGCTTCAAAGAGTATGCCGACCTCCTTACCTGGGACAAGTACTGGCACACCACCCTCGACACGAGCAACGCTCCGTTCTTCAAGTGGTTCGTTGGCGGCAGGCTGAACGCCAGCTTCAACTGCGTCGACCGTCACCTGGCCAAGTACCGCAACAAGGCCGCCTTCATCTGGGTTCCGGAGCCGGAAGACCAGGTGACGCAGGCGATCACGTACCAGGAACTGTACAAGCGCGTCAACGAGATGGCTGCGCTGCTGCGCGACTACTGCGGCCTCAAGGCGGGCGACCGGGTGACACTGCACCTGCCGATGGTCCCCGAGCTGCCGGTGACCATGCTGGCGTGCGCACGGCTGGGGGTGATCCACTCTGAGGTGTTCGGGGGGTTCAGCGGCGCCGCCTGTGGCGGTCGCATAGCCGACTCAGGCAGCGAGTACCTGATCACCATGGATGCTTACTACCGGAACGGTGACCTCCTCGACCACAAGGTGAAAGCTGAAGAAGCGCTCCAAGCCGCCGAGAAGGAAGGCCAGAAGGTGAAGAAGGTGCTGATCTGGCAGCGCCATCCGGGCACCTACTCCGCCAAGACACCGCTGGTCAAGGGCCGCGATGTGATCGTCAACGAACTCATCCAGGACTACAAAGGGAAGGTAGTCGAGCCAGTCTCGATGCCGGCTGAAGCACCGCTCTTCCTGATGTACACGAGCGGCACCACGGCCAAGCCGAAGGGCGCGCAGCACAGCACCGGCGGGTATCTCTCATACGTCGCCGGCACGTCGAAGTACTACCAGGACATCCACCCCGAAGACACCTACTGGTGCTTCGCGGACATCGGATGGATCACCGGCCACTCCTACATCGTGTATGGGCCCCTGGCTCTCGCCGCGACGAGCGTCATGTACGAAGGGGTGCCGACCTATCCCGACCCAGGAAGACCGTGGCGGATTGCGGAGCGCCTCGGCGTCAACATCTTCCACACCGCCCCGACCACCATCCGGATGCTGCGCAAGCTCGGACCGGACGAGCCGAAGAAGTACGACTACCACTTCAAGCACATGACCACGGTCGGCGAGCCGATCGAGCCCGAGGTTTGGCGTTGGTACTACCACTCGGTGGGAAAAGATGAGGCTGTGATCGTCGACACGTGGTGGCAGACCGAGAACGGAGGCTTCCTATGCTCGACCCTGCCTGCGTTCGACAAGATGAAACCGGGCAGCGCCGGGCCCGGGGTGCTCGGCGTCTATCCGACTATCTTCGACGAGCAGGGGAAGGAAATCCCTAGAGGTAGCCGGAAGGCGGGCAACGTCTGCATTCGCAACCCGTGGCCGGGCATGTTCCAGACCATCTGGGGCAGCCCGGAGAGATTCGTCGACACTTATTTCAAGAAGTACAACAAGGAACCAAAGAGCAAGGACTGGCACGACTGGCCCTACTTCGCCGGCGATGGAGCCCTGCAGGCGGAGGACGGCTACTTCAGGATCCTCGGGCGCGTCGACGACGTGATCAACGTCGCCGGCCACCGGTTGGGGACCAAGGAGCTGGAGTCGGCCGCCCTCACGGTGCAGGACGTCGCAGAGGCGGCGGCGGTCCCTGTCGTGGATGAACTTCGAGGCCGCGCCGTCGAGATGTATGTCGCGCTGAAGCCTGGTCTCAAGCCGAGCAAGGAGATAGAAGAGAAGGTATCGGGAGCCATCGAGCAGCTGATCGGCAAGATCGCGCGACCCAAGAACATCTGGATCGTCGCCGACATGCCCAAGACGCGCTCCGGAAAGATCATGCGGCGCGTCATCGCCGGCATCTCCAACTTCACAAGCCCGGGTGACATCACGACCCTGGCCAACCCGGAGATCGTCGAGACCATCAAGCACCACGTGCAGGCGGAAAAGGTGAGCCGGGGCCAGACGCCGCGCGAGCTCACACCCGCTGAATTGGAGGAGATCAAGGCCTTCGGCCGCGCCGAATAACGCAAACTACTCGGCCGTGACGACAGCGCCGGTTGTTGAAAGACGACCGGCGCTTCTCTCTCCGTCGGCGCGCCCAAGACGGGTGCCGGTTGGCCGCCTGATCAACGTGTTCGCATCGCTGGTGGTGGCGGCGGCCGTGCTCTACGCGGCCTTCTTCCCCGTCCGGCCGCTGCCGGCCCTGGGCCCGGCCTTCAACCCGACGACCGGCGCCTGGACCATGACCGCCGACGCGCAGGTCACCGACCGCACGGTTTCGCTCGCAGGCCTGGAGCAGCCCGTCCGCGTCCTGATCGAGGCCGACGGCACGGCGCACATTACGGCGCAGACCGACCACGACCTTTTCCTCGCCACCGGCTACGTGCACGCGAGGTTCCGCCTGTTCCAGATGGACCTGATGCGCCGGCAGGGCGCGGGCCGGCTGTCGCAGGTGGTCGGCAAGGCCGCGCTCGACACAGACACATTCGAGCTGCAGCTCGGACTCCTCCGGACCGCGCAGGCCGAGTGGAGCCAGCTTTCGGCCGACGACCCGACTCGAGCTGCGCTTCTTGCCTACACACAGGGCGTGAACGACCGCATCAAGGAAGCGGAGTCGATGCACCAGCTCGATGCGATGTTCACCCTGCTCGGCTACCAGCCGCAGCCCTGGTCGCCGATCGACTCGCTGCTGATCAAGGGCGACATGACGCAAACGTTGAACTTCACAGACACGCCGCTCCTCATTGCGCAGCTCGACAAATCGCTGGGCGCCGACCTGACCTCGGAGTGGTTCCCCGTGCTCCCGCCTAACCAGCAGTCGCCGTATGACCCAGGCCCGTATCTCAAGGAAGCACCTGCGCCGATCAAGACTCTGAGCGCGGTGAGCGATACGACCGCGCAA
>DASYZS010000203.1:0-4489 GCA_035945895.1 Candidatus Dormiibacterota bacterium | reverse complement strand
TCGATACGACCGAGGGCACGCCGCTGGCCCTCATGCGGGTGGCTTCGTCTTAGGCTCGTAACCCCGGCACTGCAGGACCGGCAGGCGCGGGTAGCGCGGAAACGACGGATCCGTTTGCGAGCGCAGGCACATCCAGAACGTGGTGCGCGTGCCCTTGATGGTTTTCGAGTGGACGCACGTCTCGCAGAGTCCGATCACCGCTTGGCGAGCGCGGGCATCTTGTTGAGGGCCGTGACCAGCCGCTCGAGATTGCTGGCGATTCCGTGCTTTCGGGCCAGCTCTTCGACCTTTGCGGGGTCGTCAGGGTATTTGTCGCGGCGTCCCCGTGGCACTTTGATCGGAAGGTCGGAAACGGGCGGCACCACCTTGAGCGCCTTGCGCAAGTAGTTCGCCTGCTCTTCCTTGCGAAAGATGCCGGCCTCGAGCATCTTCGCGACCGACCCGTACTTCTTGACCATTTGCGCCGCCGTCTTGTCGCCGATCCCAGGGATGCCCGGCAGGCCGTCGGAGGGATCGCCGCGCAGGATCGCGTAGTCGGCGTAAGCGCGACCGGGAATGCCGTAGCGGCGCGACACCTCGGCCTCGTCGACCTCGGCCGGCCCTCCCTTCTGCGGATAGAGAACGATGACGTCTCGGCCGCTGACCTGGCTGAACAGGTCACGGTCGCCGCTTGCGATCTCGATCGGTGTCTTGACCTTGGTCACGAGCGAGGCCACGATGTCCTCGGCCTCGTAATCCTCGAGGCCGACGACGTCGACGCCGACCGCTGTCAACGACTCGAGGATCAAGGGCACCTGTGGGATCAGCGCCGGTGGGATCGGTTCGGCTACTCGCTGTGCCTTGTAGTCCTTGATCAGGTCCACGCGCCAGGCTGGGCGCCAGTCTTCGTCCGTTGTGAATGCAAGGTGCTTGGGCTTGCGGTCGGTGACGTAGCGCGCGAGGGTGTCGAGCGTGCCGCGCACGGCGTTGTTCATCTTTCCGTCCGGCCCGCGCATCGTTTGCGGGATCGCATAGAACGCGCGAAAGAACATGCTCGAGCCGTCGACCAAGAGCCACTCAGGCACTATGAATAGGAATGCTACTGAGACCGGTGGCGGCCCTTTTGCTCGCGACTGCACTGGCCGGATGCAACCTCCAGAGCACTCCCAAGAGCAAGCCCAGCCCCACATCGCCCGCGCATTCACAGGCCGCAGACCTGCGCACTCACCTCGACCTGCTGCTCGGCGAGCAGGTGATCATCGTCGCGAAGCAGGCTGCTGCCGCCGCCAATCACTCAGACGCGTACACCGCGTACACGTCGCTGCTCGCGGTCAACTCCGCGGACCTCACCAGCATCTTCACGCGCGCCTATGGCAACACGACCGGGGTGCAGTTCGCGCAGGTCTGGAATTCGCAAAACACCTTCCTCGTCGACTACACGATCGGAGTCGTCACCCATAACGACGCAAAAGCGAAAGACGCTCTGGCCGGCTTGAATCAGCAGTTCGTCTTGCAGTTCGGCAATTTCCTGGAGAAGTCCATCCACCTGCCTCTGGCACCAGTGACGCAGCTGATCACGGATCAGATTGGCGAGGACAAGGCTTTCATCGACGACGCCGGCGCGGCGAACTACACCGCCTTCTACCCCGATCTCCATCGCGCTTACGCTCAGGCGTCGCCGGTGGGCGACGTCCTTGCCGACAAGATCGCGACAAGTTTCGCGGACAAGTTTCCTGGCGACGCGACCAAACCCGAGGTCACCTCACGCGTATCGCTCAACCTCGCCCTTCAGGAGCACTCGTACCTGGCGACGATGTCGACGGACGCCGCCGTGAACGGTCGAGCATCCGATCGCACGGCGGCCCTGAGAGCGCTGTCCGCCAACAACGACGCCGTGCGCGCGATCGTGCAGGATCCGCGTTTTGCTCTCGGGTGGTCGCAGGAAATCGGATCCCTACAGACCTACGCCTTGAAGGCCGATGCGCAATCGAGGACGGCGATCAGCGAGACCACGGTCGCGCAGCTGGTGGCAGCGACCGACGCGCCGTCGGCGATCGTTGCCGTGCATGAGAACGCCAGCGTCAGAGTGATCGACGATCAGCGAAGCAAGGCGCCGTCGGTCGCCAACGACGACCGCACCGCGGCCACATCGATGCAGCCAATCGCGGACTTAGTCGAGCGCTGAGGCGATGATCTCCAGCGCGGTGGCGGCTTCCCCAGTGTTGAGCACGAGCGGCGGACAGATACGCACCGCGCGCGTGCCGGCGGTCAGCAGCAACAGCCCGCGCTCGAAGGCCGACTGAACAAGCCGCGCAGCATGCTCGGGCGTGCGTAGCTCGAGCGCCAGCATCAGCCCGATTCCGCGCACGTCGGTGACGTCCTTGTGCCCCTCCGTGATCTCGCGGAGCCCGGCCTTCAGCACAGCCCCGACACGAGCTGCGTTTTCCATCAAGCCTTCCTCGAGGAGGTCGAGCGTCGCCAGCGCCGCGGCGCACGCGACCGGATTGCCTCCGAACGTACTGCCGTGCGAGCCCGGCGGCCAGCTCATCTGCTCGGCCCTTGCGATGAACGCACCGAGCGGCAGGCCGGAGGCAATGCCCTTGGCCAGGCAAACGATGTCCGGGTCGACGCCCCAGTGCTCGACGGCGAGCAGGTGCCCGGTGCGACCCATGCCCGACTGCACCTCGTCCGCCACAAGCAGGATCCCGTGTCTCGAAGTCAGCTCGCGTAGGCGAGGCAAGAAGTCGTCGGGCGGGACGAGGTAGCCGCCCTCGCCCTGGATCGGTTCGACGAAGACCGCGGCCACACTTTCCGGCGGCGCCACAGTCGCGAAGAGCTCCTCGATGCGTGAAATCGTTTCGTCAGTTGTGACCCCGCGCGCCGGCGTCGGAAACGGCGCGTGGAAAACCGACGAAAGCAGCGGCCCGAACCGGCGGCGCTGGCTCGCTTTGGATGCCGTCAGCGACAAAGCGCCAAACGTCCGGCCGTGGAATGCCCCGATGAATGCGATGTAGCTCTGGCGGCCGGTCGCGAAACGCGCGAGTTTCATCGCACCCTCGATCGCCTCGGCGCCGGAGTTTGTGAAGAAGACCCGCGCCGGAATGCCCGGCAGGATCTTGCTCTCCAGCCGCTCGGCGAGCTCGATCTCCGTGCGGTAGTAGAAGTCCGTGCCCGACATGTGCAGAAATCGGTCGGCCTGCTCCTTGATGGCGGCGACCACCTTGGGATGCGAATGTCCGGTGGTGACGACGGCGATGCCGGCGGTGAAATCCAGGAAGCGGTTGCCGTCGACGTCGGTTACCCAGCACCCCTGTCCGTGGTCCATCACGAAGGGATAGGAACGCGTGAAGCTGGGCGACATCGACTTGGCGTCACGCGCGATGAGCTCGGCGGCCTTTGGACCAGGCAGCGGAGTCTTGATCTCAGGCTTGGTCACGGCCGCCAAAGGATAATGGTCGTGATGGCCAAGACCAAGAAGGCACGCTCACATTCCGTAAGGGCATCGAGCCAGGACGACCTCAAAGCGATCGTCGGCATCTACAACTGGGCGGTCAACCAGACCTTTGCCACGATCGACTCGGAGCCGCTCGACGCGGAAGAGGCCCAGGCATGGTGGGAGATGCACGGCAAGCGCTCCAAGCTTCTCGTCGCGACCGACGAGACCGGAGTCATCGGCTGGGGCCGCCTCCTGCCCTGGAAGCAGCGCGGCTTCGACGTCGTCGAGTGCCTCGTGTACGTCGACCCGGTGCATCACGGAAAGGGAATCGGGAGCGCACTACTGGACGAACTGACCGTCGAGGCGCGAGGACTGGGCTACAAGACCATCGTGGCGAGCGTCGCGACTGACAACCGCGCCGGCCTGGCGCTGTTCACCAAGCACGGGTTCGACGTGGTGGGCACGATTCGGAACGCCGCACACAAGTTCGACCGCTGGATGGACATCACCCTCGTGCAGCGCGCGCTCGACTAGTTGATGTAGGGCGGCGGGTACACGATCTTCATCACGCCGACGGCCTGCCACTGCCCGATCACGGCGGCGGCGCGCGTGTTCTGGCCCTCGTCCAGCGCCCCCGGCCCGGCGAACTTCACGCCGCCGCCGTTGATGCTGTCACCGACCGGCACGTCGACCTGGAACGCCGCCTGGCGGATCGACTCCGCGGTGATCGGACCGTTCACACCCGGCAAGACGTAACGAAAGAGCGTCCAACCACCGACGAATCCAGCCACGGCCGGTATGTCCATCGTCTGCGACCCGTAAGCGCCCTGCGCCTGCCGGAGCAGACGAAGGCCTGAAGCGGAGAGAGCCGCAGGGCTGATCGAGGCGTCAGGTTTGTCGGCGGCGTACACGCCGATCGAACCCGCGCCCACCCGCAGGCTGAACGCGGGCATGCAGAACGCGGAGCTCGTGCCGATCGCTCCCTTCAGCGCAACGTGCCGATCGAGCAGTGCGTCCCAGATCGCCACGCCGTCGTCGAGGTAGCTGACGTCCCACAGGAAGTCGGGCTTGTCC
>DASYZS010000202.1:0-11720 GCA_035945895.1 Candidatus Dormiibacterota bacterium | reverse complement strand
GAGATGGTTCGCCTCGTCGAGGCCGGGCACAAAGAGCGGCCCGGGCGCTAACAAACATGAAGGAGCGGAGCCGTTGCGGCTCCGCCCCTTCGCACCCCTTGGACGCGAGACGATCGTTACCAGGTCATGTCAGCTGCTGGTTGCGCCTCCCGAGGCTGCCTGCACGCAAGCCGCGAACGCCTGGTGCTCGGCCTTGTCTTCGGTCTTGCCGGCCGCCTTGGTCGTAGGCTCGGCCGCCTCAGTCTTGTCGGCCGCCTTGCAGACCTGGCCCGGCGCCGAGGCCCTGCCCGACGTGTCTGTGTCTTGTCCCTCGTTGTTGCTGTTGGCGACAGCGCTCACGCAGTCGCCATGCGAGTCGCGGTCACCGCTCGCGTGGTGCGTGCAGTTGTGCGCCGCCGAAGCCACGGCGTCGCCGTGCGAATCGGCGTCGTTCGTACCTGCGTTCTCCATCGCCAGGGCACCGGCCGAGCCCACAGCCAGGGCGGCGGCAGCACCCAGGATGACAAGTCGCAATCTGAACATGAATACCTCCAGCTCGAAAATCCGACCCCAAACCTCTCGGAACTGCAGAACTCAACGCCGACCCCCGCGGTACTAACCAAACTCCGCTCCGGACCGTTTCACTGGCAAGAGATTTGCCCGCGGTCCGTTGTCCTACTCAGTCCCAGTAACCCCGGAGGAAACATGACAGCACTACGTCGCAGAAACGTCCTGGCAGCATTGTCGAAATTGATCCGCAGGTCGCGGGCGCCGCGATCGTCCATGGCCGGTCCCGGCTGCACGTGCGAGAGCTGTGTGCAGGCCTGGGACCGCCATCACCAGACGCGGAAGGCGCCGGCGCAGAAGTCAGGGCGGCTGCGCGTAGGCCTCTACTGACCTAGCTCGACGGAAGTTCGCTCTTCCCGGAGAGGGCCTTCAGCGAGGCCAGCCACAGCACCACTGCCCCGGCGACTGGCGAGTTGGCCCAAACGAGAAAGAGCAGTAGAAATCCCCGTCCAGCCGCCATTGCGTTGGTGAAGGCCAGGAACGACGGACCGAGCAAAACCCAGCTGGCGGCGACCGCCGCGACCATCCCGCGCGAGCGGGTGCGCAGCCCGAAATCGGTCAGCACGATCATGGGCAGGAGTAGGAGGACGAACTGGCCCGCGTAGACCAGTGTCACGAGCAGTGGCGAGGCGGCCACAGCGGCGGCCACCTCCAGTGCCCGGCCGGACGGATCCCTTCGGACACCGCCCAGGCGCCACCCCGTAACGACAACTACCACCAGAGCGAATACCCCACTGATGGCAAGGACCAACCAGCCGCCGCCCAGGCCTGAGTTGTAAAGGGCCTCTGGATGGAGGAGCCGGTTCACCGTTCCAAACGGTGCGGCGTTGGTGACCGCGTCTGAACCCTGAGCCTGGGCGGGTGCAACCTTGAGCAGGTACTCGAGCAGGTACCGCGGGGCACCGATCAGCCAGAGAACCGCCACAGTCGCAACCGAGGCCGCCACCATCCAGAGGCGCCGTCCCCAGAGGGCGAGAAGCAGCAGCGGAGCCTGAACCACCTTGATCGCCAGCGCGAGGCCCAGGGCGGCGCCGCCCCACCAGCGGTCTCCGCGGCAGTAGGCAAGCATGAACACCGCACTCAGGGTGAGCACCACGATCTGCAGGTTGCGGTTCTGGATCTCCGTCAGGGTCGGCGCGAAGCTGATCGTCCCAAGAAGGGCGAGCGCCGAGAACTGCCAGTCGCGGACGCTGAGCGCGCGCAGCACCAGCCACACGAAAGCCAGCAGGCAGACGTTGAGCAGCACCAGCGCCACGCCAGCCGTCAACTCGGGGTTGAGACCGACGATCGGCGTCATCGACCAGATGACGAACGGCGGGTAGTAGATGAGGTAGTGCGTGTAGCCGCCGCACGGGCCGACGTTGCACAGGTAAGGATCCTGTCCCGCGGCCAGCACGCTCGATCCGGGGATGTAGACACGGACCCAGTCGGTCGCCTCGTAGGCGAAGAAAGGCTGGATGAGGCCGTACCAGAGGTAGGCGACGATGATCGGTATCCCGGCGATCAGCAGCAGGATCGAGCGAAATCGGCGGTCGGCCAGGGCGCGGCCCCACGGAAAAGGCTCACCGACGGGCTGAACTCCGATCGACGCTGTGGCCACGGCCGCCTGCTCTTCTACAACCCCGGCGCGGTGACACGCGGCCACGCGTCGTTGACGCTGGCCAGACGTGAGGTGATCTCGGAGGCCCCCGCGATGCTGTAGATGTAGGTCACTCCACTCGCTGTGGGCAAGCCCCCAAAGCAGGTGGAGCACGCCTTCTCGCCGCTGTACCACACGAGGTCGTTGGTCAAGAACGCGACGCCCGATCGTCCGGGCGGGCTCGTGTTCTGCTGGCTGTTGGCTTGCACGCTATAGAAGCCGACGCCGTCGAACCCGGACGGCGTGCGGAACGTGTAGGCGATCCACCGCCCGTCGGACGAGGACCTCGGCCTGATCCAGTGCAGCGTTGTCATCGAGGAAAGCCCCGCGCTTGGGTCCCAGCGATGCACGTTGCCGCTCGCATCGCGAAAGAAGAGCCGGCTCGGCACCGATGACCAGACGGCCATCGTCATGCCGGTGGTGGAGTAGACAAGTGATCCGTCGGTCGCTTTGCGGATCTGGTCGGGCGCAGTCTCGCCCGTTCCGCCTGTGCGCAGCGTTTGAAACAGCGCGACGTAGTTGCCGTCCGGGGAGAAGGCGAGGTAGAGGTCGTCCTCGTCGGGATTGATGCCGCGGCCGGGCACCGGCGGTAGCGTCGTCAGGACCTTGTTGGTCGTTCCCTTGACGAGATGCCACGCGCCGCTGCCATCGAGGTAGGTGTAGGAACCGCCGTCCGGTGACACCGCGTACTGGCCGGACCCGCTGTACGCCGCGATCACGGAGGTGGCGCCGGAGGCAAGGTCGGCCCGGATTATCTGGTTGCCCGTCGTCTCGTAGGCCACGGCCGAACCGCTTACGAACAGCGGCGACTGCGCCGACGCGTCAAACGTGCACACGTTCTTGGCGTTCGCCGGGTCCTGGATGTCGCGCACAACAACCGTCGGATCGCCGACCACCGTGCCGATGACCAGGTTGTCACCGGCGGGCACCGAGGTACCGCAGTGCACGAGCGCTGCAGGTCCGGATCCTGGAGACGCGACCGCCGAAGCCGTTGGAGGTGCGCTCTCGGTGGGTATAGTCGGCGAGGTTTTCGCCGACTTCGATGGTGTGCCGCCGCACGCAGCGAGGAACAAGATCGAGACAAGGGCCAGGGCGCTCCCCCGCAACACGCCGTAACAGTAGCGGCCGGAACCCTACTCCAAAAGCCGGCTTAGCAACTTTCGGGTTTCCGCCGGCAGTTTGTCGCGGAGGCGGTAGTAGATCCAGATTCCGCGCTTCTCGGCATCCACCAGACCGGCTTCTCTCAGTTTCGCCATGTGGTGCGAGATGGTGGGCTGCGACAGCTCCAGCCCCGCGGTGAAGTCGCAAATGCAGATCGGGTCTTCAGCCTTCCAGAGCGAGGCGAGGATGGTGAGGCGGTGGGGGTCCGCGAGCGCCTTCATCAGCTCCGCCCGATCCTCGGCCCAGCTCTGCTTCACCACCGGGAGCGCGCAGCAAACACCGCGCTCGCGAACAATTGGAAGCGACTTCAACGCCATCTTCCAGATGCTACAGTATCCATCGACGTTTATCGATGGATTGGGGAGCAGAATCATGAGTGAGATCAAAGAGGCCGTGAAGTCCCGTTACGCGCGTGCTGCCATCCAGCTGCAGCCGGCGAGCGCATGCGATTGCGAGTGCTGCTCGAGCTCGTACCCGCTTGGCGACCTCCAGGAGGTCGGTCTGAGCGAGGGCGCCAGCCTCGGCTGCGGTAACCCCACGGCTCTCGCCGAGCTGAAGCCAGGCGAGATAGTCCTCGATCTCGGTTCGGGCGCCGGACTCGACGTGCTGCTTTCGGCGCGGCGCGTGTCACCCGGCGGCCACGCTTATGGAGTCGACATGACGGACGAGATGCTCGAGCTGGCAAACAAGAACCGCGAGAAGGCCGGCATAACCAACGCGACGTTCCTCAAGGGCGCGATCGAGAGCATCCCACTCCCCGAAGCTTCAGTCGACGTCGTCATCTCCAACTGCGTCATCAACCTGGCCGAGGACAAGTCGGCGGTAATCAACGAGGCATACCGTGTGCTTCGGCCCGGGGGTCGCTTCGCCGTGGCCGACATGGTCGAGCTCGAACCGCTCAGCCCGGCACTAAAAATCCGGGTGGACTCGTGGGTGGGCTGCATCGCGGGCACGATCCCGATCGGCGACTACCGAGCTGCCCTGGAGACGGCCGGTTTCAGCGAAATCGAGTTCGATGTCCACGCGACAGAGTCGCTCCCCGACGTGGGAAAGGTGGGGAGCGCCTACATCCGCGCCCGCAAACCGTAAGCGCGGCCGCTAGGCCGCTTTCGGGTGCTCGACGACCGCCAGGACTCGAGGCGCGACGAATCGCGCGGTGCGCACGACGCCGCCTGTACGCGTCAGCTCGCGGACCTCGACCGTGGTGCGAGAGCTGCGGACCTCGACGCTGCGACCTGCCCGCTTGGCCTCGATGACGTACTCGCGAGCCGCACCGTTGCCGGCGTCGACCAGAACCTCGACAAAATCTCCCTTTGCCATACCGATCTGATTGTTCCCAACTCAGCTTGAATTGAAGCGTGCCGCTCCTGCCCCTCGAGGCTCAGAACGCGTACCGGGAGCGCTACAGCCGGCTGCGTCCCGGCTGGCGACCGAGCGGCGACCAGCTCGAGGCCATCGTGCGGGGATACGTGACGCGCGACAGCAACGTGCTCGACCTCGGTTGCGGGCGTGGCGGCGTCGCCGAGGTCATCTGGCGCGACGTCCGCCTGGCCGCCGGAATCGACCCGGACATGGCCTCGCTGGCCGGCCATCGCGCGACCGGCATGCCCGTCGTCCGTGCGGTCGCGGGGCATGTTCCGTTCGCCGATGACTCGTTCGACGTGGTGGTTTCCGTCTGGGTGCTCGAGCATCTGGTCGATCCGCTCGGCGCCTTTATTGAAGTGCGGCGCGTGCTCCGTCCCGGCGGCCACTTCATCTTCCTCACCCCCAACCTGCGCAACCCGCTGATGGTGATGAACCGTCTCGGCAAGGCCCTGCCGGCGCTGCAGCGGCGCCTGGTCCGGCGGGTTTACGGTCGCGACGAGGCGGACACGTTTCCGGTGCGGTACCGCGCCAACACCGAACCCGCCATCAAGGCGTACGCGCAGGCGTCAGGTCTGCGCGTGCAGGAGTTGCGCGTGGTGCCGGACCCGACCTACCTCGCGATGAACGGCGTCATGTTCAACGCGTCGGTGATGTCGGAGCGCCTCATGCCCAAGAGCTGGGGGGTGCACCTCCTGGGCGACCTGGTCCAGCCCTAACGGGCACCGCGCCGGCTCACATCGAGCTCGAGTGGGCCAGAATTACCGGCCATGACATTCAGCACTCTGCTCGAGATCCTGGCCCTGGTCGCCTTCATCCTCGCTGCGGCTGGTTGGACCTTCCGGAAGACGGACCTCATCGGCATCGGCCTGGCGCTCTGGTCACTCGCGGAGCTGGTCACGAGGCTATCCGCGATCACCCTGAGCACGATCCTGCTGCTCCTTGCGTTCATCGCGTTCGTGGGCGCGGCCGTCGGCTGGCGCTACCGCAAGCTCAGCCTGGTTGCGATCGGCCTTGCCCTCTGGATGCTGTCACTGCTGATCGGGCCGGTCTTTCATATCGGTTAGCGCCGGCGCGGTCAGCCCCTGATCGCGGTCCAGGCCTGCACCCACTGGTCGTAGGGAACGCAGTTGCTGTGGCCGTTGCCGCAGTCTGCGAGCGGTGTCTTCCAGAACTTGAGGGCCGAGAAGTAGGACGCGCCGGTCTGGTCGCCGTGATACTGCGCGCACGAGCCCCCCTGCAGTGCCTCCATCTCGGCGCACGCCCTGGTGTTGACCGGCGTCTCGCCGAAGGACAGCGCTTGCATCGCCTGCACTTTGGGCGTGCTCACCCACTTGTTCCAGAGGTACGCGCAGTTGGGGTGGGGCGCCTTGCGGGCGACCATCCATGAGTCCGCCCATGCCGTCGCTCCCTCTTCCGGGATCGTCTCGTCCACGGCTGCGCCGGCGAGCTTGAGCTGGACCGTCTGGTACGGCCAGGCGGCACCTGCCACCACGCCGCTGTTCTCGAAAAGACTGATCTCGTCTGAGGCCAGGGGCCAGTACTCCTTGACGAGCGGGTGCTGCTGCTTGAGCAGCATCACGCTCGCGTCGAACTGCTTCTGGGTCAGCTCGTACGGGTCCTTGATCCCCAGGTCCGCCTGCGTCTTGCTGAGGTAGAGGGCGGCGTCGGCGATGTAGATCGCCTGGTCGGGAACCGTGATCAGGCCTGCGTTGGCCGGGTCGTAGAGCACGCTCCAGCTGGTCGGCTTGTTGGGGAACTTCCTCGTGCTGTAGAGCAGCGTGTTCGGGCCCCACTGCAGGGAGACGCCGTAGTGGACGCCGTTGACGGTGTTGTAAGCCGGGCTTTTGAAGGGGTCGCCGAAGTTCTGCCAGTCGGGGATCAGGTTCACGTTCATCGGCACGACGTCCCCGCCGTAGATGAGGCGCAGGCCCGCGTCACCGGACGCCGAGACCATGTCCCACTGGCCGCCGCCGCCGTCCTTCATCAGGCTCACCATCTCCTCTGACGAACCTGCCGGATGCTGGACGACCTTGCAGCCGAACTGCTGGACGAACGGATTGACCCACGATGGGTCCGCATAACCGTCCCAGAGCACGAGGTCGAGCTCGCCTTCGCCCGCTCCGATTGAGATCGGGGGTTTGATGTTCGCCGTCGGGGGTGGCGCCGCGGTCGGGCTCGGGCTGTTCGATGGGGACCCGCAGGCGGCCAGGATCAAGACGCCCAGCGCCGACAGGGCGTTAAGGCGTAAGTTCACGCGGGCATTCTTCCAGATACGATCCGCGCGGAGTGAGGAATTATGCGGCGCGCGCGGCGGTCGACCGGCTCTGGCCGGACCGCCCGGCCCGCATCACCGACCTGGGCGGTGGCATCACCGGTCGCAACTACAAGGTCGAACTCGACGACGGCGTCTTTGTGCTCCGCACGGGCGTGAGCGGAGCGGTCGACGAGGCGGCGGGTCGGCGAGCCTTCGAGCTTGGCGTCGGGCCGGAGGTCATGGCCTTCATGCCTTCTCGGGGGTGGGTGGTCGAGCGGTTCATCGACGGGCGGCCGATCTCACCTGAGCAGATGCGGGAGACGGGGACGCTGCGGCGGGTCGTGGCGGCTGTGCGCAAGTTTCACGAGGCCGCGCCGATCCCAGGCCGTCTCGACCCGCACGCCGTGGTCGAGGACTTTCACGCAAGAGCAATCGAACGTGGTGTCGCGATACCGCACGAGTACAAAGCCGCCCACGCCTCGTCCGAGCGCATTCGTCAAGCGCGCGGCGAGCAGCCGCTGGTGCCCTGCCACAACAACCTGCTGAACGCCAACATCCTGGACGACGGCGAGATCCGGCTCGTGGACTGGGAGAACGCCTCCATGGGCGACAGGTTCTTCGACCTGGCGAATTTCTCGGTGAACCACGATCTGTCGCCCGACGACGACCGGCGTTTGCTCGAGGCCTACTTCGGCGAGGCCGGCGACAAGGAGTTCGCGTCTCTCCGGCTGATGCGCTTCATGGCCGACTTCCGCGAGGCGATGTGGGGCGTCCTGCAGAGCGGGATCTCGGAGCTCGACTTCGCATTTGGGGAGTACGCGGCCGAGCACTTCGCCCGGCTCGAAGCTGCTGCGTCCGCGACGGAGTTCGAGTCCTACCTCGCCGCGGTTACACGCTGACCAGGCGCGTCAGCTCGGACGCAACAATCTCCAGGGGACGCACGCTGCGCTCGGCGCGACACAGGATCACCGAGCCCTCCAGGCCCGCCACCACCGTCACCGCAACCGCTCGCGCTCGATCCGCACCGATGCCGGCGGCACGGAACTGATCAGCGAGCAGCTCCACGCAGGAATCGAACGCGGACCTGACGGCCGCGAGCAGCCGTTCGTCGTTGAAGGTCGAGTCGACGGCGACGCCGACGATCGCGCACCCTTCGGCGGCTCCTGACGCGACCACCACCTGTCGCCAAAGGTCGACGAACCAGTCGAGCACCTCGCTCGGAGTCCGAGCGGGGCACCTGCGTTGATAGGCGAGCGTCCATTCCTTGGTCCAGTTGACGGCGTCCTCGGCAAGCTGCTCCTTGCCGTGCGGGAAGTGGTGGTAGATGGAGCCCCGCGGCGCACCGCTTTTGGCGACGACCTCGGAGAGGGAGGTTGCGTTGACTCCGTGGGTCCGGATCAGGACCGCAGCGCTCCGCACCATCCTCGATCGGCTGTCCCGACTCACGCGCACGCCCTCTTGACTATGACGATCAGCATAGTCTAGGCTACCCGTGGCGGGATATGACGCCCGTCATAGTTGGGGTAAGGAGCAACAGCCATGCCGATGATCGACGTGTACGCGGCCGCGGGGACCTTCAAAGACAAGAAGACGCTGGCTCACGACCTCGCTGCGGCGGTCATGAAGTGGGAGGCGGTTCCGGACCTGCCGCTGTTCAAGGACAACACCGCGGCGTTCATTCATGAGATGCCGGCAGACTCGATCTCGAACGTCTCGAGGGCCAGCAACTACGTCCGGGTTCAGGTGCTGACGCCGATCGGCGTCCTCAACCGCGAAAAGCAGCTCGGCGTGGTGAAGGACCTGACCGACATCGTCGCTGCAGCCGCCGGCGATCCATCGCTGAGCGCGCGGACCTGGGTCCTGCTGACCGAATCGCCGGAAGGCGGCTGGGGAATCGCCGGCCACGCCAACACCGGGGCCGACATCGCCGCCTTGGCGCGTCAGGCCCTTAGCGCTCGGTCCGGTACCTGAGGTGCGTGACCTTGGGTGACGCGATCACGCGCTCGATCCGGAGCTTCGGGTCGCCGGCGTCCTGAAAGAGGCGCTCGCCCGCGCCCAGCATCACCGGGACCAGGTGCAGGTTGAGCTCGTCGATGTACCCGGCGCGCAGGAACTGATCGATCGTCTGCGCACCGCCGGCGATCATCACGTCCCGCGAACCTGCGGCCGCGCGCGCCTGCTCGAGCGCTGATTCGATCCCTCCCGTCACGAAATGGAACGTCGTGCCTCCCTCCATTTCTAGAGCCGCGCGAGGACGGTGGCTGAGGACATAGGTCGGCGTGTGGTACGGCGGATCGTCGCCCCACCAGCCACGCCAGCTCAGGTCCCACTCGCCTCGATCGGGCCCGAACATGTGGCGCCCCATGATGAATGCGCCTCCGGTGTTCGTTACGCCATCGGCCTCATCGGAGTCGGCTGTCTCGGGCACGGGCGGCAGGCCCATGCGCCGAGCCCATGAAGCGGTCTCGAACACCCACTGGTGGAGACGCAGTCCGCCCTCACCGAGTGGGTTGTCGAGGCTCTGGTTTGGCCCCGCCGTGTAGCCGTCGAGGGAGACTGAAATGCTGCACCGGACCAGGCCCATCAGCCTGTTCTACTCGCTCTGGGACTCCGACGGCCGCAGCAGCGCTCGCACCGCACCGCCCACCCAGGCGCCGGTCAGGCCGAGGAGGGCCCCGACGATCAGGGTCAAAATGACAGGTACCGCTCCCTGTTTGAACCCCATGATCGCGCCCAGACTCGATGCGGCGGGCCCGAGACCGTAACGAACCTGGAGCGCACCGAGCGGCAGCAGCCAGGCGATGAACCCCGAAAGCGCACCGAGCGTGACCGCGGTCCGCTGCCTCGTGACCACGATTCCGATCGGCACCGCGCAAACGAACGGCGCCCACCAGGCACCCAGCACCACGGCGGCTAGCGCCACCAGAAAAGCAATCACCACGAACCCGCCTGTCCTCATGGGTGCAGGCTCCAGGTCCTAACACCGGTTGTCGAGGCGGCCTTGTCCGCGCTCAGCATCGGATCGAGACCGCCCGCAAACCACGCCGGAGCGCGGTTCGTGTACCAGTCCGAGGCGGGGTTCTCGCTCTGTCCACCGGGGTAGACACCGAGGAAAGTTTGGGTTCCCCAGTCGATGACCATTCGCCAGCTAGGCCCGTGGTGGGAAACCAGGCCGCCTGCCGCGAGCGGCGTGTTGCCGTCGCCCCGGTCCGGCACCGGGCCGAAGCTCAGGCCGTCGATGTGGGCGAGGTTGTCGAGCTCGCGCGTATGCACGCGACCCCATGTCCATCTCATGGGGTCCGAACCGAGGCTCGTCGCGAGCTGGGCGATCGTCTTCTGGAACGCCGCACGCTGGGCGGCAGCAGCGTCGCGAGACCCCACCCCTGGCGCGTTGAACGCCCGGTTTCCCGGGTCCTGCAAGGTCCACGTCTCCAGGTCCTGGCCGAGCATGTTCGTGACGTCACCCAGGCTTACCTTCACCGAGCGTGACTTCCACCACGGCGAGAAAGTCTCGTTGAGATAGTTCGCCCAGAAGGCGTCCCAGATCGTCGCCGCCGCTGAGTCGACCTGCATGCGGTAGTCCCAGGTGTTGAGAAGGGACACAGCGCTCTTGGCCCTGGCGTCGAGCTGCGCGCCGGACAGCGACTGGAGCAGGACCGGCACTATCTCCGACGCGAGGAAATCGCGGGTATCGGTCTGCAGCGACTGCATGTCCGTGGCGGTGAACTTGCTTCCCGCGCTCAGGACACGGTGAATCTCGTTGGCCCTGTAGCCAGGGTCGAAGAAGTTGGACGCGGTGCCGATGTAGTACGGGTAATCCTTCGTCACCTGGCGCTGGTTCGCTGACCACACGATGTTGTCCGGCGGGTTGTAGACCTGCGGGATGTCGTCGTATGGGATCGTGCCCACGACGTCGAACTCGCCGGTCCCGGACATAGGCAGCCAGGGCTGGCCTTTCGCAACCTGCGGGTAGTAGCCCGCGGAGATGAGGCCGATGTTGCCCTTGTCGTCCGCGTACACGAAGTTGTGGGTGGGTGAGTACCAGTCGCGCAGCGCGGCGCGAAACTCGTTCCAGTTGCTTGCGCGGTTGACGGCCATCAGAACGCGGAGGTCTTGCGATGGGATGTTGCCCGCCCACCACACCGACGTGGTCTGGCCGCGCTGGCTGATGACCGGACCATGAACGCTCAACTTCACCGCCAGGTGTGAGGTGGGACCACCCAGGACGGGAATGTCGTAGGCCACCGTCGTGTACTGCCTCCACGCGCCATCCCAGAAATACATGCCGGGATGGCCGACGTCTTCCTTCTCGACGTAGTAGAAGGTCTGCTGGTTCTGCGCGTCGGTGAGGCTCCACGCGATGTGCTGGTTGTGTCCGATCAAAACGCCCGTTGTGCCGGGAATCGAAACCCCGCTCGAGTGGTAGCTCGGCGAATCCTGCGTCAGTTGGAACCAGATCGACGGCAGCGTGAGGTGAAGATGCGGATCGCCTGCGAGCAGAGCGCCGCCGCTCGCGCTCTTGGCGCCGCCGACGGCCCAGTTGTTGCTCGCGCCGCCGTGGGAGAGCAGCCCGTCGGGGAGCGCAGAGAGCCGTTGATAGAGCACGGCCGCCGATTGCGCGGTCGTATCGCTCACCGCGCTCAGAGTCTTGATCGGCGCAGGTGCTTCCTTGAGATACGGGCCTGGGTCATACGGCGACTGCTGGTTAGGCGGGAGCACGGGGAACCACTCCGAGGTCAGGTCGGCGCCCAGCGA
>DASYZS010000201.1:0-3401 GCA_035945895.1 Candidatus Dormiibacterota bacterium | reverse complement strand
TAGCCCCGTACAAGTCCCAGAGTCGGCGATGAGATGATCGGGCGATGTCCGGGCGGGTGCTGATCGTCGACGATCACGCCGGTTTTCGCCATGTTGCCCGCCAGCTCGTCGAGCAGATCGGAAGAGTGGTTGTGGGCGAGGCCGAAACGGGAAAAGAAGCGCTGACCAAGGCGCGCAGGCTCAAGCCAGACATCGTCCTCCTCGATATCCAGCTGCCAGACGTGGACGGTCTAGCAGTTTCCGCGTCGTTGACTTCCGACGCGACCTCACCTGTCGTCGTCCTGGTATCCACTCGAGGCGCGAGCGACTACGGCCCTCGCCTTGACGGGTGCGGCGCGCTAGGCTTCATCGCCAAAGCGGATCTGACCGCTGAAAGCCTGAGGGCCCTGCTCGAGGCATGAGCATCATTCAGCGTCGCGTCATCCAGGCGGCCGCGCTGGGCACCGTCCTTGTGGCGTGCCTGTTTGAGCTCAAATTCCAGCTCCTGCCCGGGCGGCCGCTCGTGGAGTTTGGCCAGGAATGGGACCTGGTCCTTGTCGACGTGCTCCCGGGGTCCTCCTTCGTTGTCGCCGGGCTCGTGGCCTGGTCACTCCGGCCACGAAACAGAGTCGGGCCGCTGATGATCGGTGTCGGCGTCGGGCTGCTCACCCGCAATGCCCAGCTGCAAGATGGGGTGCGCCGCATCTCGTACCCGGCAGAGGTCGTGCTCCATTTCGTCAGCCCGCTGTGGGCGGTCGCCTTTCTGCAGCTCTTGCTCGCATTCCCTGGTGGAGCATTGGTTTCCCGGCTCGACCGAATCACAGTTCGGACTTTTTACGTCGTCGTACCGCTCGCCGCAGTCCTTGCCGTGGTTCTAGGCGGCTACTCGGTGCTGGGTCCGATCGGCCAGCCCGTCTTCGAGATGCAGGGGCCCGCGGCGCCGGTCTACCTCGCGTGTCTCGCCATCGGCTCGGTCCTGGTGATCAGGCGCTGGTTCCTTGGCGGGCGAGCCCGCAGGCGCTCGATGTCCCCGCTGTTCTGGCCGATGGTCCCGATCACCATCTTCTTCCTCGTTTCAGCGGCCGACTCCCTCGGGTCAAGGATTTCGACCTTTCCGCTGGCCGGCCTCCAGACATACCTGGTCGCGCTGAGGACGGCGTTCCCACTGCTTCTCGTCGCCCTTCCAGCGGGATTCCTGGTCGGGGTGCTGAGGTCCGGGCTGGACATGTCGTCGGTCGGCGAGCTTGTCGTCAAGCTGTCCGGCGGCATGGCGCCCGACCGCCTGCAACCGGCCCTGGCGCAGGCCCTTCACGACCCGTCCCTGGAGGTTGTGTACTGGCTGCCGGCGCAGGAGTGGTTCGCTGACCTCGAAGGCAAGCGCATCGAGCTCCCGACGCACGACTCGGAGCGAGCCGTAAGTGTTCTCGGAGAGCCGCCGATTGCCGCGCTGGTGTACGACGCCTCGCTGGTGCACGAAAGCCAGCTGGTCGATGCCGCCGGCGCGGCGCTCAGGATGGCGCTGGAGAACGCGCGTCTCCAGGTGCAGCTGCGCGCGCAACTGGAGGATGTGAGGCAGTCGCGCGCTCGACTCGTCGACGCCGCAGACAGCGAGAGGCAGCGGGTCGAGCGGGACCTTCACGACGGTGCCCAGCAGCAGCTGGTGACGTTGCTTCTCTCGATGCAGATGACGAAGGCCGCGGCGGTGCGCCACTCCGACCCCGACACCGCTGCCATGGTCGACGCGAACATCGCGGCGCTCAAACAGGCGATTGACGAGCTGCGCGAGCTGGCGCGCGGCATCCATCCGACGATCCTCACTCAGGCCGGATTGGTGCCGGCCATTGGGTCTTTGACCGAGCACTGCCCAATATCCGTTGCGGTGATAGAGGAGCTTGGCGATTTTCGGCTCGCTCCAGCGCTGGAGGCAGCGCTCTACTTCGTCGTCTCCGAATCGATCACGAACGCTGTGAAGCATTCGAAGGCCAGTCGCGTATCCGTCTCCCTGGGCCGCGAGGATGGGCTTGCGATTCTCGAGGTCTCCGACGACGGCGTGGGTGGCGCAGAGCTGTCGCTTGGTTCGGGGCTCCGCGGACTCACCGACCGCGTGGCGGCGGTGGGCGGGCGGCTGACAGTGAAAAGCGATCATTCGGGTGGCACGACTATTCATGCCGAGGTGCCTTGCGAGTAATCGTCGCCGACGACTCGGTCTTGTTTCGCGAGGGCCTTGTCCGGGTCCTCCGGGATGGCGGGTTCGAAGTCGTTGCGCAGGCGTCGAACGCCGACGAGCTGGAACACATCCTCGCGCGCGAGGGCGCGGCGGTAGTGATTCTCGACATACGAATGCCGCCTACCCAAACCGACGAGGGACTCATCGCAGCCAAACGCATCCGGCGCGACCATCCGGAAATGGCCGTGCTTCTTCTCTCTCAATATGTCGAGAGCCATCACGCTCTGGACCTGCTCGGCCAGAGCTCCGAACGGGTTGGTTACCTGCTCAAGGATCGAGTCGCTGACTTGGGCGTGTTCCTCGATGCGGTGCGGCGCGTCGGCGAAGGCGGGTCCGTGGTGGATCCCAAGGTCATATCGCAGCTGCTCGGCCGCAAGCGCTCACGCGATTTGATCGACGATCTGACCGAACGCGAAAGGTCCGTCCTGGCCCTCATGGCGGAGGGCAGATCCAACGAGGCGATCTCAGCAGCCCTGAAGATCAGCCCCAAGACGCTGGAGGCCCACATCGGCGCGGTCTACTCCAAGCTCGGATTGGAGCCGGCCGTGAGCGATCACCGACGGGTGCTGGCCGTCCTCAACTATCTGCGCTCGACATGAGCTGCGGAGATAAGGGTTAGCCCGGAAAAATTCACGGGCGCGCTCCGATGCGGTCGCGGTTCGAGCGCGCGATGCTGCCGGCGTGCGCAGAGCTTATCCGGGCTTCGATCGGGACTCGCTCAACAGGGCAGTAAGAACCGAGCTTCTGCTCGCCCGCATCCAGAGCGCCATCGCGCATCAGCGTTCCTGGCAGCGGCCCTGGCAGCGATACGAACCCCTGTCGTCTTTTCTCGACAGTGAGATCTGGCCCACCGACGATTCCGTGCTGCAGGATCTGAGCTACGCCAAGCTCGCCATCCAGATCCTCTCCACGCAGCAGCGCGGCGACCTCGAGGCTTCGCTAGACGAATGACGCTGCACCATCTCGCGCTCAACACTTTCGCCGGCTGGCTTGCGGGAACGCTTTGCTCGCTGGGCGGCGCCGTGAAGGACGGCCCGGTGGAGGGTTTCAAGCCGAGGACGTTCCCGCGAAGCATGCTGGTCGCAACGTGCTGGGGTCTTGCGTCGACCGCGCTGACGTCGGACTTCTTCCTGGCGTTCGCATTCGCCGGCTACTTCGAGCGCCTTACCGTGGAGGGCTGGAAGATCATCCGCGC
>DASYZS010000200.1:0-3808 GCA_035945895.1 Candidatus Dormiibacterota bacterium | reverse complement strand
GAGCGCGCTGACGATCCACAACCTCTCGGCGCAAGGAGTTTTCGGTTTCGGCGCTCTGATGCTCGCGGGATTGCAGGAGTGGGGGTTGATCAGGCTGGGCATCCCGGGACTGGACAACGTTGTCAATGTGCTCGGTCGAGGTATTCACTTCGCCGATGTCGTCAACACCGTCAGCGACCGTTATGCGAAGGAGATCCAGACGCCCGAGTACGGCGAGGGCCTGGACGAGCTGCTGCGCCGCAACACGCACAAGCTCCACGGCATCCTGAACGGGATCGATTACGAGATCTTCGACCCCCAGCACGACCCCAACATCCCGCACCACTACTCGGCCGAGTCGCCGCAGAACAAGGCGCTCGACCGAGCCGCGCTGCGCCAGGAGCTCGGACTCGAGGAAGTCAACAGGCCCCTTTGCGCGATCGTCTCGCGTTTTTACGACGTGAAGGGTTTCGACCTGATCGAGCAGGCGCTTCCGGAGCTTGCCGAGCTCGGGCTACAGGTGGTGGTCATAGGCACCGGCGACCGCCGGTATGAGGACATGTTCAAGCGCTGGGCTGCGGAGAAGCCGCGCCAGTTCGCGGTTGCGATCGGATTCGACTCCGCGCTGGCCCAGCGGATCTACGCCGGCGCAGACATGCTGTGGATGCCATCGCGTTTCGAGCCAGGCGGCCTGGCCCAGCTCATCGCGCTGCGTTACGGGACGATCCCCGTCGTGCGTGCGACCGGTGGTCTCGCCGACACGATTCGCGACTACGACCCCGTCGCCCACACGGGCAACGGCTTTCGGTTCGGGCCCTACGACGCATGGCAGTTCTTTGCGGCGGTCGTGCGGGCTGCCGAAAACTTCCGGCACCCTAACGAATGGGCGTGGCTCGTGCAGCATGCGATGAAGGAAGACGTCTCATGGTCGAGGTCGGCGCAGCGATACGTGCAGCTCTACGTGTCAGCCATCGCGGGGCACCGCGAGCACCGCGGAGCCCCAAGTCAAGCGACGGCGGCGCCGGTCGGAGAGTAGGCCGACCCCCGGATAGTCCGGACTATCCGGGGTTTTGCACGACGAAATGCTCGGTTAGTCCGGACTATCCGCCCCAATCCGGCAGCAGGCGCAACTGTTCCACGCGCCGCGCGCCTGGGGCGTAAGCGGTGTTGAAGTAGTCGATCACCATGCGGCGCGCCGCGAATTGGGTGACCACGTTGGCGATCGACGCCTTCATCATCTCGACCCACCTGCGCGGAACTCCTGACTCGTCTCGGTCGTAGTAGGCCGGCACGACCTCGCGTTCGAGCAACCGGAAAAGACCCTCGGCTTCCGCGAGGTCGTCGACGTCCTGGCGGTCGATGGTGGCCGCCGACGGGATGGCCCATCCGAGCTCGGGCTTGTAAGCCTCATCCCACCAACCGTCGAGCACGCTGACGTTGAGCGCTCCATTCGACCCTGCCTTCATGCCACTCGTGCCGCTTGCCTCGAGGAAGCGTCGCGGATTGTTGAGCCAGACGTCCGCTCCATGTACGAGGTGACGCGCGAGCTCGATGTCATAGTCCTTGAGAAAGGCCACGCGCGGCTCCTCGCGCGCCAGCGCCACGATGGTCGCGACGATCTCCTTGCCGGGCTGGTCCGCGGGATGCGACTTGCCCGCGAACAGGATCTGGACCGGCCGCCGCGCGTTGCGCAGCAACTTCGAAAGACGAGCCCTGTCCTTCAACAGGAGGTTGGCGCGCTTGTACGGAGCAAACCGCCGGCCGAAGCCGATCGTCAGCGCGTTGAGGTCGAGATCGTGCGGAGTCTCGGCGCGCTCCTTTGCGTAATCGAGCAGCGCTCTCTTCAGCTCGCAGTGGATCGACCAGAGCTCGCCCGGGACGATCTCGTACACGGCATGCCACCTGCCGTCGCCCGGGTCGAGGTCCCACCAGTCGGGACCGACGTAGCGCGTGAGCAGCGAAGCGATCTCGGGCGCGACCCACGTCGGCATGTGCACGCCGTTGGTCACCGAACCGATCGGCACCTGCGTCTCGGGCAGGCCGCGCCACGCGTCCTTCCAGAGCCGTCGTGACACCGCGCCGTGCAGCCGGCTCACGCCGACGGACTGGTCGGCCAGGCGCAGCGCTGCGTACGTCGTGCAGAGACGCTCGCGTGGGTCGCCAGGCCGTTGTCGCCCCAGGTCCATGAAGCGGTCGAACGAGATGCCGACCTGGCTCAAGTACGGCCCGAGCAGATCCCACACGAGACCCGGTTCGAAGTAATCACTTCCGGCGGCGATCGGCGTATGCGTCGTGAAAACGATGCCCGCTCGCGCGACGAGCCGCGCCTCCTCGAGCGTCATTTGGCGCGACATACGCAGCTCGCGGATCTGCTCGATGGCGCACAGGAAGCTGTGACCTTCGTTGAGGTGGAACACACCCGAGTCGATTCCGAGGGCGCGCAATGCACGCACGCCGCCGATTCCCAGCACGATCTCCTGCCGGAGCCTGCGATCGGGTTCGGGCACGTAGAGGCGATCGGTGATGTTGCGCAGGTCAGTGGGGTTTGCCTCCACGTCGGTGTCGAGGAGGAACAGCGGCACGCGGCCGACCTGGGCGCGCCAGACGTGGATGCGCACGTTGCGCGCGCCGATGGGCGCCTCGACCTCGACGCCTTCCACCTTCCGCACCGGTAGGTCAGCGCCGCGGTTCTCGGCGTACACCTCGACCTGCCGGCCCGCCGCATCGATGTCCTGGCGGCCGAATCCCTGCTTGTACAGGAGGCCGACCGCGACGAGCGGCAGACCGAGATCGCTAGTGGCTTTCAGATGGTCGCCGGCGAGGACGCCGAGGCCGCCCGAATAGATCGGCAGGCACTCGGAAAGACCGAATTCGAGCGAGAAATAAGCGACGGCCAGAGGGGCGTGTGCGTCCATGAAACGGGGGTTCCGGTCGTAGTACTCCCGAGAGGCGGCCTGCGCGTCGTCGAATGCGCGCTGCACCTCCTCGCGTTGGAAGGCTTGCTCCACGCCCTCCTCGCCGAGCTGGCTGAGCAAGAGCACAGGATTTTCGCGCGTCGAGTTCCAGAGCTCGGGGTCGAGGGTGCGAAACAATGCCTCGATTCGCGGCTGCCAGGTCCACAGCAGGTCGTAGGCGAATTGATTGAGCTCTTCCCGCACGGACTTAAGATCCTAGAGAGGAAGGGCATATGAAGGCTGTCGTCATGGCTGGAGGCGAAGGCTCGCGGTTGCGGCCGCTCACCAGCACCATGCCCAAACCTCTGGTGCCCGTTGGGGGCCGGCCAATCATGGAGCACATCCTTCTGCACCTGCGCCGTCACCAGCTGCGCGACGTGGTGGCCACCGTGCAGTACATGGGTGCGTCGATTCGCAACTACTTCGGCGACGGCTCGGACCAGGGCGTCGCCCTGACCTACTCGGTCGAGGACTCGCCGCTCGGGACCGCAGGCTCGGTAATGCTCGCGCGGCAACAGCTGAACGAGACGTTCGTCGTCATCTCGGGGGACTCGCTGACCGACATCGATCTAGGGGCCGCGGCGCGCTTCCACCGGGAGCGCAAGGCTCTCGCCACGATCGTGCTCAAGCCCGTTCCCAACCCTCTCGAGTACGGAGTGGTAGTGGTTGACCAGGGTGGCGCGGTGCAGCGATTCATCGAGAAGCCGAGCTGGGGTGAGGTCATCTCCGACCTTGCCAACACCGGGATCTATATCCTCGACCCGGCGGTTTTCGATTTCTTCCGCGCCGCCGAGGTGACCGACTGGTCCGGCGACGTCTTCCCCAAGCTCCTGAAAGAAGGCGAGCGGGTTTTCGGCTGGGTCGCTGACGGCTAC
>DASYZS010000199.1:0-1512 GCA_035945895.1 Candidatus Dormiibacterota bacterium | reverse complement strand
CACGTCGAGAACCTAAACTATCGTCCGGGGTCCGCCACACCCAATCCAAAGAATGCCGCACGCCCCAGAAAACTTCGTCCACCTCCACAACCACACCGAGTACTCGCTGCTCGACGGTGCCAGCCGCATCCCCGCGATGGTGAGCCGCGCGGCCGAGCTCGGAATGCCCGCGATCGGTCTCACTGACCACGGCGTCATGTACGGCGCCATTCACTTCTACAAGGCTTGCGTCCAGCACAAGATCAAGCCGATCATCGGCTGCGAGGTCTACGTCGCCCCGCGGTCGCGGCTGCTGCGTGAGGGCCGCGTCGACCGCGACCCGAACCACCTGACTTTGCTGGCAGCGAGCAACGAGGGCTACGTCAACCTGATGAAGCTCTGCACGGTCGGCCAGATGGAAGGCATGTACTACAAGCCCCGAATCGACAAGGAGATCCTGGCCGAGCACTCCAAGGGCCTGATCGCTCTGTCGGGCTGCCTCCAGGGCGAGGCGGCAAGCCGGATCGTCGACGGCGACGTCGAAGGGGCGCGCGAGGCGGTCGCGACCTACCGCGACATCTTTGGCAAGGACGGGTTCCTGCTCGAGGTGCAGCGCCACGGCATCGACAAGCAGGTCGAGGTCAACGGCGTCCTCTCCAAGTTCGGCAACGAGTTTGGACTGCGCCTTTGCGCGACCAACGACCTGCACTACGTGCACCGCCACGATTCGGAGGCGCACGACGTGCTGCTTTGCCTGCAGACCGGCGCGCGCTTCAACGACCCAAACCGCTGGCGCTTCTCGACGCAAGAGAACTACCTCAAGACGCCGGCCGAGATGATCGAGACGTTCGCCGACATGCCGGAAGCCCTGGCCAGCACGCTCGAGGTGGCCGACCAGTGCGCGCTCAAGCTCGACCTCGGGGCGACGCTGCTGCCACCGTTCGACGTCCCCGACGGCCTGTCGCCGGACCAGTACCTCACAAAGATCGTCTACGGCGGGCTGGAGTGGCGCTACGGCAAGCCGAGCGCCGCCACCAAAGAGCGCGCCGACCTCGAGCTGTCGGTCATCAAGCAGACCGGCTACGCCTCGTACTTCCTGATCGTGTGGGACTTCTACAAGTTCGCGCGGTCGAACGGCATCATGGTCGGTCCGGGGCGCGGCAGCGCGGCGGGCAGCCTGGTCTCTTACTGCCTGGGCATCACCAACCTCGACCCGCTGCAGCACGGCCTGATCTTCGAGCGGTTCCTCAACATCGACCGCGTGTCGATGCCGGACATCGACTGCGATTTCTCAGTCGAAGGCCGCGAGCGCGTCATCCGTTACGTGTCGGAAAAATACGGAGCGGACCGCGTGGCGCAGATCATCACTTTCACGACGATGGCGTCGAAGGCCGCGATCCGCGACGTCGGCCGCGTCCTCGAGGTGCCGCTGCGAGACACCGACCGGCTGGCCAAGCTGGTGCCGGTCTGGCAGGGGCGGTCGAAGACGCTCGAGGAGACGGTCAAGGAAGTCGCCGAGTTTCGCGAGGCGTA
>DASYZS010000198.1:0-3337 GCA_035945895.1 Candidatus Dormiibacterota bacterium | reverse complement strand
CGGTCCATAGTCCGGACTATCGCGTGAATCCTCCTAATGGACTGGATCGAGCGTCGCTTTCAGGTTGATCTTCACGTTGCCCTTGAGCGCCTGAGAGACAGGACATCCTTCCTTCGCCTCTTCGGCGAGCTTCTGGAACTCGGCCTCGTCCAGGTGATGGATGTGCCCCTTCACCGTGAGCGTGATGGTGGTGATGCCGGTGCCGGGAACGAACTCGACCTCGGCAGAGGTGTTGAGCCGCTCCGGAGCGTGACCGGCTTTGGCCAGCCCGTTGGAGAAAGCCATGCTGTAGCAAGCCGCATGGGCCGCCGCGATCAGCTCTTCCGGGCTGGTGCCGCCATGCGTGCGCTCGGCGCGCGTCGCCCATGTGACCGGAAAGTCGCTAAAGGTTCCACTCGCGACCTTGACCCTGCCTCGACCGTGGACCAGGTCGCCTTCCCACGTCACGTCCGCTCGACTTACTGCAGCAGCCATCCCACTACCTCCAGCCAGATGTTTAGCGTGTACGGTTATTGTCAACTCGTGCTCGCGCACGAAATTCCCGAGCTGGATCCGCAGCCTCGCGATGCCGACGGCCACGGTTACGTTGATTTTCTCGCCTCGTCGAAGCTCAGCGTCGGCCTGGCGATCTGGCCGGCGGGCGCAACCGACCGTCAGCAGCCCCATCGCGAAGACGAGGTCTATTACGTGATCAGCGGGCGCGGATCGATCACCGTCGCGGGCGAGGACCGGCCCGTGAGGCCGGGGAGCCTCGTGTTCGTCGCCGCCGGCGTCGAGCACCGCTTCCACGACATCGAGGACGACCTGCGCGTCCTCGTCTTCTGGGCGCCGCCGCATCACACTTAGCGCGATGGCACAGCAATCTGTCCTGGTCACCACCACCGAAAGACCGGCTGGGTACGAGGTAAAGCAGGCGCTGGGCCAGGTGTTCGGCGTGGTCGTGCGCAGCCGCGGGCTCGGCGGCAACATCATGGCGGGCCTGCGCGCACTGGGCGGAGGCGAGATCGTCGAGTACACGAGGCTTGTCGAAGACACCAGGCGGCACGCAGTCGACCGCATGATCGAAAACGCGCGCACGATGGGCGCGAACGCCGTCGTGATGATGCGATTCGATTCCTCGGAGCTTGGGCAGACGATGACCGAGGTCGTGGCCTATGGGACCGCAGCGATCATCGAGCGCAGCGCGTGACCGAACAGCTCGTGATCCTGGCGATCGTGATCGTCTTCGCGATCGTCGGCTATTTCGTGTGGGACCGCCGCTACCGCGGGCGGGAAGGCGGTTCGTTCCAACCGACGGCCGAGGTGTTCAGAGACCCCACGTCGGGCAAGATGACCCGGGTCTATGAAGATCCCAAGACCGGACAGCGCCAGTACCGAGACGAACCCTAGCGTCGGTCCTGGGTCGACCACGGCGCCTCAGCGACACGACGTCCTGGAGGCGATTCCCGACGCGGTTGTCGTCACCGACGCGGATGGCAACATCGTGTTCCTCAACCGCGCTGCCGAGGGCATGACGGGTTACGAACGCTCCGAACTGATGGGCCTCCCGATTGAGACTCTTGTCCCCGAGAAGTGGCGGGGCATCCATGTCCGCCACCGCCGCGGGTTCTACTCTCGGGGCGGCACGAGGTTGATGGGCGACGGGACCAAAAACTTCAGCCTTCGCCGCAAGGACGCAAGCATCGTCCCGGTCGAGATCTCGCTCGGGCCTGTCGGTCCCGACACCGTGGCGGTCGTCCGTGATGTCACCGAGCGCAGGCGCATGGAGGCTGCGCTGGAGCACCGCGCCCTGCACGACCCGCTGACCGACCTTCCCAACCGTTCTCTTTTCTTCGACCGGTTGCGCCAGGCAATCCACGCCGCGCGCCGCGATGGCACGCAGGTCGCGCTCGTGATGCTGGACGTCGATGGATTCAAGTCCATCAACGACACGCGCGGTCACTCGACTGGCGATGCCGTCCTCAAGGAGGTCGCGAGCCGCCTCCAGGTTGGATTGCGCGCGACGGACAGCGCCGCCCGTCTCGGCGGTGACGAGTTCGCCTGGATCCTGCCGCGGGTCGCCAGCCGGCGTCGCGTGGACGCGATCGTGCGCAAGAGATTGGCTGTGGCGAAGGAGCCGATCAAGGTCGACGGTGACGTGATCGAGGTCGGGCTTTCGGCCGGCGTCGCGATCTATCCGGAGGACGGCGAAGACACCGACGCCCTGCTACGGCGGGCCGACGCGGCGATGTACTCGGTCAAGCGGCGGCACCACGTCGCTGCGCGCGAAAGCTAACCTCAACGTCGAATTGGGGCCTGTGGCGGTGTTCGCGGCGCTCGAGCAGGAGGCTCGTGCCCTCGTCGGCCGGCTGCCCCGTTCCGGGACGATCGGCCCGCGGATTCCATGCTGGGAAGGCGACGGGATGGTGGTCGCGGTCGGAGGCGTGGGCAAGGTCTCGGCCGCGCTCGCGACCCAGTTCCTGCACGACGCGTTCAAACCGCGCTGCATAGTCGCCATCGGGCTGGCCGGCGCCTTGAAAGCTGACGCGTCGCGTGGGCAGGTGATAGTGGCCTCGGCCGCGGTTCAACACGACATCGACGCTCGACCGCTCACCGAGGCGCGAGGCGTCATCCCTTCGCTTGGAATTTCGGCGATCAACTCGGACGCCGCGGTGGCGGAGAAGCTCACGGTCGCAGCCAAACGCGCGGTAGAGAATCCGCGCATCGTCCGCTTGGGGCTCGTGTTGACCGGCGACCAGATAGTCACGTCGAAGGCGGTGCGCGACGCGATCGCGAAAGAGTTTCCCGATGGCGCATGCATCGACATGGAGACGGCCGCCGTCGCTCAGGTCGCGCAGCAGAACGGGCTACCCTGGGGCGCGGTGCGGGTCACGTCTGATTCAGCCGACGAGAGTTTCGACCTGGAGGCGGTCATCGATTTCGGCGTCGGCACCGCCAGCGAGCTTTTCGCCCGGATCATCACCGACGCGCTGACCGACCTGTGATCGAAACGTCTCCACGCTGGCTGACCGCCTCCGAGATCGCGTCGCAAGATCTCGAACCTCAGGACGTCGTCGACGCCCACCTCGAGGCCATCGACCGCTTCGACGGCCGCATTCACGCCTACATCTACGTGGATCGCAACGCCAGGTCATCGAGAGGAATGACGCTGGCCGTCAAGGACAGCCAGCCGGTCAAGGGAATGCCGTACACGTACGCCACGCCGTCGTGGCGCGACCGCATCGCCGACGAAGATGCGGTTCCGGTCGCCCGCGCGCGAGCAGCGGGCATCGCGATCCTGGGCAAGACCAACCTGCCTGAGCTCGCGGCGGCCATCGGCACCACGAACACTCTGTTT
>DASYZS010000197.1:0-4510 GCA_035945895.1 Candidatus Dormiibacterota bacterium | reverse complement strand
GCGAGGCCCGCCAGGTCGTCGATCGCGGCCATGAAGGCGAGGCTGCCGTGATTCGCTCCCGAGCTGGCATGCGCGATCTCGTGCAGCACTACGCGAGCGAAGTGACGCGTGGAATCGAGCACCGATCGCTTGACGACGATGTTGGGCGAGTCCCACACGCCCTCGGTTTCGTAGGCGCCCTCGTCGAGCCGCATCGTGTTCGAGACTCGCACCTCCTTCACGCGCTTGGCATGGTCGCCGGCGAGGCGCACCAGATCGGGCAGCAGGTCCCAGCTCGAACGCTCTTCCGGCTTCAGGGTCGCGGGGTCGACGAAGTCGTACGTGAACGACGCATTCCAGACCTGCACGAATCCGCCGAGGTCGAGGATCGGATTGCCGTTGATGTCGCGCAGGTTGGGCAGTCGTGCGAGCAGCCTCTCAGGAATCTCAACGATCTTGTAGCCGTCTTGTCTCGCTTCCTGGATGGTGGAGGCCATGATCAGCGCCTGACGGCCACTGACGAATACCGTCTTGGCTTTCGCAGCAAGAATTCGCACCGCGTGCTCCTGGATGTCGAGCCACGTGATCTCGTCGTGATTCGTTCCGGCCGGTATGCGCGTGAGGTCCCTGGCGAGCTCATCCGCGACGGCCGCTGAGGTCGCTTTCAGGAGGGTGGCTTTGACGCGGTCCTGATAGGCGGTGCGGCCGACGTTGGTCCGCTCGCGGTTCAGCGCACGCTGCAGCTGCGCGGTGGTCGAGGTGATGTTGTAGGAAAAGAGAAACTGTTCCTCGACCGCGACGCGCACGCCTTTGACGTAGATGCGCGCGGGGCCACCCTCGGGGCGCTCGAGGATGCTGCCGAGCGGCGTTCGCTCCAGCTCGGGATCGCCCGCGAAGCGAAGAAAGTAGTCGCGCGCCGCTCGCATGTCACGGTCGGTGAGACCCTTCAGCGCGAAGTCTGTGCCGCGGCGCTTTGGCTCGGATGACTTCGTGATGGCCGCGTGCAGTGTCTTGACGTCGGCGAAGTCTCTCTTCGCCGCCCGCTGGAGCGTGATGTCGCCGTGAGGACTCCTGATGGCGACCTCGATGCCGCGGCGGTGAAACGTCGCCAGCGCATCTTTCAAACCAACGCCGAACTTGCCCACGACCAGGTCTGAGCGGCGCCGCTTCTCGGGATTTTCGTTCTGCGTCAGGTGCTGATAGCGAAGGCCGCGCCCGAAGTCGGTGACGTGCCACCCGTCGCGGCGCTTAACGATCTGCGGCTCGGCGGTGCCGGTGAGGGCCTGCTCGTCAAGCGCATTGGCGATCACCTCGCGCACCGCCTCGGGCACGCCCCAGTGGTCGAGGATCTTTTCGACGTTGAGGTCGAATAGAGCCGGCTTCGGTTTCGGCACAGAGGTCAGGCTATCGCCTGAGCCAGGCCCTGGCCTCCTCGACAGTCGCGAAGTAAGCGATCTCCATCTCGGTCACGGTGCCAAGCCGTTCCTGCAGGTGGGCCGCCGCGATCTCGCTCTCCGGAAGCACGATGGCGAACCGCTTCAGGCCGGCCTCGAGCACCTGGGGAAGCCACTCGCGGTTGGCCCGCTCCTGGTCGGACAGGTTCAGCACCCGCTGCTTGCGGCAGTCGGCGAGGAGCTGCGAGCAACCGTGATCGCGCAGGGCCTGGACCTCCGCGTCCAGCAGGGCGTGGAACTCGGCTGAGTTCGCCCAGCCGTCCCACTCCACCATGACCATCGCGTTGGGCTCGTCCCAGCGCACGGACGCGACGCCCGGCACCGCGAAGTAGACGCCGTCCCCGACTCTGGATCTGTCCACCAACTCTCGCTCTCGGCTGCCCATTAGGGTAGTGGCGGCCGGGCGGATTTCAGCCCCCTTAGGGGCCGTCATCCGCAATTTCGTCGGGCCGGTACGTCAGCAGCACATTGCCGTTGCGGAACTCTCGCCGCCCCAGCAAGCGGAGGGGAATCCGTCGGGTCGCCGAGCCGGCCAGCGACCGGCCGGATCCGATCAGCACGGGATTGACCATAATCCGCAGCTCGTTGAGCAGGCCCTCCTCGAGCAGGCTGGTCGTCAGTACCGCACTACCCAGGACGAGCAGCCTTCCGTTCGATTGGAGCGCGTGCGCATCGTGCACCACGGTGGTGTTGGCCCAGGCCGGCTCGGGGGCATCAAGCGTCTTCGAGACGACGACCTTGGTCGCGTCGTTCATCCGCTGGGCTACCTCCGGGTCACTCCTGATCGCCTCGTCGCCTGGCCAGTACTGCGCCATCCCCTGGTAGGTCGCGCGGCCGAACACTAGAGTGTCGAAATCGTCCAGCTGCCGCGTCGCGAAGTCGTTGAACTCTTCGTCGACGTTGTGCCAGTCGATGTCCCACGCCGTCTTCCCGTCGAAGAAGCCGTCGAGCGTGATCATGATGAAGCTCGCGATCATGCCGCCGCCTCGCAGCACTCCAGCTGACCAGCGGGCATTTCGGCCACAGCGGCCTGACGCGTGCGGAGGGTCAACGCCGCCACGCCGAGGGTGACCGCCACAACCCCGGCGCCGATCAGCCAGGCGAGGTGATAGCCGGCGGCCAGCGCGGCCGTGGCGTCCACACCGCTCTGGGCGAGGGCGACCGTGCGTGACGCGGCGACCGTCGCCAGCACCGCGAGCCCGAAGGCTCCGCCGACCTGCCCGGTGGTGTTGAGCAGCCCCGACGCCAGACCGGCCTCGGAGGGTGTCACTCTGGCCATGGCGATCATCGTCAGCGACGGGAAGGCAAGCCCCCCGCCGAGCCCGAACATGACCATCGGCGCCAGCAGGTGTACGGCGTAGTTGGGGTGCGCTGGGCCGAGCCCCACCACGAGCAGGCCGGCCATTGCGAGCACGAGGCCTGTGGCCAGCATCGCGCCGGCGCCGAAGCGGGAGATGAGCTGGGCCGAGAACCGGATCGAGAACAGAGCCATGACGACAGCCACCGGCAGAAACGCCAGACCGATCGCCATCGGGCCGTAGCCGAGGACCCGCTCGAGGTCGAGCGAACCCATGAAGAAGAAGCCGAGGAAGGCGCTGTTCATCATGGCCTGCACCACGTTTGCGCCCGCGACGGTCCGCGAGCGGAAGATCCGCAGCGGCAGGATCGGGTTGCGGGCTCGGGCCTGGCGAATCAAGAACAGCGCCAGCAGGACGAGCGCTACCGCGGCGATGGCCGCGGAGGTCTGGACGATGGCGTAGACCGCCAGCATCAGCGCCACCGTGACCATGGCCGCGCCCAGGAAGTCGGCTCCTCTGCCCAGCCCGATTCCGGAGTCGTTGTCGAGCAGTCGCGACGCGACCACCGCAGTGACGGCGCCGATGGGCAGGTTGACGAAGAAGATCCAGTGCCAGCTGACGGCTTCGGTGATAACGCCGCCCGCGAGCAAGCCGACCGCGGCGCCGGCCGAGGCAATGAAGCTGAACACACCAAAAGCCTTGGCGCGCTCGAGCGGCTCGGGGAACAGCGTCACGACCATGGCGAGGATCACCGCCGAGCTGACCGCGCCGCCTATGCCCTGGACAAACCGCGCAGCGATGAGCATCGGCTGCGAGAAGGAAAACCCGCAGAGAAGCGACGCGCCCGTGAAGATCGCGAGCCCGGCGAGGAAGACCCTCTTGCGGCCGACCAGGTCGCCCAGACGGCCTGCCAGCAGGAGCAGCCCGCCGAACGCGATCAGGTACGCGTTGATCACCCACGCCAGCCCGGAGGACGAGAAGCCGAGGTCCTTCTGGATCGACGGCAGCGCAACGTTGACGATCGTCATGTCGACGACGATCAGAAGAAATCCGGTGCAGAGAACGATCAGGGACAGCCAGCGTGAGTTCTTCATGCTCAGTCAGACGGCTGGATGACTCCAGACTCATCGGTCGCCAACCGATGAGTTCACGCTCCCTATTCCGTCTCAATTTCGGTGGTCGTCCTGGACTGTGCCCAAATCGACGAGCCGTGCCTCGAGGTCGTCGAATACATCTGCAGGCTCCGGCTTGGACTGAACAGGGGCGGCTGCCAGCTCCGTCTTGCGAACGCGAGCGATGAGCTGCTCGAGCTTCTCGAGCTGTGCGGCCTAGGAGTCGAGGTGGAGAGGCAGTCCAAAGAGCGGGAAGAGCCGGGCCGTGTCCAGGAAGAAGGTGAACTCTCCGATCCTTCCGCCTGACAGGTCCAGCACCTGGAGCGCCCAGGGCGAGTAGCCCCCGTCCGGATCGATCTTGTACTGGCCGTAGGTGGGCAGACCGTTCGCGCTGACAGTCGGGATCACCCGCGAGCCCTTGCAGGCGATGCCCGGGCCGAACCACCACCTGAGGATGTCATCGCGACCGCTGAGCCACATGTCGTAGGGCGGCATCGACTGGCGCGCGTCCTCGCGGATGAGCGCAGTCAACGCGTTCAGGTCGTAGCGCTCGAACGCCGAGACGTAGCGCTCGAGCATCGCCTTGTCGGAAGCGCTGAGTGGAGCGGCTTGCGCGTCAGGCTCGCCGCTGACCTTCGCCATCGTCGCCCGCGCTCGCTGCAGCGCG
>DASYZS010000196.1:0-7421 GCA_035945895.1 Candidatus Dormiibacterota bacterium | reverse complement strand
AGCACGCTGGCGACCAATCCGGCCATCAACGTCGCGCGACGGAAGGTGCTCAGCGGATCGCCTTCGGATTTAACGAGCACGTTCCATGTGCCGTGGATGACCGCGGCGAGCAGAGCGAGCCCGACGCCGACGATCACGACGCGATCCGGGGACGCCGTGCCAGCAGGCGGCCGAGCAGGCGGTAGACCTCGGGGTTGACGACAAGACCGTTGTGGGTGCCCCAAACGGGAAGCGAAGGGATGTCTGGGCGAAGGCAGGATCGATAGTTGACGACGTCGTCGGCTTTTGTGTAGATCGAGGTGGTCGGCACGACCGGCGTGAGCCGGAGGTCGTAGATGAACCGGCCTTCGGGGTTGAACCGCCGGCCATAGACCAGCTCGTTGGCGGTGGTGAGGATGCCCACCGCGCGGCGGGTCACCGAGACGAGGTCAGTCCAGTCCGCAAGCGGCGAGCCGAGTGTGATCACCTGCTCGACGCCTTGCGGCCGGCGCTGGGCGAGAACCTTGGCGAGCAGGCCACCGCGGCTGTGGCCGACCAGGGTGACCCGCGACCCGGTCTCCTTCTGCACCTCGGAGACCTTGCGACGAAGGCCGGACAGCGTGCGCTCGGAGTGGAGTACGTTGACGAGGATCCCGGACAGGTAGCTGCGGTAGCCGACGCGCTCCAGCCATCCGTCGAGGAATCGCAGCATCCAGTCGCCGGCCATGAACCCGGGGATGAGGAGCACCGGCCGGCCGTCGCCATGCGGAACGCCTCGACCGCGGAACACCGGGTCGCGCACCAGGGCGGCGAACTCGCGGATGGCGAGAGGGTCCCACAACCTCACAGCGTGGGATGGTAGGTCGACCGGCCCGACTCTATAACGGCACGTTAAACAGTATTAATTAGATAGTCTATCTGTTTAAATTATTCGGGTGAGCCGACAGTACCGGCTGGGAAGGCGTCAGGCGTCCGTCGATCGGACCGCTGAGAAGATCCTCGCCGCGGCTCGGGGCCAGCTCGAGCTGGGGGCCGGCCTGAGCGTCGGAGCCCTTGCCCGGGCGGCGGGGGTGACTAGGGCCACCATCTACAACCGCTTCGGATCGCGGGCCGAGCTTCTCCGCAGCCTGGCGCCGCCGGCGGGAGCGCCGGCACCAGACCTCCAGGAGTTCCTCGCCGCGCGCTGCTCGCGCTGGGCGGCCAGCCCCGCCCTCTATCGCCACCTCCCTGAAGGGGACGACTCCCCTGCGGCCCGCCTGCTCGCCGAAGACCTCGCCCGGGCCGACGCCCTGCGGCCGGGGTGCTCGATTCGAGAAGCCCAGGACGTGATCGCCGCGCTGGGCAGCTTCCCCATGTTCGACCGGCTGCACCAGGACGGCCGGCGCAGCGTTTCAGCGGTTGGCGAGATCCTTATGCGTCTCGCCCGAGGAATCCTGACGTAGGATTTCGTGACGCGATGCGTCATAGGGTCGCGGACCTCGATGGCCCCGTCCACTACCTCGATTTCGGCGGAACCGGTCCTCCCGTCCTCATGGTCCACGGGCTCGCGGGTAGCGCCATCAACTGGATGGCCGTCGGACCGGAGATCGCGAAGACTCATCGCGCAATCGCGATCGACCTCGCCGGGTTTGGCGAGACCCCATTGCGAAATCGTTCCGCCGCCATTGGTGCCAACACCGCGCTCGTCCATGACTTCATCAGAGAGGTCGTCCGCGAGCCGGTCACGCTCATCGGCAACTCGATGGGCGGCCACATATCGATCCTCGAGGCGGCTGAGCATCCCAGATGGATCACTGCGATGGTCCTTGTCGACCCTGCGATTCCGGGCGCGCCCGTGAGCCGGCCCGAACCAGCGCTGCTCGCTGTGATCGCCGCCCTCTCGGTTCCTGGTCTGGCCATGACGCTGCTGCAACGAGAGAGCCGCGTCGTTGGGCCCGAAGGCCTCGTGGCCCGCGTTTTCTCGCTGGTGGCGGCGGATCCATCTCGCCTCGACCCCGCAGTGGTGGAAGCACATCTGCAGCTCACTCGTGAAAGGGCACGGCTCGGACGGCAGAACGGACGGGCCCTCGTGCAGGCGACGCGATCTATTGGACTGCGCATCGCGGACCCGCGGTTCTGGGCCAAGGTCGCGGCCGTGCAATGTCCGACGCTTGTGATCCACGGAAGCCTCGATCGGGTCATTCCGGTGGCCGCTGCACGGGAGCTTGCGCGCCGCCGCACGGACTGGGACCTCGTGGTGCTCAAGGACGTGGGCCACGTTCCGATGCTCGAGACCCCAGGCCTGTTCATGCGAACTCTGCGCGCCTGGAGCGCCTACAAAAGCCCGGCGGCGCCCGCCGCGGCGTCGTAACCGAGGCATTGGCCTCACTCCCCCACCTCCGCCGGACCGGCCGTTGGGACCCGATCCCGCCGATGTGGCTCGAAGGGCGCATCTATCTCGAGTTCCTGCGCTTGCTCCGTGACCCGGTGTTTCGCGGCGACGACGTTCCCTGGGGCCTTCGCCGGCCCGTGCTTCTGATTCCCGGTTTTCTCGCCGGCGATTGGACGCTTCGCACCCAGCACGATTGGCTGCGTCGCATCGGCTACCGACCGCGACTTGCCGGCGTCGCCTTGAACGTCACGTATTCAGAGGTGATGCTGCGGCCGCTGATCGATGCCCTGACGGAGCTGCACCGCACGACCACAGCACGGGTCGCGCTGATCGGTCACAGCCGTGGTGGCGTCCTCGCCAAGGTGCTGTCGCATCGCAAGCCTGACCTCGTCGAACAGGTCATCACGCTGGGAACACCGCTCGGCGATCCGTTCGACGTGCACCCGCTGACGATGGCGGGCGTGCACGCCGCGCACCTTTACAACGCGATGCGCTACCGGCACGCGGCCACAGTCGAGATGCGTTTCCTGCGCGATCTGCGAGCGGCGCCTCGTGTGCCTACGACGTCGATCTATTCGCGCACGGATGGTGTCGTGAACTGGAAGGCGTGTCTACGTCCTGACATCAACTCGATCGAAGTCCATGGCAGCCACGTGGGCCTGGCGTTCAATCCTGAGGTCTATCGCATCCTTGCCCACATGCTGACCGCACCGTGGAGAGCCTAAAATCGAACCAACGCGGGAGCTGCTCCATCCCCACCAACTCGGAGGCTTCGCCGAGGTTCGCGGGGACCCTCTTGAATGAGGGCGGAGCGGCTGAGAGGGCTTTGGCCGACCGCAAAACCTGATCCGGGCAATGCCGGCGGAGGGAGATCGATGAGCGAGATTGCCGCTCGCGACGCCGATGTATTCGGCAAGGTCGAAAGCCACGGGATCGAGGCGATCCCGGACACCGAGCGCCACGGACAACCGCGCGAGCTTGCTTTTTTGTGGGCCGGCGCGTTCGTCAATTACGCAAGCCTCTTCACCGCGAGCTTCCTTGTCACCTACTACGGGCTGGGCGTTTGGGACGGGCTGCTCGCCACCGTTCTAGGCACGGTTTCCGCCGCCCTCATCCTCGGCTTGCTCAGCAACACCGGGCCGCGATCAGGCCTGCCGCAGATCATCTTCACGCGCCGGATATTCGGCGTCCGCGGCTCCTATCTCGGGGCGGGCCTGACGCTCTTTCTCGCCGTCGGATGGTTCGCCGTCGATTGCGTGATCGCGGCGCAGGCGGGCGCGCAGCTCCTGGGCATAACCGATCGGGCGGTCACGTTCGTCCTGGTGCTCGTCATCGCCGCGGTCAGCGTTGTCGTCGCGGTCTTCGGCCACCAGACGATCAAGGTGCTCGAGACGTACGGCGCTGTGACGTTCGCGGTTCTGTCGGCCGCGCTCTTCCTGTTTCTGGCGCCTCAATTTCACTGGACGCAGGGCCCGACCGCTTCCGGTCGGGATTACGCCGGGGCGTTCGTACTCGGTTTCATGACTTGCTTCGCGCTTGTCGCCTCCTGGTATCCGTTTGCCAGCGACTACTCTCGCTACCTGCCGGCATCAAGCCCGACGCGTCCCGTGACGCTCTGGCCGGTGCTCGGCGTCACCGCACCAATGGTGTTGCTGGGTCTGTTCGGATTGCTTCTGCCCACGATCGACACGCAGCTTGCGGCCAGCAAGAGCCTCCTGGCGGTGATCAGCGTGCACGCGCCGGGGTGGCTGGCGATTCCTTTCTTTCTCTTCGTCGTGGCCGGCGAGATCTGGGCGAACTACCTCGACGTGTACACGGCCGGACTCGTGACTCTCGCGATGGGCATCAATCTGCGGCGCTGGCAGACCGCTCTCGGTTGCGGAATTCTCGGCACGGCACTCGCCACCTACGCAGTGCTGGTGACCGATTTCCACGTCGCGTACGAGGATTTCCTGATCCTGACGTACCTGTGGGCGCCGGCATGGGCCGCGGTTGTCCTGCTGAGCTTCTTCGTGTTTGAAGGCAGGGCCCGGCCGCGACTTGCGCTCGGGGCGTGGCTGGCTGGAACCGCGACCAGCCTGCTGTTCGTCAACTACGTCAACCTCTTCGGCAACATCGTTTCCGGACCGAGCTTTTTCAACGATCGATTGATCGCCGGGCTGCACGGCGCGGATCTTTCAGGGCTGGTGAGCGTGGGCGTCGCCGCCGCGGTGTATTGGACCGGCCGCAGGTGGAGCACGGCATGAAGATTCCGGTCGCCTTGACGATCGCGGGGTCCGACTCCGGCGGAGGCGCGGGCATTCAGGCGGACCTCAAGACCTTCGCCGCGCTGGGTGTGCACGGCACATCGGCGGTGACCGCGATCACCGCGCAGAACACGATCGGCGTCACTGACATCCTCGAGCTGCCCGCGTCTTTGATCCGCAAGCAGATCGCGGCCGTGGTCGAGGACATCGGCGTGCAGGCCGCGAAGACCGGGATGCTTTCGAGCGCGGCGATCATCGCGACAGTCGCGGGTGCGATTCGTGATCACGACCTGCGCAATCTTGTCGTCGATCCCGTGATGGTGGCCAAGGGCGGCGCGAGGCTGCTGCGCGACGACGCGGTCGACGCCCTGCGCCGGCACCTGGTGCCGCTCGCCGCGGTGATCACGCCCAATTTGCCGGAGGCGACAGTGCTCCTCGACCGCGAAGTCAGCACCCTCGATGAACGCAGGCAGGCGGCACGCGACCTGGTGGCCATGGGAGCCCGGGCCGCGGTCGTGAAGGGCGGCCACTCCGAGGACGCTATCGACGTCTTCTTCGACGGAACCGATCTCATCGAACTTCGCGGAGAACGCATCGCGACGAAAAACACGCACGGGAGTGGCTGCGTCTTTTCGGCCGCGATCGCGGCGTGGCTTGCTCGCGGTGCGGAGCCGCTGCAAGCCGCCAGGGAAGCCAAGACGTTCATCACGCAAGCGATCGCGAGCTCACTCGAGATCGGCCATGGGCATGGCCCGGTGAACCCGATGTTCGCGTTGAGGGACGCCGATTAAGCTTTTCCTGCGATGAGCAAGCGAAACCGCGCCTCCAAATCGGACGACGAACCCACCGACGACGCGACGGCCAAGGAAGACATGGTCCACGTCACGTCCGACCTGCTGTCGGGTAGTCCAGACATCTTTGCCGCGAAGAAGACCGACGACGAGCCCGCGCAGCCGGTGGAGACGGCCCCCGCCGAGCAGGAGCCGGCGGAGGAGCCAGAGCCGGCGGCGGCGGAAGCGCCCGCGGCCGAGCCGCCCGCAGCCGAGCCGCTCGCGGCACCACCGCCCGCGCCCTACGTCGAGGCGGTCCCTTACGCGCCCAAGAAGTCCGGCGGCAACTCGACGGCAGCCCTCGGGATCGTCCTGGTCGTGGTCGGACTGTTCGCGCTGCTCATCGTCCTCTCGGGCGTGGACCTCACCCAAAACGGCTGGCCGCTGTTCATCATCATTCCGGGCCTGACGCTCCTGATCGTTGGCTTCGTCAGCTTCGGCGCGGTCGCGACCATTCCGGGCGGAATCGTGACGATGCTCGGCCTCGTGCTTGCCTACGCGAATTTCAGCGGCGACTGGCCGGTGTGGGCTTACGCGTGGTCGCTGGTCATTCCATTTGGCATCGGTCTCGGCATGTATCTCCAGGCCCTGCGTGACCACGACCAGACGGCGCTGCACACGGGGCGCAACCTGCTGTTAATCGGCCTGATGATCTTTTTGATCGGATTCGTGCTGTTCGAGTCGATCCTGGGGATCAGCGGTCGCGACTACTTCGGCAACGTCGGCAAGGCGGCCCTGCCCGGGCTGCTGATCATCGTCGGCGTGATCCTCCTCGTGCGCAGCATCCAGGCGAGCCGCCGGGCCTAGAGCATCTTCAGCTTCGCGCCAAGCTCGGCGCGCGACATCTGGTAGTCGACAGACGTCCTGAAGGGCTTGAAGCCGAGGTCGGCGTTGATCTTCAGCATCGGCGCATTCGTGTGGGCGTTGTCCGTGACGATCCACTGCGCATCCCGATAGAGCTCACGCAGGTGCAGCAGCATCGCGGCCTTGATCCACTTCCCTATGCCCCGCCCGCGCGCAGGCGGCAGCACACCCATGAACTGCTGCTGGATCACCTTCCTGCCGTAGGGAGTCCACTCGACGTCGGTCATTCCCGAGATGGTGCCATCGGGTTCGCGGGTCAAGATGTTGTGCCAGACCGTGCGGGTGAGCTCAGCGCGCTCGACCCATTCGCCGATCTTCTCTGGGGTCACGATGATCTCGCCGATGTCGAGGCCCTCGAAGGGAATCGTGTTGAGCAGAGCGCTGCGCTGAGCCGCAAACTCCGGCCACATCGGTTCGGGCAGCCGGCCGTCGTGGCTCTCCAGACGCGTTTGCGGTGACCGACTTGGCCCTTCTTGCGCCCAGCGCTCGACCATCGCCCAGTCGACCTTCGACAGGTCGAGACGGCTCACGATGGTAGTGAGCTTTGGCGTCGCCCAGCCACTTCAGGAAAGCGTGACCGGCGTCATTGTCCGAAGCGCCCGAGAGCACTGTGCAGCCGTGCTCGTCCATGAGCTCCGCGATCAGGTGTAACCACAAGGTGGCGATGCCTCGCCGCCTCTGTTCTGGGCGAACGTAGATGTCGCCCCAGAAAAATTGCTTGTTGGTCTCGTACTCGGGGTTCGACGGAGTCACTGAGCCGCCGAAAAATGAGCTGATCGCCATGCCATCGCGGGCGATCTCATAGAAGTAGTGGTAATCGAACGGATCAGGCCTCTTCATGCCGGCCTCGACAACGTCATCCGGACGAATCGGCTCATCAGGTCGCAGCTCGGCGTGCCGTAGACGCCGCAGCTCGTGGAACCGGCTCCACGTATTGCCGTCAGCCGTCGTCGGATCGAACCGGGCGGGCACGAGCACCTAGAGTGCCTTGATCTTCGCGTCCAGCTCCGCGCGCGAGATTTGGTACTCGGTCGACGAGCGGAATGGCTTGAACCCAAGAGCGCGATTGATTCCGAGCATCGCAGCGTTGGAGCGGGCGTTGCCGGTCACAATCCACAGCGCGTCGGGATA